>JBEVNE010000167.1:0-4893 GCA_040508275.1 Duganella sp.
ACATGGTATCAGCAGTAGGATCGAGCACGGCCGTGGTCAGCACCAGCGGCGCATCGTCGGAAAGCACAACCATCGCCAACCTGCAAAAGCAGATGCAGTCCTTGCAGAAGGATTTGACGGAAGCTAACAAGGACACGTCGGAGGCGGGGCAGGCCAAGGCCAAGTTGTTGCAGACGCAGGTGGAAGCGCTGCAGCAGCAGATCGCCCAGTTGCAGGCGCAAGCTGCGCAGAAGGCACAGCAACAGCAGTCTGCCACAGTGGCCGACACCGCCACCACCGACACAAGCACCGTGACCAGCGCCCGCTCGCGCTACGACACGCTCGGTTCCATCATCGACACCACGGCTTGAGCATCGCTTAACGCTGTTTAACCGCGTTTGACCGGCAAGATGATTTCCACGCACAGTCCACCGCCGTCGTCGCGGTTGCTGGCGCGGATGGCGCCGCCGTGTGCTTCGATCACGTGCTGTGCAATCGCCAGACCCAGGCCGTGGCCCTCGGTACTGGCATTGCTGGAGCGGAAAAACGGCTGGAAAATGGCGTCCAGCTCTGCCGGCGCCACGCCGGGACCGCGGTCCAGCACGCGGATGGCTAGCTGCCCCGCCAGCTGACCATCGCCAGGCAGGGGCTGCACTTGCAGTTGCACCTCGCCACCCTCGGGGCTATGCTTGATGGCGTTGCGCACCACGTTTTCGATGGCGCGGCCCAGCAGGTCGGTCTGGCCCAGCACTACCACGTCGGCCACGCTTTCCAGCACCACGCTGCGCCGCTGGCTCGCTGCTTCGTAGCGGGCGTCGTCGGCGATCTGGTCGAGCAGGTCGGCCATGCTGATTTCCTCCTGGCGCGCACGGATGGCGCCGGCTTCCAGCCGGGCCAGCGTCAGCAACTCCCCCACCAGCTTATCCATGCGCACGCTTTCGCGCTCGATGCGTTCGAGCGAGGCGGCGGCCTTGTCCGGCTGCTGGTGCGCCAGGCCGATGGCGGCCTGCAAGCGCGCCAGTGGCGAGCGCAGTTCGTGCGAGACATCATGCAGCAGGCGCGTCTGGCCATCCATCAGGCTGCGCAGGCGCGCGGTCATGCGGTCGAAATCGCGGCCAAGATCGTCCAGTTCCGAACCGAGCTTGCCGCCTGCGTTGGCAAAGCGCGGCGCCAGGTCGCCGCCGGCGGCGGCGTCAAACGCCTGCCGCAGGGCGCGGATCGGGCGCGAAAAATACCAGGCCAGCACAAAGGAAAACAGCAAACTGGCCAGCACTGCCGCTGCCAGCGGCACCCACGGCGTAAGCGGCTGAAAACGCGGTCCCATGGGCCCGGGCATATTGCCGCCCGGCCCACCGGGACCGCCAGGGCCGCCGAGGCCGGGGCCACCGGGGCCGGCGGCGCTACCAAGACCACCGGGCGTGGCGGCCTGAATCCCGGCCAGCAGCGGGCGTTCGCTGTCGTAGCCGCGCTGGCGCTCGGACGAGGGCAGAAACAGCAGGTAGCGGTTGCCTTGCGGGTCGTACACCTGGCGCACCACGCGGCGGCGGCCATCGTCGCGCAGCAGGTTGCGCGATTCGCGCAGTATCGCGGGGGTGACGATGCGCGCCAGCAGTTCGTGTCCGTCGTCATCGACCGCGTACACGCGGCGCCGTTCCATGTTTTCCAGCATGCGCTTGAGGGCGTGGATGCCGCCAAATTCGAGCGTGGCGGCAGCGGCGTTGATCGCCATTTCGGCCGGCGGGCTGGTGTCGATATCGCTCTGTTTTGCGAGCTGGTTGCGGTTCTTGAGCCAGACCGCGCCGCCGATGCCGACGGTGGCCGCCAGCTGCGCCAGCAGGATACAGACGAAAAACTTCCAGAACAAACGGCCCACGCACTTACTCCTTGATCAGCTGGTAACCGAGGCGGTAGACAGTCTGCAGGCACGAGCGGCCGTCAGCAATGGTGCCAAGCTTGTGGCGCAGGCTGGACAGGTGGACGTCGATATTGCGGTCGAAGCGCGCCAGCGGCCGTCCCAGACCCTGTTCGGACAGGGTGTTCTTGCTGACCGCGCGGCCGGCGTTGCGGGCCAATACTTCGAGCAGATTGAATTCGGTACTAGTCAGTTCCAGCTTGACGCCGGCCCAGGTGGCGCGGCGCTGCTCGGGCCACATGGTGAGCTGGCCGACCACCAGTGCCGACGCGTTACTCTGATCTGCCGGCACGCTCTGGGCGCGGCGCAGAATCGCCCGGATGCGCGCCGTCAGCTCGCGTGGTGTGCAGGGCTTGGCCACGTAGTCGTCGGCGCCCAGTTCCAGGCCGACGATGCGGTCGGTATCGTCGCCGCGCCCGGTCAGCATCAAAATCGGCAACTGGCTGTTGGTGCGGATGCGGCGCAGCGTTTCCAGGCCGTTCATGCGCGGCATCATGACGTCGAGAATGGCGATGGCATAGGCGCCGGTGCTCGCTTCGATGGCGCCAGCCTCGCCGTCGTGCACGGCCTTGACGTCAAAACCTTCCTGTTCCAGGTATTCCTTGAACATGCCGACGAGTTCGATATCGTCATCTATCAGCAGTACTTTGCTTTTCATCTGCAGCGTAATCTTGTTGGGGATTGCCGCATCATAACAGTCTGGCGTCTCCGGCCATGGGACGGGCAGCGGCTTTTACCCGCTTTTACAACGCGTCACGTGATGAATTTACCTGCCAAAAAATCATCTTTACACGATTTTACCTTGTTCTTACGTTACTTAACATGAAGCAACTAGAGAATGGCGTCTCTCTTCGCCGATTGCCGATTGCCGATCAACGGCGCTATTAACACCACCAGGAGCCACCATGGATCACCACGATCACCACTCGCACAGCCTGGCAGCCGATCTGGCCGCCATGCTCAAACTCACCACCGACCGTCGCCAGAGCCTGCGCTGGCTGCTGGCAGGCGCTTCCACGCTGCCGATCATCGGTTGTGGCGGCGGTTCCAGCGATACCACGGCCACAAGCACAGCCACCACCACGCCAGTCGCGACCACGCCAACCACGCCATCCATCACCACGCCGACCACCGGCACCGGCGCCTGCACGGTGATTCCTGAGGAAACCGGTGGCCCGTACCCGGCCGACGGCACCAACTCCAACGGCAGCGGCGTGGTCAATGTGCTCACGCAATCGGGTGTGGTGCGCAGCGATATCCGCAGCAGTTTTAATGGCGCCACTGGCGTGGCTGCCGGCGTGCCGCTGACCATCCGCCTGCAGATCGTCAACGCCAACGGCAGCTGCGCGGCGCTCGACGGTTTTGCCGTCTACCTGTGGCACTGCGACCGCGATGGCAATTATTCGCTGTATTCCAATGGCGTCACCACGCAGAACTACCTGCGCGGCGTGCAGGTGAGCGACAGCAGCGGCAACCTGAGTTTTACGTCGATTTATCCGGGCTGCTACGCGGGACGGGTGCCGCATGTGCACTTCGAGGTGTACCGCTCGCTGTCGGCCGCCACCAGTGCGGCCAACCGTATCAAGACGTCGCAGTTTGCGTTTCCCGATGCGGCCAGCAACGCGGTCTATGCGACCAGCGGCTACAGCGCCAGCGTGCGCAATATGGCGGCCATCAGCCTGGCGACGGACAATGTCTTCAGCGACGGCTACGCGCTGCAAATGGCCACCGTTACCGGCAACGCCACTGATGGTTATGTGGCGACGCTGACGGTGGCGGTGGCCGCCTGAGTTGACATGAACTCGCCTGTCCGTGAGACAGGCGTATGGGCTTAGCGGCCCATGGCGTCGCGAATTTTCTGGTCGGTCTTGTACTGACTCAGCGCATAGACCGCCCAGATGGCGGCAGGCAGCCAGCCGATCAGCGTTACCTGCAGGATCAGGCAGATGATGCCGGCCATCGGTCTGCCGATGGTGAAAAAGGTCAGCCATGGAAGGATCAGGGCGATGATAAGGCGCATGCGAACTCTCTTTTTAGCCTGCTAACGACAGGAGCGTACGGGCACCGCGCCCGTGATGGCAATCTAGCATAAAAAAAGGATGGCCGAGGCCATCCTTTTGTATCGTTGCAGCCCCTGTGTTTACTGCTTCACGCAATCCACAAAGTAACCGCGCTTGCCATCCACCTCGCGCTTGACCAGGCCGTGCACGTCGGTCTCGAAGCCCGGGAAGCGCTCGTTGAAGTCGCGCGCGAAGCGCAGGTAGTCAACGATGGTCTTGTTGAAGCGTTCGCCCGGGATCAGCAGCGGGATACCCGGTGGGTAAGGCGTCAGCAGGATCGAGGTGATGCGGCCTTCGAGTTCCTCGATGGCCACGCGCTCGATTTCGCGGTGCGCCATCTTGGCAAACGCTTCCGACGGCTTCATGGCCGGGATCATGTCGGACAAATACATTTCGGTGGTCAGGCGCGCCACGTCGTAAGCCTTGTAGAAATCGTGGATCTGCTGGCACAGGTCGCGCAGGCCCATGCTTTCGTAAGTCGGGTTGGCCGCCGCGAATTCCGGCAGGATGCGCCACATCGGCTGGTTCTTGTCGTAGTCGTCCTTGAACTGCTGCAGTGCCGTCAACAGCGTGTTCCAGCGGCCCTTGGTAATGCCGATGGTGAACATGATGAAGAACGAGTACAGGCCGCACTTCTCGATGATCACGCCGTGTTCAGCCAGGTACTTGGTGACGATGGAGGCCGGAATGCCGGTGTCGGCAAACTGGCCGTCCAGCGACAGGCCCGGATTGACGATGGTGGCCTTGATCGGGTCGAGCATGTTGAAGTTCGGCGCCAGGTTGCCGAAGCCGTGCCAGTCGTCTTCCGCCTTGATAACCCAGTCTTCACGCGAGCCGATGCCTTCTTCGGCGAAGTTTTGCGGACCCCAGACTTTGAACCACCAGTCCTGGCCCCATTCGGCGTCGATCTTTTTCATGGCGCGGCGGAAGTCCAGCGCTTCC
>JBEVNE010000219.1:0-5250 GCA_040508275.1 Duganella sp.
ATGGGTAAATACGGGCACAGTGTTTCCTGAGTTTTGTGCGCGGTAGTTTACCTTAAAGCAATGCAATTTCTGGAACTATTTTCGTCAGCTGGTACGATCTTGCAGCTCCCTTGCTGCTATATTGGCAGCCATGCGACAGTCCCTCACCCTCCTCGTGTTGATGCTGCTGGCAGCCATGCTGGGCGGCTGCAATCCGCATTACAACTGGCGCGATTACCGCAGCACCGATGCACCTTACACGGTACTGTTCCCGGCCAAGCCAGCCACGCACACGCGCGCGGTGCAGCTCGGTGCTGTCACGGTCAACATGACGATGACTGCGGCGGAAGTCGATGACGTGGTGTTTGCCGTCGGTAGCGCAGAGCTGGCAGACGCCGCGCAGGCGCCAGCCGCGCTACAAGCGATGCAGACGGCGCTGGCGCACAACATCGGCGCCAGCATTACCGCCCACGCAGTGGCCGCGACGGACCGGCAAACTACGGTCAGCGTGGAAGCACGCGGCATGCGCCAGGGCCAGCCGGCGCTGCTGATCGGCCGCTTCATTGCGCGGGACAAGCGCATCTACCAAGTCATCGTCATGGGCGCCGAGCGGCACATCGTGCGTGAACACGCCGAGACCTTTTTACAGTCTTTCAAACCGACTTAGGGCAAACTTAACTGTCGCGTTACCCTCTTGCAAAGCTTTAGAAATGAACTAAAGTGACTCTAACGGCGTGCCTGCCATGCAGAGCCGGCGCACCGCCCCCAATAAAACCAAAGAGGCGTCCTATGTTAATTACCTTTAAAACCCGCTATAGCCCTGAAGTGCTGATGTACCAGGAGCACGCACAACGCATCCTCGACCTGCTTCACAAAAATCCCCAGCGCGGCGTGATCACCGCCGCCGAAGCGGAACAGGCGCTGTCGCTGCTCGAGCACCAGGTCGCCGAGAGCAAACTGCATCCCGAAACCGACGTCGAATACGACATCCATGCGCACGAGCGCGAAGATGGCGAAACCGTCGACCATGCGCTCGACCAGCGCGTGGGCTTTGCCGCCCGCGCCTATCCGTTGGTGGAAATGCTGCGCCTGGCCAAGCAGGAAAAACAGCCCATCGTCTGGGGTGTTTAGGGGTAATCCTGCCGCTCAGCTGCCTGCCAGCGAGGCGGTGAGCGGTAGGTCGATGGTAAACCGCGTGCCAACGCCGAGCGCGCTGTCTACGCGAATTGCCCCATCGAGCAGCGAGGTCACGATGTTATAGGTGATGCTCAAGCCCAGGCCATTGCCGCCTTGCCCCAGCTTGGTGGTAAAGAAGGGATCGAAGATTCTGGCCTGGTGTTCCAGCGCGATACCGCGCCCGTCATCTTCAAACACAATGCGCACGCGGTCGGGACCGAGCCGCGCCGCCCACAGGCGCATCACGCCTTGTTCACGGCCTTCAAACGCGTGCAGCAGCGCGTTGTTGATCAGGTTGATCACCACCTGCCCATACGGCCCCGGGAAGCTGTCCATCGCGATATCGTCAGGCATTTCCAGCTCGAGGCGGTGGCCAGCCTTGCGGATCTGGTTTTTCATGGTGGTGGCAATTTCCTGGCTGGCCTGCAGCAGGTTGAAGTGACGGCGCTTGGCGCTGGCCTGGTCCACCGCCACCTGCTTGAAGCTGTTGACCAGTTCAGCGGCATTGTGCAGGCTGCGCATGAGCAGCGTGCATGCCTCGCGTGACGCCTCGAGGAAGCGCTGGAGATCGGAGCGCCGCAAGGCGTTCTGCTGATGGCGCACTTCCATATCGGCGGTCTTGTCGTCGAGCGTGCTGGCGATCACCAGGCTGTTGCCGATCGGGGTATTGAGTTCATGCGCCACGCCCGCCACCAGCGAACCGAGTGCCGCCAGTTTTTCGCGCTCGACCAGCTGCTGCTGTGCGTCCTGCAACTGGCGGTAGGAATCGGCATTGGCAAACGCCACCCCCACGTAAGAGGCCAGCGTATCGAGCATGTCGAGATCAACACGCTGGTAGGCATCGGCCTGGTGGCTATGCACGGTGATCACGCCACGCACCTGGCCCGCCACCACGATCGGCACATAGATCAGCGACCGTGGCTGTTGCGGTAGCGAGCCGTCTTCCAGCACGCCCACGCTTTCACTGCCGGCAACCGGCTGCAGATTGGCGATATAGCGCGGGTAATCCTGTTCGAGGTCGTTGATGAACACCGGCTGCCCATGGTGGATGCACCATACCGCCAGTTGGTTGGGCGCCAGCATGCTGCGCGTGTAGGGCGTGTAGCGCCTGCCGTTCTCCATGGCGAAAGGGTACTCGATCAGCTCTTGCTCCGGTCGGTAGATGCCGATGCCGAACACGCTGGCGTCCATCAGCGCGTGCACCTGCTCGTAGAGCATGGACATGATGGCTTCGCTGTCCAGATTGGCGGTAATGCGGCGACCGATGTCTGACAGCAGCGAGATGTTCCGGTGCGCCAGCTCCATGCTCTCCTTCTGCCGTTCCACCTCGCGTTTCTGAAGTTCGATGGCATCCTTTTGCCGCACCAGTTCACGCGTGCGGCTGTCCACTTCATTTTCCAGCGCCTGCTTCTGGCGCATCAGGCGGCGTATGCGCAGACGGTAGAGCAGATAGCCCAGCGCGGCCACCAGCGCAATCACCAGCGCCCGGAACCACCACATTTTCCAGAGCGGCGGCGTGACCACCACCACCAGCGATACCGGCTCCTTGCTCCATACACCGTCCTTGTTGGCGGCACGCACACGGAACACGTAGCGGCCCGGATCGAGATTGGTATAGGTAGCATAGCGCCGGTTGCTGTCGGTGCTCACCCATTGCTGGTCGAAGCCTTCAAGCTGGTACATAAAGCGGTTACGCTGCGGGTCGGCAAAGTGCAGTGCGGCGAATTCAAACGAAAACATGGCGTCTCCCGGCGCCAGCGTCAGCGTGCGCGCCGCATCGAGCGGTCCTTGTCCTGGCGGCAGCACGTCTTCACGCATCACTTCCGTCAAGATCGACTGATTGAAGATTGAAAAATCGGTAATCGCCACTTGTGGCGGCGCGACGTTATCCTTGATCTGCGCTGGCTTGAATGCCGTCAGTCCGGCCACGCTGCCAAAGTACATGGCGCCGTCCGGCGCCTTGTAACCGGCGCCCATAAAGTAAGAGCCATCGAGCAGGCCATCCTTGGCGGTGTAGCGTTTGAATACGCCAGTGGCGGGATCAAACACGTCGATGCCGGCCATGCTGCTCAGCCACAGCCGTCCTTGCTCATCCGGCAAAATCGCCCCTATCGGTGACGATGAGCGTTCATCGCGGCCACCATAAAAATGGAAGTGCAAGCCGCCTTGCGCATCCTTGACAGCCTTGCACAGGCCAGCGCCAGTACCGATCCACAGCGTGCCCTGCGCATCCTCATGCAGATACTGCACCCGCTGGTGGCACAGGCTGTCGATGCGGTCGGGCTGGCGGCGGTAGTGCATGAACTTGCCGGTCTGCCGGTTAAAGCGTTCCAGCCCCTTATCAGTGCCCACCCATAGCGTGCCATCGCGGTCTTCCAGCAAGCTGTAGATGCGACCATCGATACTGCCAGGATCGCTGGTATCCGGCCGATAGGTCGTCACCGCCAGCGTGTGCCCATCCACGCGGTGCAAGCCGGCGCGCGTGCCGATCCAGATCATGCCTGCACGGTCCACCAGGATGCGCTGCACCGACAACGCGGCCGGATCGGCGTCAAGCGGCAGCCTGGTGTAGCGGCCGCTTACGGGGTCGCGGTAAGCCACACCATCGATGCTGCCCACCCACAGGCGATTTTTCCGGTCGGTTGCCAGGGAGAGGAGCTGGTTGCTGGGCAGGCTGGCTGGGTTGTGGGGATCGTTACGCCAGATTTCCGTCACGCCAGAATCCGGGTCAAGACGTGTCAGGCCATCGGCGGTGGCAATCCATACCTTGTTGCCGCCAGCATCGGCCAGGGCACGCACCTTGTTACTGCTGATAGCACTGAAGACACCTTGATTTTCCGTATAACGCTCAAAGCCACCGCTCGCAAGGTCAACCTTGTCGAGTCCGGTGTACCAGTTACCGATCCACAGCGTGCCGGTGCGGTCCTGGTACAAGGTGCTGATCTGATTATCGGCAATCCCGTTCTTGTCGAGGCTGCTAGCACGATACTGATGAAAGACCGCCTTGGCGCCAGGCGCGCGGCGCATCAGGCCATTGTCGGAAACACTGATCCATAAATGCCCGTCTTTATCATGCAGCAGAGCTGCCACGCGGCGGTCGGTGAACAGCTCTGCGCCCTCGAAAGGCACTCGTTCAGGCTGCCCATCCTGGATGCGCCAGGCTTGCAGGCCGGTGGTTCCCGCTACCCATACCTGGCCATCAGGACCAGGTGACACGATGGTGATATTGTTCGAGGGCGTGGCCACCTGCTGCGGCGTCAAAAGGCGGAACTCGGTGGCGCCGGCCGGCAACAGCTGCAGGCCACTGGCGGTTCCCACCCACAGATTACCCTGCCCATCACGCAGCACGGTATTTACCCGATCATCGGCGGGTGTGCGCGCATCCCCAGCAACATGACGTAATGCATGCACCTGCGCGCTGGCCCCATCGAGATGCTGCAAGCCCTCGCTGGTGGCAAGCCACAAGCCGTTGCTGCCATCCCCAACGATATTGATGACAGCGGTACTGGCAGGCATGCTGAGCTGGCGCGTAAAACTCTGAGTGCTACGGTCAAAACGGTCGAGACCGCCTTTGCTGCCTACCCATAGCTGGCCTTCGGCATCTTCATACAAGGCATGGATGTAGTTGTCAGACAGGCTGCGCGGGTCGGCAGGATTGTTCTTGAAGGTGGTGATGCGGTAACCATCGTAACGATTCAGACCGGACTGGGTACCAATCCATAAATACCCATGCCGGTCCTGCAGCACCCGCGTGACCGACTCCTGGCTTAAGCCCTGCTCCACGCCCAAGCGGTCAAAGCGCAGGCTCAACGGCGCAGCCATCGCACCGGAGCCCAGCCATGGGTAGGCCAAGGCCAAGGCCAGGCCCAGCACCAGTCGCATCAAGCTTGTCGCCATAAGGTTGCACTCCAGTAATAACCTTATTGTAAGGTAGAAAACTGCTGGAAGGGAAATGGTCGCCCAAAGCAAAAAGCCCCAACCGTATCAACGGAAGGGGCTCATGCGAATAACTAGCCTGACGATAACCTACTTTCACACTGGTTGCAGCACTATCATCGGCGCAAAGTCGTTTCACGGTCCTGTTCGGGATGGGAA
>JBEVNE010000235.1:0-5996 GCA_040508275.1 Duganella sp.
CCGCTGCTCACGCTCGACACGCAAGTGGCGCGCCGCGACATCAAGCGCAGCGCCAACGACGCCACCCTGCTGGTGGGCAGGCTGACCTACCACCTGTCCAAACGCACCGCCTTTTACGGCGCGCTGGGACGCATGAAAAACAGCGGCCTGTCGGCAGTGGCGCTGGACGCCGGCGGCACGGTGGGAGCAGGGCGGACGCAGAATGGCGTGATGACGGGGTTGCGGCACGCGTTCTGATCTGAACTTTTACTCATCGTGTAAAGCTTTATACAGCGATCATCATTTCGTAATGCGGCGCGTGGTTGGTTCGTTCGAAGATTTTTCTGACGATATCCAACTGCGCGGTGATAGCGTCGTCGCCGAACGCGTCGTGCGCGTCGTCATGTGAATAATGCGAGCCGTCGTTGACTCACGAAAGCAGCGAGCGACAGAACTGACCGCCACATGCAACATCGAACGAGCGTTATGTGCAGGGCGGCTGAACTGAATATTCAGGTCAAATTCGATTTTTCGCCTACGCTGATCGAGCTCGGCGGCTCTTCTCCAGACGTGGAATCTTAGTGTTCATCTAGCCCCCTTTGCCAACTAAGCCTAAGATAAACCTGTATCGGCATACTCGGCAGAATAAATTTGCATGTTTTTTTAAGCAGAGTGTCCTCGCCATCTTATTGCTTGAATTTTGCAAGCCACTACATTTGCCAAGTTGCTTGCTCAGCGGCAGGCCGATTATCAGTTCAGGGCCAGTACGTCGGCCGCAACGCCTGCGGCTCTCCCGTGTAACCATGCCTGCTGGCGAACGCCGCCAGCGCCTGGGGCGGCTCCTGTCCGCCGAAGATCGACCACAGGAACATGCGTCCATACAGTTCGCAACGCTCGCGCGGATTGTTACGCATCGATGCATCCTGCGCCAATGCTGTCTTGAGCGCCGCCTTGCTGGCGTCGTGCGCCACCATGCGCGTGCCGCCGTCTGCGCTGGTATCGAATACCATCAGCCGCGGTTGCGCGGCATCCGTCTGCCAGCGCGTCCATGCGGGGCGTCCTTCGGCCACGTCGCCAGAATCGCCAGGTTGGCCAGGTTCGCCATGATGGGCGAAGTGGGTCCAGTAGCCAGCCATGGCGTCGGAGACTTCCTGGCGACCTGGCAGATTGGCCTTGGTGTAGGAGCGGAACGGATCGAATTCGCCGTCGAGATCGCGGAAGACAAAGCCCATCTCCAGTACGTGCGCCGCGCCCAGCAGCACTTGCGGTGCGATCAATGGCAGCGCCGGCTGCTCGTCCCAGTCGAAGCGATACACCCATACGTCTGGATGACCGGAGGCGAGCATCGCGCTGGCCGGTTCCAGCGCGCTGGCGGTTTGCCACAGCGCTGACATATAGGCTGCGTGGCGCTGGTAGCGGGCCCGATTGCGCATCAGCGGCAGCGTGCCGAACACCATGCGCACATAGTCGGGATTGTTCGCCATGAACAGCTTGTATTCATCTCGGTTGGTGCCGACGATAAACGGCACTGCGTGGTAGGTGCTGCGGTCGGCGAAGGCCCCGGCCAGCGGTCGGTCTGGCAGCACATGACCATCCTGCAGCACGGTGGGTGCATCGTAAAAATTCAGCGCGCCGGGCTTGACCGGCGCCAGCAGCGCCTGCGGCGGCAGGCTGCGCACGAAGCTTTCGATATCGGCAGCAGGCATCGAAGCGATCAGCGCGCGCGCAGCCGCGCGGTCGGCTGCACGGCCGTCGCGTTGCAGCCACTCGCACAGCAGTTCGCGCGAACTGAGGGCGTGGCCGGGCTGTTCATCGTCACGGTAGTTGCGCGCCTGCGCCAGCGTATGGCTGGTGACCAGCGGCGACTGGGCGATGGCCTTGTGGAACAGGCCCGCCGCCAGTGGACTGGCGAGCAGTGAATAGACATTCAGGCCGCCGGCCGATTCGCCGAAAATGGTGACGTTGCCCGGATCGCCGCCGAAGGCTGCGATATTGCGCTGTACCCAGCGTAGCGCGGCGATCAGGTCCAGCGTGCCGAAATTGCCGGAGCGGTCGGCCGGCGTGTCGTCATCTTGCGCCAGTTCCTCCAGGCTGAACCAGCCGAAGATACCGAGGCGGTAATTGGCCGACACCACGATCACCTTGTCGTGGCCCGCCAGGTTGCGCAGCGTGGTGTAGGTGGCGGCGGTGCCCGACGAATTGGCGCCGCCGTGTATCCAGAACATCACCGGCAGCGCGGCTGCCTGCTGTGCAATCGCTTGCGGCGCCATGTGCGGCGCAAAGATATTGAGCGTCAGGCAGTCTTCCGAACCGGCCGGCTTGCCCCACTGCGCGGGCGGCAGTTCGAGCGAAATGCCACCCAGTTGCATTGCCGGGGCACCGCAGGCGACAGCCTCGCGCACGCCGCTCCATGGCAGCGCCGGGCGTGGCGCCTTCCAGCGCAGCGGCCCCACCGGTGGTTCTGCATACGGCAGCCCTAGCCAGGCGTGGGTGTTGTGCAGGCCGGCGCGGCCGACGACTTCACCCTGCTCGATACGGCGCAGGGATTCGGACGCCGTCACCGCTGGCTCGGGTGTGGCCTTGCTGCCCGGCGGCGTGGTGCCTGGCACTGCTTTTTGCGGCAGCAGGAAGTAAGCCAGCGCCGGCACCAGCACCAGTGCGCCGACCATATTCCAGAGGAACATGAAGGCCAGCAGGATGCCCATATCAGCCTGGAATTTGATCGACGAGAACAGCCAGGTTGCCACCGCCACCGCCAGCGTGACGCCGGTGAGGATGACCACGCGGCCGGTGAAGCGCAGCGCGTGCAGGTAGGCGGCTGACAGATCGTCGCCCGCGCGCATGCGCGCCAGCATCACGCTGAGCACATACAGCGCATAATCGACGCCGATGCCCACGCCCAGCGCGATCACCGGCAAGGTGGCGACCTTGACGCCCATGCCCAGCACCACCATCAGCACTTCGCACAGGATCGAAGTGAGCACCAGCGGCAGCACGGCGACGAGCACCGCGCGCCAGGAGCGGAAGGTGGCGTAGCACAGCAAGATCACTGCACCGTACACCCAGAACAGCATGTCGCGCATCGCCTGCTTGACGACGATGTTGGTGGCGGCTTCGATGCCGGCGCTGCCGGCGGCCAGCTGAAACTGTACCTCGGGCGTGTTGTGGGTCGCCGCAAACGCTTCCACCGCGCCGACCACGCGGCCAAGAGTTTCGGCCTTGTGGTCTTTCAGGTAGACGTACAGCGACAGCAGCGAACAGCCCTGGTTGAACAGTTCCCGTGGCGCCCGCGTTTGCACGGCGCCCAGCGCGGCGGCGTTGGGTACCAGGTCGTACCATTTGAAGTTGCCCTCGTTGTAGCCGGTGCCGGCCAGCTTGCTCAGCGCCGCCATCGAGTTGGTCGAGTCCACCCCTGGCAACTGCTCGAGCTGCCAAGCCAGTTGATCGACCTTGGCCAGCGTGGCGTACTGCGTGCACTGGTCGGGCGGGGTCTTGACCATGACCACGAAAATATCCGAACTGGCGGCGTAGTTGGCGACCAGGTAGCCGTTGTCGCGGTTGTAGCGCGAGTCGGCGCGCAATTCCGGCGCGCCGGGATCGAGGTCGCCCACCTTGAGATTGAGGCTGTACGCAAAACCGAGACCGCCCAGCACCACGCTGGCGATGACCGTCACCGTGGCCCAGCGGCGCCGGGTAAAGCGGTCGAGCAAAGTCCACAACCATGGTTGCTTGCCGGCGTTCTGGCCGGCAGCGCTGTCTTCCTGCAAGCTGCGCTGGGCGGCTGTGGCGCTCACGCCCGTGTACGACAGCAGCACCGGCAGCAGCACCAGGTTGGTAAAGATCAGCACCGCCACACCGATGCTGGCGATGACGGCCAGATCCTGGATCACCTTGATCTGTATGCTGATCAGCACCAGGAAACCGACGGCATCGCACAGCAGCGCCGTCAGGCCGGCGGCAAACAGCCGGCGAAACGTGTAGCGCGCCGCCACCACGCGGTGGGTGCCACGGCCGACGTCCTGCATGATGCCGTTCATCTTTTGCGCACCGTGGCTCATGCCGATGGCAAATACCAGGAAGGGCACCAGGATCGAATAGGGATCGAGTTCATAATCGAGCGCAGCCAGCAGGCCGCATTGCCACAGCACCGCCACCAGTGAGCACACCACCACCAGCATGGTGCTGCGCCAGCAGCGCGTGTACCAGTACAGCACCGCACCGCAAATGCCGATCGCCAGCACGAAGAACAGCAGCACCTGCTGCAAGCCTTCGATCAGGTCACCGACGATCTTGGCAAAACCGGTGATGTGGATGCGCACACCTTCCTTTTCGTACTTGGTGCGGATCTGTTCCAGGCGTTCCGACAGCGCGCGGTAGTCGATGGCTTCGCCTGTTTGCGCAACCTTGTCCATCAGCGGCACAAAGATGATGCTCGATCTGGCGTTGGCCGCCACCAACTGGCCGATCTCGCCGGAGCGGGCGATGTTGGCGCGCAGCTGTTCAAGGCTGGCGGCGGAGCCGTCGTAGCCATCCGGGATGACGGTGCCGCCATCGAGACCGTCCTCGGTCACGGCGGCCCAGCGCGTGCTCGGTGTCCACAGCGACTTCATGAACGGTCGGTCAACGCCGGGCAGCAGGAACACTTCGTCGTTCAGGCGTTGCAGCGTGTCGAGGTAGGCGCGGTCGTAGATGGTGCCGCTGTTGGCTTCGACGGCGATGCGCACCGAGTTGCCCAGGCCATTCAGGTCGCTCTTGTTGGCCAGGTAGTTGAGCACATACGGGTGGGCGCTCGGGATCATCTTCTCGAAGCTGGCATTGAGCTTGATGCGGGTAGCCTGGTAGCCCAGCACCAGCGTCGCCAGCAGGCAAAGCAGGATGACCAGCGGTCGGTAGTTGAATAATGCGCGCTCGCCAAGGTTGCCGGAGGCGGTGTCGAAGTCTTCGAGGCGCCGGATGACCGGCTGTTGTTCCAGGTCGTGATCTGTTTTCATATTATTCCAACCATGTTGTTTGAAGTGCCTTACGGCAGCCGGCGCAGGCCGCGCAGGCCGGCCACCACCAGGCTGCCGTCGCCTGCCTGCGCCACCGCCGCCAGCGCCGCCAGCGGCGGTGCGCCACCGGCCTGCGCGGCAAAGCTGAGGCCATCGTCGCGGCTGGTCAGCACGTCGCCGCCCTGGCTGACCAGCACCACGGCGCCATCGGCGGTGACCGTGCCCGCCGCCAGCGACGCCTGCACGCCCGTGGGCACCTGTTGCCAGGTGGCGCCCTGGTCGCTCGAGCGGAACGCATTGCCGCGCAAGCCGTAGGCCAGCAGGGCGCCGCTGCGCGTGGCCAGCACGCCGAAGTAGCTGCCCTTGTAGGGCGTGGGCAGCGCGCCAAAGCTGTTGCCGTTGTCCGTGGAGCGCAGCAGCAGGCCCTGCTCGCCGGCCAGATAGATGGCGCCAGCGGCGCCGCGCATGCCGTACAGGTGCAGTCCCTTGGGATTGGCAACGCGGCTTTGCCAGGGCTGCCAGGTGGCGCCGCCGTCATCGGTGCGAAACATCAGGTTGTAGGCGCCCAGCACATAGCCGGTGGTCGGGCTGTCGAAGTACAGGTCGAGGAAGGGTTTGTCCGGGCCGTCATCGACCAGGTGCTGCGCCTGCGCCAGTTCTTTTTCCCGGTCCGGGCCGAAGGCGGCGCTGGCCTCGGCCAGCACCAGCGCAGCGGCCTGGATGCCGTCGAGCTGCTTGCGCCAGGTGGCGCCGCCGTCGCGCGTGTTGAGTACCACGCCCTGGTGGCCGACCGCCCAGCCATTTTTGTTGTCGACGAACTGCAGCGCCGTCAGGCTCACGCTGACCGGCACCGCCGCCTGGCGCCAGGACTTGCCGGCGTCGTCGGAGTACAGGATGGTGCCGCGTTCGCCGGCCGCCACCAGCCGCTGGCCGGCGCTGGCCACGGCCAGCATCGCCGCGTGGAGAGCTTTGGGCGTGACCAGCGCCGGCTGGCTGAGCGCCGCCGGCACGGCCGGTTTGGCCGTA
>JBEVNE010000297.1:0-4841 GCA_040508275.1 Duganella sp.
AAATATCTTCTCTGTGCTCAAATGCACGATTTCCGAATGGTTTGAACACCGCGGCGCCAGCATGGGGGCGGCGCTGGCGTTTTACACACTGTTTTCGATGGCGCCCATCATCGTGCTGGTGCTGGCCATTGCCGGCTGGTTTTACGGGCCGCAGGCGGCGCAAGGCGAGTTGTTTTCGCAGTTGAATGGACTGGTCGGCAACCAGGGCGCGGAAGCGATCCAGATGGTGCTGGCCAATGCCCACAACAAGGAAGAAGGCCAGCTGGCCACCATCATCGCCTTTTTGCTGCTGCTGTTTGGCGCCACCACCGTGTTTGCCGAACTGAAGTCCGCGCTGGATGTGATATGGCAAGTGCCACCGCTGGCCAAGGGCACGGCCTGGGACGTGGTGCGCACCCGATTGCTATCGTTCGGCATGGTGCTGGTGCTGGCCTTCCTGCTGATGGTGTCGCTGGTGGTCAGCGCCATGCTGTCGATCCTGGAAAAATACTGGGGACGCATCTGGCAGGAAGCCGGCGAGGCGCTGACCGGCGTCAATTACGCCATCAGTTTTCTGGTGATCGCCGCGCTGTTTGGCGTGATCTTCAAGATGCTGCCGCGCATCAGGCTGTCGTGGCATGATGTGACCATCGGGGCGCTCGGCACGGCAGCCCTGTTCACCTTGGGCAAATACGCGATTGGCGCCTACATCGGCAACAGCGGCGTGGCCAGCAGTTATGGCGCAGCCGGCTCGCTGATCGCGCTGCTGCTGTGGGTATATTACTCGGCGCAGATCTTTTTCCTCGGCGCCGAATTTGCCCGGCAATATGCGCTGCAGTTGGGCAGCCTGAGCAAGAGAACCAAGCTATAGAAAAAGGGGGCGAGAAACCGTAGCGATCCGCAGCAGGTTTATCGCCCCCCCTTCCTAGTCTCCAAGTAGTTCGGCCAGTACTTCCATCCCTTCGACCCGCTCGGCGACCACCTTGACGATCACGATCACCGGTACGCCGAGCAGCAAGCCCCACACACCCCACAACCAGCCCCAAAATAGCAGGCTGACAAACACGGCGGCGGCATTCATGCGGGCGAAGCGGCCCGTCATCCAGGTGGTGATGATGGTGCCGACCAGGGTGGCAATGGCCAGCGAACTGCCCATCACCAGCAAGCTCATTTGTATCGATTCAAACTGCAGCAGCGCCACCACGCCGGTAGCGAGCATGATCAGCAGCGGACCAAAATAGGGCATCAGGTGCAGCAGGCCTGCCACGATAGCCCAGGCGCCGGCATTTTCCAGGCCAATCCAGCGCAATGCGATCCACATCAGCAGCGACAGCAAGCCATTGGTGACCAGCAGCATCAGCATGTATTTCTGAATCGAGGTATTGATGTCTTCGAGGATGTGCACCGTGATCTTTTTCTTCGATAGCGATGGCCCGGTCAACTTGACCAGCTTGCGCTTGAAGGTGTCGCCCGACAGCAGCAAAAAGAACACTAGGAAAATCACCATGGTGGCCTGGCTGAGAAAACCGACCAGTCCCATCGATCCTGCCCACACCCAGTTCATCAGCGGAAAATCCGGCGAGGTCGGTGGCAGGGACTTGCGCACCGCGCGCCGTTCCTGGGCGCCGGCGGTGGCCTGCTGCAATTCAGTGGCGACCGCCTGTATCCGCTGCAGTGCGCTGGAACTGCCGTGCAGGCGCTCCTGCACCAGCCGCGACAGTTTATGTCCCGTGCTCGGCAGCTCCTCGATAATCGCCTGGAATTCGCCATGCAACTTGTCCACCACCACGACCGAGCCACCGACAATGGCGGCAGTAATCAGCGTGGCGGCAATCGCGCGCGGAATGCGCCTGCGCGTCAGCCAGCCCATGAGCGGACTGAGCGTATAACTGATCAGGATGCCAAGCAGCAGCGGCACCAGGAAGTTGCGCGACCATTGCAAGGCCCAGACAAAGGCTACCGTGGCAATAATGCCCAAGGCCACGCCACGGGCATTCACGTGGATGGGGAGACGCTGCACCGCGCCTGCGCTACCGTCCACTGCGGCGGGGCTGGACGAACTGGTGGCATTGTCGCCGGCAACGGCGGGAAGGGATAACTCGGCAGGCTGCTGGCTCATGATGACTCACATAAGAAAGCCGGCGCGGCATGCCGCAAGGACATGGCGCGCCGGCCGCGGTATCAACGGGGACGTTGAGATGAATTATTTAACGCGGATATCGTTCTTCACCGCCGATACGCCTTTGACGCTGCGGGCGACTTCGCCGGCTTTGGCGACATCAGCAGGCTGGGCGACGAAGCCGCTCAGTTGCACGGTACCCTTGAAGGTTTCAACGTTGATTTCAGTGGTTTTCAGGGTAGGCTCGTTGAAGATGGCAGCCTTCACTTTGGTGGTGACGACCGTATCATCAACGTACTCGCCAGTGCCGGACTTGGTCTCGGTCGATGCGCAGCCAACGGTAGCCAGCAGCGACACGGTGAACAGGGCGGTGGCGATTTTTTGGGCGATTTTCATGGTGATTCTCCTTGGTGTTTTTGATCAGTCGAATTGTCAGCTGCACGACATCGTGGATCTGCGCTGATTTGATCTCAGCCTGGATCTCATGACGTCGCTGCTACCGATGTAGACGTTTTACGCCCTTCCCTCTCGCCCTTCTGTACGCTATCGTACACACCCTGAATTTGGGCAAAATCGCCACACCCGTTGACGCTTTCAACACCGTGCGCAAGCGCACAGACCCGGGCCGGCCGTGTGTCTATTCTGAACTCACAACTTTCAGGAGGACAACATGAAACCAAGCAAAACCCTCATCGCCGCCATGCTCGCGGCCACCGCTGTACTCAGCGGCTGCGCCAACACCAGCCAGCAGCAGCCAACCTATGGCTATCAAAACGAGGCTGCCAGCTACGGCACCATCGAATCGATCCAGGTGAAAACCATCCAGGGCAAAAGCAACGGCGCGGGCGCCGTGGCGGGCGGCCTGGTAGGCGCACTGCTCGGTAACCAGGTCGGCTCCGGCAGCGGCCGCGCAGCAGCCACGGTGGCTGGTGCAGTCGGCGGCGCGGTAGTCGGCAACAACGTGGAAAACAACCGCAATGCGCCGCGTGACGAATATCAGATCAGCGTACGCATGGACAACGGCGACCAGCGCCTGGTCACCCAGGACAGCGTGTATGACCTGCGCGTGGGCAACCGCGTACGTCTGGTCGATGGCCGCTTGTATCGCTACTAACGCCTGCTGTCATCCTGCTATTTCCGGGCGCACAAACTGTCGCGTCCGGCGTCACTCTTTACAACAAGAATGTTTACCAAGGGGAAAAATATGGGTACCATCATCCTGATTATTCTGGTTCTGGCCCTGATCGGTGCACTGCCGACCTGGCCACATAGCAGAAGCTGGGGCTACGCTCCCAGCGGCATTACCGGCCTGCTGGTCGTGATTTTGTTGATCATGCTGCTAACCGGCAGAATTTGATTTTTTTTTGGAGAGTATGATGACTCGCTTACAACACGTCGCGTGCAGCGTGATCCTTGCTTGCGCAGCGTTCGCCGCGCAGGCGCAGACCAACAACGCCACCACCTCGGCAACCACCAATACCACCACCGCCACCACGGCTACCGCCACCAAAACCTTGGCCACCCAGGCCAAAGCAGCCGGGCCGGTGACCACCAGCTCCGGCGCCGTGGGACCGGCAGCCAACAGCAGCGGCCAACAGGCGGCGGACGCGTTTATTGCTGCAAAAACCGCTTGCCATAAAGGCGATGCCAATTTGCGTGACGCCTGCCTCAAGGACGTGGATATTCTGTACAAGCGCAGTCTGATTACCAGCAAACGCTAAACAACACCAGCGCGCCTGCCGCAAGGTGAGGCAAACAGGCAAAAGCCGTGTTCACGCAAGTGGACACGGCTTTTTTTAATGTAGCTGCAAACTCCAGCCTGGTTTATGCAGAGCTGCTTTTGCGATGCAGCAGCCAGGCCACGCCGGCGCCAGCCAGCGCCACCACGCCCAGTACCGGCTTGATCAGGCGCTTGCGGGCGATGAAAGAGCCGATGCTGATGGCGTAAGGCATGACCGCCTTGAAGTTTACTTTGCTCAGGCCACCTGGTTGAAACAAGCCGCCCAGGCGGGCCTGGGCCAGCCCTACGGCATGGTCCACTGCGCCATGCATCAGCGCATCGGGTTGCAAGGCTTGCGCCACCAGCGCCTTGGCATGAACGACCTTGATACGGTAGAGCTCGCCCTCCCGTATCAGGCGCTCGATGTCGGTAGCCACGGCGTCATGCGTGTGTTTGCTCATCTGCTCTCCTTACAACAACATGTCGCGGTCGGATTTGAGTTCGGCCATGGTGGCCGGCATCGACAGCTTGCCAGCACGGATCAGGCCACGCGCATACAGAATCAGACCGATGGCGATCAGCAGGAAGCCGCCCGCCAGAATCGGTAGGATGGCCCAGCCGAGCGCATTCCACGCCAGGTAAGCAACCATCACCGTGATACACGCCAGCGCGAAGCAGCCAGCCACCAGCGCCACGGCAAACGCCACCACCAGTTGCAGCAGGTGATTGCGCACCTGCGACAGTTCGAGGGCAGCCAGTTCCAGCCGTGTCAGCAGCAGACCCATGCTGTTGCGGGCAATATTGCCCAGAGATGCAATCAAGCCCGGCGGACGGTTCACTTCGTCAGCTTGCGCCATGGATTATTTACGGCCAATGATGACGCCGATCAGCAGGCCGATGCTGGCAGCCGCAGCGATCGAGCGCCATGGGTTTTCTTTGACGTAAGCGTCCGCATGCTTGGCGGCTTCCTTGCTGGCCACCACCGCGCTGATTTGCGCTTCGTGGGCTTTGACCAGGGCAGTG
>JBEVNE010000353.1:0-7447 GCA_040508275.1 Duganella sp.
GTGCACGGCGCCACCGTCTTCATCGTTGCCGCCATCGGCCTGGCGATCAACGTGGTGCTGGCCTGGCTGCTGTCGCGCGGCGACAGCAACATGAACACGCGTGCGGCGCTGGTGAATGTGATGGGCGACCTGCTCGGTTCGGTGGCGGCGCTGGTGTCGGGTGCGGTGATCTATTACACGGGCTGGCTGCAGATCGACCCGCTGCTGTCATTGTTCGTGGCGCTGCTGATCCTGAAGTCGACCGTGGGCGTGCTGCGCGAGTCCTATCACTTCCTCATGGGCGGCGTACCGGAACCGATCGACTACCTGGCCGTGGGCGCCGACCTCGAACGCATAGACGGCGTGCGCTCGGTACACGACCTGCACGTGTGGGACATGTCGCCCGGCCAGCCGGCCCTGATCGGCCACGTCGAAATCAGCGAACTGCAGCGCTGGCCCGATATCCTGCACGCCATCAAGGCCATGCTGCTCGAGCGCCACGGCATCGACCACATTACGCTGCAGGCCGAGGTAGCACAGCAGAGCCATACCTAAAACCACATACGATTTCAACACCACAAAAAGAGCACCATGCATAACTTCGAAAAACGCCGCGACCGCTATGAATTATTTGCGTCGTTTGAAAAACCCCTGGTCAATCTCAGCTTCGAGATGCCGATGCCGGACTTCCGGCCGTATTGCAAGGCCAACGGCCTGCCGCCGTTTCACTTTTTCCTGTACTGCGTGCTGAACTCGGTGAAAAGCATCGACAACTTCATGTACCGTATACTCGATGGCGAGGTGATCAAGCTCGATGACTTCTGGGGGTCGTATACGGTCATCAATCATAACAACGACCTCAACATTACCCAGTTCGCCATCAGCGACGACCTGCCAACGTTTATCGCGCGCAGCCTGAAGGCCAAAAAAATCGCCGAAGCGCGCACCGAGCTGGCCAATATGGGGCCGTTGATGAGCGAGCTCGAACAGAAGAAGAATGTGCACATCACCTGCATGCCGTGGTTCAAGCTGACCTCGGTGGAACACCCGGTCTACCGCCATGCCGACTACGACATCCCATCGCTCGCCTGGGGCCGCTTCAGCGATCCGCAGGCCGATGGAAAAATGATGGTGCCGTTTTCGGTGCAGGCCCACCATGGTTTTGTCGACGGCTACCATGTGCACCTGCTGACGCAGGCGATTGCGGCGCGAGCCACCGCCTTGATCAGCTAAAACCTACTGCGACTGCGCGGCCCGCTATCGCCGATCCGTTGCTCAGCGTACCTCCGTACGTTTCCGCCACTCACGACGATAACGAACCGCTCGCCACGGTTTTTCGAGGCAGCGCCCTGAATACTCAGGCGCGGCGCGCTTCCTGCACGCCCGTCACCTCGGTGATGGCACTGAGCGCCTTGTTGAGCTGCGCGGTCGAGCCGATTTCCGCCGTAAAGGTCATGCGCGCAAAGCCCTTGGCGCTTTGCGTGTTGACGCCGATGACGTTGATTTTCTCGCGCGAGAAAATCTCGGAGATGTCGCGCAGCAGGCCCTGGCGGTCGCCCGACAGGATGAAGATATCGACCGGGTAGACGGTGTCGTTACCGGCCCTGCCCCACTCGGTGACGATCACGCGTTCGGGCGCCTTGGCGCGCATTTCGGCAAAGTTCTTGCAGGTGGCGCGGTGGATCGACACCCCTTTGCCACGCGTGACAAAGCCGACGATGCCGTCCGGCGGCGCCGGCTTGCAGCACTTGGCCAGCTGCGTCATCAGGCCGTCGGTGCCGACCACCAGCACGCCCGACTTGGCGCCCTGCTCCACGCTCGATGCGCGGCTTTTACCGAGCAACACTTCATCGACCGGCTCGGCCGGTTCGCCGCTGTCATGCAGCGCGTGCTCGATCTGGCGCAGGCTGAATTCATCCTTGCCGACCGACAGGAACAGATCATCGACCTTGGCAAAACCGAGCTTGTTGGCCAGCGCTTCCAGGTTGACCGCCGTCTTGCCCTCGCGCTGCAGGGTTTTTTCCACCATCGAACGGCCATGCGACAGGGTTTCCTGCATGTCGATGGCATGGAACCAGGCGCGAATTTTCGAGCGCGTGCGGGTGGCGACCGTGTATTCGTCGCTGAGCCAGTCGCGCGACGGACCGGCCGTGCCTGGCGCCCCCTTGGCGGTGATGATTTCGCAGGTCTGGCCATTTTTCAGCTGGGTGTTGAGGGGCACCATCACGCCATCGACACGGGCGCCGCGGCAACGGTGGCCGACGTCGCTATGCAGGTAATAGGCGAAGTCGATCGGCGTGGCGCCGACCGGCAGCTCGATCACGCGCGCCTGCGGTGTCAGCACGAAGATGCGATCGTCCAGCGCCGCTGACTTGAGCTTTTCCACCCATTCGCGCTGCTGGTCTTCCTCGCCGACCACGGCATCGGCCACATCGGTCTTCCAGGCCAGCAACTGGCGCAGCCAGGCGATTTTTTCATCGTACTTGTGGCCGACCGAATTCGAACCGCCGCTTTCCTTGTAGCGCCAGTGCGCCGCCACGCCGTATTCGGCAAAGCTGTGCATTTCTTGGGTGCGGATCTGCACTTCGAGCGGGCGGCCGTCTTCGGCCGTGACCACCGTGTGCAGCGACTGGTAGCCATTGGGCTTGGGGCGCGAAATATAGTCGTCGAACTCTTTCGGAATCGGCGTCCAGATATTGTGCACCACGCCCAGCACCGTGTAGCAAGTCTTGACGTCGGCGACGATCACGCGGAACGCGCGCACATCGTACAGGTCGGTAAAGTCGAGCTCCTTGCCCTTCATCTTGCTCCAGATCGAGTAGATGTGCTTGGGCCGGCCAAAGACATCGGCCTCGATGCCGGCAGCCGCCATTTCGGACTGCAGGCGGGCAATCGCGCTGGTCACAAAACCTTCGCGCATCATGCGCTTTTCTTCGAGCATCTTGGCGATGCGCTTGTACATATCCGGCTCGATGAAGCGGAACGATAGGTCTTCCAGCTCCCACTTGAGCTGCCAGATGCCGAGCCGGTTGGCCAGCGGCGCATACAGCTCCAGCGTTTCACGGCCGTAGGCCTGCGTCATGTCATTGAACAGCTTGATGTCGGCAAAGTAGCGCAAGGTGGTCACGCAGGAAGCCAGCCGCACCAGTACCACGCGCATGTCGGAGGCCATGGCCAGCAGCATCTTGCGCAGGGTTTCAACCTGGGCCACGGCCTGCTGGGCGGCATTGCGGCCACGCGCCACGCTGGCGACCGCCCCTGCCGGACTCTGCGACTGCGTCAGTTCGCGCAAGCGTATCAACTGGCGCACACCGGCAACCAGGTCGCCCACTTCGGCGCCAAAGCGCGGCTCGACCAGCGGCGCTTCGTTGGGGTCGAGCAGGGTCAGCTCAAACAGCAGGCCGGCGATGCGGGTTTCGACATCGCTGCGCATGAAGGCCAGCGTGGCCGCGACACCGATGGCAAAATCGAGCGCCGGCTGGCCGCCGGTGGTCACCCGTTCGTAATACGCGGTGCCGGCAAAATCGAGCGCAGCCTGCATGCGCGCGGCATCGTCCGCCGACAGGCCCGACAGCAATTGCTCAGCGGTGGCGCTGGTGAGAGCGTTGGTGGAAACCATGCTGCGCTTACCGCTGGGCGGCGACGACGACGATTTCCACACGCCAGGCCGGGTTGGCCAGTTGCGCCTGCACGGTGGCGCGCGGCGGCGTGTGGCCGCCCGGCACCCAGGCATCGTATTCCTCGTTCATGCCGTCGAAATCGGCCAGGTCGGCCAGATAGATCTGGCAGCTCAGAATGCAGGTCTTGTCGCTGCCGGCTTCCGCCAGCAGACGGTCGATATGACCGAGCACCTCGCGAGTCTGGCCACGAATGTCGGCGCTGGCGTCTTCGGCGATCTGGCCGGCCAGATAGACGGTGTTGTTGTGAATAGCTACTTCGGACAGGCGTTTGCCTATGTGCAGTCGTGTGATTTCCATACGGTCTATTTTCTCAGTCTTTACTTACTTGGTACTTAATATTGGATTATTTATTAGAACTGCTCAGGCCAGCAGGAAATTGCGGGCAATGGCGATCTGGTCGTCGCGGATAAAGGTCGGCGCATGGCCAACGCCGGCAATTTCAACCAGCGTGGCGCGTGGACCGCGCTGCGTCATCAGCTCGGCCGTCTCGCGCGTGAGCAGGTCGGAGTCGGCGCCGCGCACCAGCAAGGTCGGACAAGTGATCGCATCGTAGGCCGCCCACAGCAGCGCCTGGTCGGCCTCGGCCGATTCCGGCGTGGCGCCACGGAACGGCAGCGCCAGCCCCATGTCGTAATGGCGTATCCATTTGCCATCAATATCCTGGCGCAGCACGTCGCTGGCCAGCTTGTGCCATTCCTGCTCGGTGTGCGGACCAAACGAATGCGACACGTCGCGGATGAACTGCGCGCCTTCGTCAAAGGTGGCAAAGCGCATGTCCTGGCCGATGTAGTCGCCAATGCGCTGCAGCGCCGCCGGTTGCAGCACCGGGCCGATATCGTTGAGTACCAGCTTGCGGATCGGGTTGCCTGGCAGCGAGGCCAGTCCCATGCCGATCAGACCGCCCATCGAGGTGCCGAACCAGTCGATGCTGTGTTCGCCATCATGGGAAGCGCCGCCCGTCACGCGCGCCAGCAGCGTCACCATGTCGCTGACATATTGCGGAATGCGGTACAGCTGCGGGTTTTTCAGCCATTGCGAACGGCCTCGGCCGACGATGTCGGGACAGATCACGCGGTAGTCGGACGACAGTGCACTGGCCATCGCATCGAAGTCGTCGCCCACGCGGGTGACGCCATGCACGCACACCAGCACGCGGGGGTTGTGCGCATCGCCCCACTCCTTGTACGCCATATTGTGCAGGCCTACAGGCGACAGGCAGGAGACAGACTTCAATTTCGCTTCGGTCATGCGGCACCCTCGATGGTTTTATGTAATGATTGCACGCTATTCTCCGGCGTGCTTACTATGAAGTGTAGCGCAGCATTGCTTTTATCACCAACCCTCGAGAGGACACTATGGCAAACAAGACTTTGAGCGGTAAGACAGCATTGGTAACGGGTTCCACGTCGGGCATCGGCCTGGGCATCGCACGCAGCCTGGCAGCGGAAGGCGCCAACGTGCTGCTGAATGGCTTTGGCGACCAGGCCGAGATCGATAAACTGCAGAAAGACCTGGCCGCCGAATTCGGCGTGCAGGTGGCCTACCACAACGCCGACATGAGCAAACCGGCCGAGATTGAAGCGATGATCGCCTTTGCCGGCGACAAGTTCGGCGGCGTCGATGTACTGGTCAACAATGCCGGCATCCAGTACGTTGCCAACGTCGAGGATTTCCCGATCGAGAAATGGGACGCCATCATCGCCATTAACCTCACTTCAGCCTTCCACACCTCGCGCCTGGTGCTGCCCGGCATGCGCGCCAAAAACTGGGGCCGCATCATCAACCTGGCCTCGACTCACGGCCTGGTGGGCTCGGCCGGCAAGTCTGCCTATGTCGCCGCAAAACACGGCCTGCTGGGACTGACCAAGGTCAGCGCGCTGGAAACCGCCACCACTGGCATCACCGTCAACGCCATCTGCCCCGGCTTCGTGTTGACGCCGCTGGTACAGAAACAGGTCGATGCACGCGCCGCCAAGGATGGCATCAGCAACGACGAAGCGAAAAAAGCACTGTTGTCCGATAAGCAGCCATCGGGAGAATTTGTCGCCCCCGACGAACTGGGTGCGCTGGCGGTGTTCCTGTGCAGCGACGCCGCACGCCAGGTGCGTGGCGCCGCATGGAATATGGACGGTGGCTGGGTCGCTCAGTAAGGCGCCCCGATAAACCTACTGCGCGGCCCGCTATCGCCGCTGCGTTGCTCAGCGTACCTTCACCTTCGTACGCTTGCGCTACTCCCGACGATAGCGAACCGCTCGCTACGGTTTCTCGAGGCGCCTGATACTGAGAAGTAACTCAGAAATAAGCAGGTATTCGTGCAGCGCATGAGTACAACACTGCGGTTTTCCACAATAGTTATAACTGTTATTTTCACGGATGATGATCTCCATCAACAGAAACGCGAGGAGACCCCGTGAAAAAACCATTCTACAAGGTGCTGTATATCCAGGTGCTGTTCGCCATTGCGGTGGGCATCCTGCTCGGCATCTTCCTCCCCAAAGACGCTGTCGCCATGAAACCGCTGGGCGACGGCTTTATCAAACTGATCAAAATGATCATTGCACCGGTGATCTTCTGTACCGTTGTGTCCGGTATCGCCGGCATGCAGGACGTGAAGAAAATTGGTCGCGTCGGCGGCAAGGCCCTGATCTACTTTGAAGTAGTCTCCACCTTCGCCCTGGCCATCGGCCTGGTCGTTGCCAACGTACTCAAACCAGGCGCCGGCTTCAATGCCGACCCAGCCCACCTGGACGCCAAATCGATCGAGCAATACACGCATGCCGAAGGCATGAGCACCGTCGATTTCCTGATGAACATCATCCCGAAAACTTTCGTCGATGCGTTCGCCAAGGGCGATATTCTGCAAGTGCTGCTGCTGGCGATCATCTTCGGCTTCTCGCTGTCGCTGCTCGGTGAGCGCGGCCGTCCGATCACCAAGCTGATCGACGAACTGTCGCACGTGATCTTCGGCATGGTTAACATCATCATGAAAGTCGCTCCGATCGGTGCTTTCGGCGCCATGGCCTTCACCATCGGCAAATACGGTCTGGCTTCGCTGATCCCGCTGGCTAAACTGATGGGTTCGTTCTACCTGACCTGCGCCGTGTTCGTGTTCGTGGTACTGGGCCTGATCGCCCGCTACACCGGCTTCTCAATCTTCAAGTTCATCAAGTACATCAAGGAAGAACTGCTGATCGTGCTGGGCACCAGCTCGTCGGAAAGCGCGCTGCCTTCGCTGATGACCAAGCTGGAACGCCTGGGCTGCGCCAAGCCTGTCGTCGGCCTGGTGGTACCAACCGGCTACTCGTTCAACCTGGACGGCACCAACATCTACATGACCATGGCAGCCCTGTTCGTGGCCCAGGCTACCAACACCGAGCTGACCCTGATGCAAGAGCTGACCATCCTCGGCGTTGCCATGCTGACCTCGAAAGGCGCATCCGGCATCACCGGCGCCGGCTTCATCACCCTGGCGGCAACGCTGGCCGTGGTGCCAACGATTCCAGTGGCCGGCATGGCGCTGATCCTCGGTATCGACCGCTTCATGAGCGAATGCCGCGCACTGACCAACTTCGTCGGTAACGGCGTGGCAACGATGGTGGTGTCGAAATGGGAAAAAGAGCTCGACATGGACAAGATGCATGCCGAACTGAACAACCCAGGCTCGACCGTCGTACTGGCCAAGGCTGACGATGTGGTAGCACCTGTCACTCCGGTTGCAGCACACTAAATCCTGATCGGGCAGCGCAAGCTGCCCAAATAAAAAGCCCCGCGTAGTTTAGCGGGGCTTT
>JBEVNE010000364.1:0-19106 GCA_040508275.1 Duganella sp.
CGACGATTTCGGCCGCGAAGCGAAACCGAAGGTAACGTATTTGAGGTACCATGTTGCCCTGAAATTTGTGCCTGCTTCCTCCTCAGTGGCCGAGAGTATTGATCTTGTCTCGGAATCTCTGACCTTCATCCCCAAGAGCGTTGCGTTAAAAACTTTGGGTTTTGATATGTCGAAGGAGTTCTTTACCTCGATCTATCAAGGATCAAGCAAAAACGACTTCCTCTACATGGATGAAAAGGAACCTGGCGTTGTCAATCTGCGGCCGGATCAGGCACATGGACAACCTGTCGGTATTCCCATCGGCAAGGCTTGGCGCACAGTATTGAGCCACATTAATACGATAGACAGGCCGACCGCCCTGGCTGCGCGCCGGGAAATACAGTCCTGGAATTTCCTGGAGCTGGAAGCGAGTTCGCTGCGAAAGCCGGACGATTTTCACTCCGAGTCCATTGTCTCAAGCACTGGGGGGCACTTGCCATCCGCGCTGGATCGTATCAAAAAAAGTGAAGCGGTTGCCCATCGTCTTGCTACGCTGCTGCCCAACGTTGCCGACGTCTTTGTGGATGTGGATGAAAAGCGGCAGTTGAAAACTCTGTACCTCAAAACCACTAGTGGCATGCAATACGAAGCGCGCGCCCTCTCCGAAGGCACACTGCGTTTCCTCGCTTTGGCCATCATTGCTGTAGATACCAAATCCGGTGGCTTGTTATGCCTGGAAGAGCCTGAGAATGGCATTCACCCCGGGCGTATGGATGCGGTCGTTGAGTTGCTTCATGAAATGGCGGTCGATGCGAGCTACCCCGTTGGCGACGATAATCCTTTGCGGCAGGTGATTATCAATACCCATTCTCCGCTGGTAGTAGAGCGGCTGAAGCTCGATAACCTTGTCGTCTCGCAACCTTATCGGCGTGACGGTGCATCGCTGTCTTCTTTCAGCGGGTTACAAGGAACGTGGCGCGATGGCTACCCCGATGCGCCGCCCTCATCGAAGCCGTTAGGCTTCGGCGCGGTGATGGCTTATCTGGTGCAAAATGAACTTGTCGATGAAAGTCGATCCGAAAGCCAGAACATCCGGCAGGAATACCTGCAACAAGTGGCGATGATGGTTGGCGGAGAGAAATGACATTACTTCGCTATACTTTGCTTTCCGATGGCAGTTCCGATGCCGCATTGATGCCCATTATCGAATCGGTGATTTCTGAACACCGTCCCGATCTCGCTATCCTGGGACAGGCCGCCGGCCAATTACTGACGAGGGACCTCAGTTTAAGGAGTAGAATTCCGGCGGCATTGGCAAAATATCCCTGCGATGCATTGTTCGTCCACCGTGATGCGGAAGGGCAGGCACTGGCATTACGGCATCGGGAGATCGTTGCAGCAAGCGTTGGTTTGAAAACGCCGGTCATTCCGGTCATCCCCATCAGAATGACCGAAGCGTGGATGCTCTCTGATGAAAATGCCATTCGATTCGCCGCTGAAAATCGGAGTGGCAGCATCAAGTTGAAAATTCCCGCAAAAAATAATTGGGAAACTTTGCCAGACCCGAAACGCATTCTCTTCGATCTGTTGAAGGAGGCATCTGGCAAACAAGGGCGAGCCCTCGATAAATTCAATCCGCATAAACAGCGCGCATTGGTTACTCAATGGATGAGCGACTTTTCCGGCTTGAGATGACTGCCGTCATTTGATTTTTTTGAAGCCCAACTTGTTAAAATACTCAAGGATTTTTGATTATGCTCTGGATTAAATCGCTACACATCTTCTTTGTGATCGCCTGGATGGCCGGGGTGTTCTACCTGCCGCGCATTTTCGTCAACCTGGCGATGGAGACCAATACCGCCGTCACCGAGCGCCTGCTGGTCATGGCGCGCAAGCTGTATCGGTTTTCGATGTGGATTTCGGTGCTGGCGATCATCTTTGGCGCGATCCTCACGTACATGCTGTACGGCCATCGCATGCCGGGCTTTATGCATGCCAAGCTGCTGTTCGTGGTGCTGATCGTCGGTTATCACCATGCCTGCGGCAGCATCCTGAAAAAATTCGAGAAGGGCGTTAACACCCGCAGCCACAAGTGGTTCCGCGTGTTTAACGAAGTGCCGGTGTTCCTGCTGCTGGCAATTATCATACTCGTGGTGGTCAAACCCTTCTGACCACGCACTGCAACTCTTAACGGATAAAAGGTACCCCTATGGCTTCCTATTTTTGCCCATGCCCGCGCGGCATGGAAGCGGCATTGGCCGAAGAGCTGGGCGAAATCGCCCAGCAAAGTACTACCCTGAAGGTGCACAACCAGGTGCCGGGCGGTGTGCACTGCTCGGGCGATCTGCTCGACTCCTACCGCATCAACCTGCACTCGCGCATCGCTTCGCGCGTGCTGATGCGCATGGCCGTTACCGGCTATAAAAACGAAAACGACATCTACGACCTGGTGCTGGCGCAGCCGTGGGAAGACTGGTTTACCTACGACCACACGATTCGTGTCGATGTTACCGCCGTCAAGTCGCCTTTGAAGAGCCTGGAATTCACCACGCTGAAAATCAAGGACGCGATCTGCGACCGTTTCCGTGACCAGTTCAACAAGCGCCCGTCGGTCGATACGCGCGAGCCGGACATGCGCATCGTCGGTTTCCTGGACGCGCACCAGTTCATCATCTACCTCGACACCTCGGGCGAAGCGCTGTTCAAGCGCGGCTGGCGTGAAGAAACCGGCGACGCGCCGCTGCGCGAAAACCTCGCCGCCGGCCTGCTGCGCGTGGCCGGCTGGAAGCCCGGCATGCCGCTGTTCGACCCGATGTGCGGCTCCGGCACCATCTTGTGCGAAGCGGCGCAAATGGTGCAGGGCGTGCCGCCCGGTGCGCGCCGCCGCTTCGCCTTCGAGGCCTTCAACGATTTCGATCCGGCCCGGTGGCAGGCCATGAAGCACGCGATCAAACCGAATCCGTTGCCGGCCGAGCCAACCATTTTCGGCTCCGACATTTCCGGCGACATGGTTGCCATGACGCGCCACAACCTGCGCGCGGCCGGCATCCTGTTCGAGGTACCGCTCAAGCAGATCGAAGCGCAGGAAGTCAAGGCGCCAACCGAGCAGCCCGGCATTTTGCTGACTAACCCGCCGTACGGCGAACGGATCGGCGTGCGTGGCGACAGCTCGCTGGGCGAGGATGAACTGGCCAAGAGTTTTTATGCGGACTTCAGCGGCACGCTCAAGCAGCGCTTTGCCGGCTGGACCGTTTATCTGTTCACGGCCGACCTGGGCCTGCCGAAAATGCTGCGTTTGAAAGAGTCGCGCAAGACGCCGTTTTTCAATGGCGCGCTGGAATGCCGTTTGTTCCGCTTCGATATGGTGGCCGGGTTTAATCGCCGTGAAGCTGCCAAGCCGAAGGAAGTGTAATTTTTTTGCTGATGCGCCGCCGTTGAACCCCGCAGGGCCGGGCGGGGTCTGACCCCGTTGGGGGCAGACCCCAGTGGCTGCGCGGCGGGTGGGGGTGCAAGCGTGCTCCAACTGGAAAGCGTTTTTATGTACCCAACCCCGCCCGACAACGTCCTCCCCGATCCCGTCAAGGAAGTTCCGCCACCGCCGCCACCCACGCCCAAGGTCCTCAGCGCCACCGCACTGGCCTTCATCCTGGCCGCCTTGTCGATGATCGGTCCGTTCTCGATTGACGCCTACCTGCCGGCTTTCCCGAATATTCAGGCCACGCTGAATGCCACCCCGCTCGAGGTACAGCAGAGCCTGACGTTTTACATGCTGGCCTTTGCCGGCATGGTGCTGTGGCATGGCGCATTGTCCGACGCCTTTGGCCGCCGCAATGTGATCCTGGTGTCGCTGGTGATGTTTTCGATTGGTACGCTGGGCTGCGCCTCGGTCCATTCCGTACCTTACCTGTGGGCGTTCCGCGTGCTGCAGGGCATCTCGGCCGGCGCCGGCGTGGTGGTGGGGCGGGCGATTATCCGCGACCTGTATTCCGATGCGGCGGCGGCGCGTTTGCTGTCGCTGGTGACGATGATCTTTTCGATTGCACCGGCCGTTGCTCCCATCCTCGGCGGCTGGATCGTCACGCTGTTCGACTGGCGCGCCATCTTTCTGTCGCTGCTGGTCTACAGCGTGCTGCTGTTTATCTACTGCTACCGCAACCTGCCCGAAACGCTGCCGCCGCACAAGCGCCAGCCGTTCAACCCGCGCCACCTGGCGCGCAACTACGGCGAAATCATGCGCTCGCCGTTGTTCCACCTGAAGTCGGGCGTGGTGGCGCTCAATTTCAGCGGCCTGTTCCTGTTTATCGCCGCCGCGCCCGAGTTCCTGCCCAAGGCGCTGGGGCTGAGCGCCAGCGGCTTCGGCTGGCTGTTCATTCCTTCGGTGGGCGGCATCTTCCTGGGCGCGCTGGTGGCCAACCGCATCGCCGGCAAAATGACGTTCCCGCGCCAGATCGGTATCGGCTTCGGCTTCCTGATCGCAGCTTCCCTGTGCAATGTGCTGTATCACAGCCTGCTGCCGCCGGCGCTGCCGTGGACCGTACTGCCAATGTTCCTGTACACGTTTGGCATGTCCATCGTGGCGCCTGCCGCCACGCTGCTGGCGCTCGACCTGTTCCCGCATATTCGTGGCACGGTGGCCTCGTGCCAGTCGTTTGCCACCACCATGATGGGCGCATTGGTGGCCGGCGTGGTGGCGCCGATGCTGTCGCACTCGGTGTTGTTGCTGGCCCTCGGCCAACTGGCGTTTAGTGGGGCTGCACTGGTTTTGTGGTTGACGGCGCGCCGTTACCGGCGCATTCTGTCGGGCTCTCCAGGACAATAGTAATTAACAAATAGAAACGTTGTATTTGATGCAGGTGATGGCTGTCGCAGACCTGCACGATACGCTTGCAAGTGCTAAGTTGGCATCTCCCTTTATGCTAATATAAGTTTTGTTCCGGCATTATTCGTTTCTTTTTTAAATTTACTATTGGTTTCCGAGTACTGTGGCGGCGCTTGGCGTTGATGCTCCGCTATCCGACCATTGGCGGTAGAGTTTGATAACGATGCATCCACCACCTGACCAAGACATCCGCAACCGGCTGCTGATCGCCCGTCTGCCGGCCATGCCGCAGATACTGATCAAGCTGATCGAGCATCTGCAGGCCGACGACGCCGGCATGCCGGAACTCGCCTCCCTCATTGCCAAGGATGCGGCAATGACCAGCAAGATACTCACCGTTGCCAGCAGCTCGGCCTTCCACCGCAACACTGGGGCGGCCTCTGCGCGTTCGGTAGGGCTGGAGCAGTCGCTGGTGGCGCTGGGCACCGACATGATCAAGACACTGGTCATCAGCGAATCAGTGTTCCAGACCTTTAACAGCTTTCCCCATTCCGGCGGCGCCGACCTGCGCGGTTTCTGGAAGCAGGCGCTGACCATCGCCGTGATGGCGCGCGACATCGCCCGCCACATGGCCTATCCGCAGCTGGAAGAAGCGTATCTTGCCGGCCTGCTGCACAATGTCGGCCGCCTGGCGCTGCTGGCTGCTGCACCGCGCGAGTACGCGGTCAATTTCATGGCGCGCGACGACGAACAGCTGTGCGCGGTCGAACAGCGCACCTTGCAGATCACCCACGCCGAAGCGGGCGCCTGGCTGATCGAGCGCTGGCATCTCGATTCCTTCCTGGCCGACAGCGTGCTGTATCACCACGAACCGGTGGCGCGGCTGGCGGCGGCCCATCCGCTGGTACGCCTGGTACGGCTGGCGCACCTGCTGTATAGCCCCGGCGACGAAGCGCCGGCGCCGGCCGTTATCGACAGCGCGCTACAACTGTGCGGCCTCGATGCCGAGGCAGTGCAGGAGATTGTCGACAACGCCGCGCGCCAGGTGGAAAAATCCGCCGCCTATCTGGGCATCGAACTCGCTGGCGCCGACGATATTCCCGCGCCCGCCGCCTACCAGCCGCCGGCGCCCGATCCGGTGCAGCAGCGCCTGTCCGAAGAAGTGCGCAACATGATGCTGGTCTCCGAAATGAGCCAGACCTTCGCCCGCCAGCACGGCGAGAGCGGGCTGCTGGACGCAATCACGCGCTCGGCGCGCATCCTGTTCGATTTCGATAACGCCGTGGTCATGCTGGAAAACCCCACCGGCCAGTCGCTGCTGGGCACCGCCACCGGCAACCAGCCGGGCCGGCTGGCGCAGTTTTCCGTGCCGCTCAATCAGGGTGGGGGCGAGGCCAGCCTGCTGGCGCAGGCGGTGCGCGAACGCAAGCCGCTGTGCGTCAGCCGCAACAGCCCACCGGGGCAGGCGGCCAGCCAGCTGAGCGTGGCCGAAGAGCAGCTGTTCCGCATCCTCGGCAGCGACAGCATGGTGTGCCTGCCGCTGGTGGCCAGCCAGCGCTGCCTGGGCTTGCTGATTGGCGCCGCGCCGGCATGGCAACTGGCCGGCTACCACAAGCGCGAACGGTTTTTGCAGTCGTACGCCACCCAGGCCGCCAGCGCGCTGGAAACCGCCATGAGCGAGCGTGGCCATGCGCGCCGCCAGATCGCCCAGGTGGCCGAGGAGTACCGCGACGCCACGCGCCGCGTGGTGCACGAAGTGAACAACCCGCTGTCGATCATCAAGAACTACCTGTCCGTGCTCGACAGCAAGCTGGCGCGGCGTGAGCCGGTGGTTGGCGAAATGTCGATCCTGAACGAAGAAATCGACCGCGTCGGCCAACTCATCAACGGCCTGGCCGATCTGCAGCCCAGCGAGCCATCGCGCCTGACCCAGGTCGATGACGTGGTGGACGATGTGCTGCGCCTGTTCCGCGCCACCGAATTCATGCCGGCCTCGGTGCAGCTGTTGGTGCGCATGCAGGAAGAACCGGCGGTGATCGACGGCGACGCCGACCTGCTCAAGCAGATACTGGTCAACCTGGTCAAGAACGCGGTCGAAGCCATGCCCGACGGCGGTCGCATCGAAATTACCAACCGTGGCCACGTCAACCGCGAGCGCAAGCTGTATCTCGAGCTGGTGGTGGCCGATACCGGCCCCGGCCTGTCGCCCGAGGTACTGGCCGACCTGTTTGCACCGGTGCGCAGCAGCAAGCCGGGCGCGCACCACGGGCTGGGACTGTCGATCGTCCACAGCCTGGTAAAAAAACTGCAGGGACTGATTACCTGCCGCTCCGGCAAGACCGGTACGTCGTTTGAAATCCTGCTGCCTGCCAGCACCCCTGCTGGCAACAGCCAGGGCGCTAACCACAGCCCCAACCATAGTCCACTCGCCGGCCAAACCCCCCGGTTGAAGGATTCCGTTTAAGGCCACAATGAACCTGAACTCCCCCGGCGACCCAACCCCCGTCGCCTACGCTACCGACTACCGTCCGCGCCTGCTGCTGGTGGACGACGAACCGCGCCTGCTGTCTTCGCTCTACGAGCTGCTGCGCAGTCACGACCAGCACGACTACCACCTGGTCACCGCCACCTGCGGCGCCGAAGCGCTGGCGCAGCTGGCCAAGCTGAAATTCGACCTGGTACTGCTCGACCTGCGCCTGCCCGATATTGGCGGCCACGAGATCATGGACTTCATGAACCGCCACAGCATCGACGGCGATGTCATCGTGATGAGCGGCGAGGTCGGCATCGATGCCGCCATCGGCGCCCTCAAGCGCGGCGCCTACGATTACCTGCGCAAGCCCTACAGCCGCGAGGAACTGCTCAAGACGGTGGAAAACGCGCTGCAAAAGCGCCGCCTCGCCATCGACAATGAACGCATCGCCGCGCAGCTGGAAAACTCGGAAAAGATGTACCGCTACCTGGTGGACAGCTCGCCCGACATCATCTACACCCTCAACCACGAGGGCAAGATCACCTTTGTCAACGACCGCGTGCAGCAGTTGCTCGGCGTGAGCCGCGACGAACTGGTGGGCCGCCACTACTCGGTGCTGGTGCACGACGAAGACCAGGAGCGCGCACGCTATGCATTTGGCGAGCGGCGCAGCAACGGCCACTTTGCCGACCCCGGCGCCCGCACCGCCGAGCTGCGCCTGAAGTGCAGCAGCGGCATCGAGCGCACCTTCAGCATTACGCTCAAGACCATGGCGCCCAACGCCATCGGCATGCACAGCGCCGGCCAGGCCGTGGCGCAGCACGAATTTTTCGGCATCTACGGGGTGGCGCGCGATATCACCGAACGCAAGCGCGCCGAGGAGATGATTTCCTACCAGGCCTATCACGACATTCTGACCGACCTGCCCAACCGCATGCTGTTCAACGACCGCCTGGGGCTGGCCGTGATCCAGGCGCGGCGCAAGCTCACCGAGCTGGCCGTGATGTTCATCGACCTTGACCGCTTCAAGCTGGTCAACGATACGCTGGGCCACGTCAAGGGCGACGAATTGCTGCAACAGGTGGCGCAGCGCCTCAAGGGCTGTCTGCGCCGCGGCGACACGCTGGCGCGCCAGGGCGGCGATGAATTCACCATCGTCCTGCCGGAGCTGAACGACCGCGAAGACGCCAAAAACATCGCCGACAAATTCCTCGAAAGCCTGGAAGCGCCGTTCGATCTGGACGGCCACCAGGTGCATATTTCGGCCTCGATCGGCATCGCCGTCTATCCGCACGACGGCGACAACATCGATGCCCTGCTGCGCCACGCCGACATTGCCATGTACCAGGTCAAGGGCCAGGGCAAGAACGGCCACAGTTTTTACCACGACTCCATGCTCGGCGTATCGCACCAGAAGATCGCCCTGGAACAGAGCCTGCGCAAGGCGCTCGAGCTGAACCAGCTGGAAATGTACTACCAGCCGCAGATCGACATTGCCAGCGGCCGCATCGTCGGCGCCGAAGGCCTGATGCGCTGGAACCATCCGCAGCGCGGCCTGCTGTCGGCCGGCGAATTTTTACCGTTTGCCGAAGACAACGGCCTGATGCTGCCGATCTCCGACTGGATGCTGGGCGCGCTGTGCCGCGACCTGGTGCAGTGGAACGCGGCCGGCGGCGAGCATATCCGCCTGTCGCTCAACCTGTCGCCGCAATACCTCGACCGTGGCGACTTTTTCGAAAAAATGCGCGGCGCCTTTGCGCGCTACGGCGTCAAGCCGGCCCAGGTCGAGGTGGAAATCACCGAGAACATCTGCATCCGCAATCCGCAGTATGCGATCGAGCAGTTGAACAAACTGAGCCAGCTCGGCGTATCGGTGGCGATCGACGATTTCGGCACCGGTTATTCATCGCTGTCCTATCTTCACCGCTTCCCTGTGCATACCATCAAGATCGACCAGTCCTTCGTCAAGGAGATCCACGACGAGCATGGCCATTACCCGGTGATCCTGGCGATTATCTCGATTGCCCGCGGCCTTGGCCTGCACCTGGTGGCCGAGGGTGTGGAAACCGAGGTGCAGGCGCGCTACCTGCAAGCCAACGGCTGCTCCACCATGCAGGGCTATCTGTATTACCGCCCGCTGGCACTGCCGCGCTTTATCGACGTGCTGCAAGACCAGGCGCGCGTATCGGCGCCTGCGCCTGCGCCGTCGCTGTCCTATGAGACGCTGCATGCGCCCGCTGCCGAGGCGCGGCCGGCCATGGTGGCGATCCAGGTGTAATGGAAGAACGCATGGCCAGACTTCCACCTTCCGGCGATGGCACACCGGTCCACACTGCGGAGTTCTTGCGCATCAAGGGCCTGGCCGAACGCGGCATCGCCAACGCCCAGCACACCCTGGGCTTTATGTACTTTAACGGCCAGGGCGTGGCGCAAAGCTACGAGCTGGCCGTGGTGTGGTACCGCCAGGCCGCCATGCAGGGCCTCGAGCACGCGCAGTACAACCTGGGGGTGATGTTTCAGAAAGGGCAGGGCGTGCAGCAAAGCCTGCAGGAAGCAGCCGCCTGGTACCAGCAGGCGGCCGAACAGGGCTACGCCGCCGCCCAGTACAACCTGGGCTGGCTGTACGCCAAGGGCCAGGGCGTGGCCGCCGATACCGGCAAGGCCATGCACTGGTTCAGCAAGGCCGCCGAGCAGGGCGACGCCGGCGCCCAGAACAACCTGGGCATGATGTACGAGACCGGCAAGGGCGTGCCGCAGGATGCCCAGCAAGCCATCCACTGGTACCGCAAGGCCGCAGAGCAGGGCTATGCGCGGGCCCAGTACAACCTGGGCCTGCGCTACGAAAACGGCCAGGGCGTGAGCCATGACCTGGGCCAGGCCATGTCGTGGTTCCGCAAGGCGGCCGAGCAGGGTTATGCGCCAGCGCAGTTCAACCTGGCGCTGCGCTTCGACAAGGGCGACGGCGTGGCGCAGGACAGCCAAAAGGCCATCCTCTGGTACCGCCGCGCCGCCGAGCAGGAGCACGCCAGCGCCCAGTTCAACCTGGGCCTGATCTACGATAACGGCCAGGGCGTGCCGCGTGACGAACACAAAGCCCTCGACTGGTACCGCAAGGCCGCCGAACAGGGCCACGCCGGCGCCCAGAACAACCTCGGCCTGCGCTACCACCATGGCCAGGGCGTGGCGCAGGATTATGCCCAGGCCCATCACTGGTATGGCAAATCGGCGTCCCAGGGTTTTCCCGGCGCCCAATATCACCTGGGCCAGTTGTACGACGGCGGCCATGGCGTGCCGGCCGATGCGGCGCAAGCGGTATTCTGGTACCGCAAGGCGGCCGAGCAGGGCCACCTGCGCGCCCAGTTCGACCTGGGCCTGCGTCATGAGACCGGGCGCGGCTTCGCTGACGCCCCCGATCTGCGCCAGGCCATGGCCTGGTATCGCCGCGCTGCCGAGCAGGATTACGCGGCCGCCCAGTACAACCTGGCGCTGCTGTTCGATCACGAAGACAGTCCGCAGCCCGATCCGTCGCAGGCGCAGCACTGGTACGCCAGGGCGGCGCAGCAGGGCCACACGCTGGCGCAGTTTGCGCTGGCGCTGCGCTACGACAATGGCCAGGGCGTGGCGCAGGATTATGCCCAGGCGTTGCACTGGTATGCGCAGGCGGCGGTGCAAGGCCATGTGCGCGCCAGCTTCAACCTGGGGTTGATGTACTTGGCCGGCCAAGGCGCCGCCACCGATGCGGCGCAGGCCGTGCACTGGCTGACGCTCGCTCATCGTGCCGGCCATCCGGCAGCCGCGCGCTACGCCGCCAGCGCCACCGCCCGGCTGGAACACCAGCAGATGATGCAGCTGGACGCCGAGGTCTCCTGACCTTCGCCCATGCAGGTAGTGTTACCGGCGGTAGCGTGGCGCGATACTTTTGCGCCGCCACGCCACCTTGCCAATTTGAAATATATAATCAGCAACACCATCATTCCTTCAAGGATATTCATGTTGCGCTCGCCCTTAGTCCGCTCATCGCGCCGCCAGCTGGCTGCGTGGTCCCTGTGCCTTTTCACTGCCTCGGCCCCGGCCTGGTCGCAAACGGCGGAGGCGCCGCCAGCGCCGCCCGAGGTCAGCAGCGAGCTCGCAACCCCGCCCGAAGCAGCGGCCGATGCCGGCCAGCCGCCGCCGGAAACCATCCTGGTGACCGGCCAGCGCCCCGGTCCGGGCTTGTGGAAAGTATCGAAGGACGGCCACGTACTGTGGGTGTTTGGTACCTACCGGCCGCTACCGAAGAACATGGAATGGCAATCGAAGCAGGTGGAAACGATCCTGGCGCAGTCGCAGGAATACCTGGAGCCGCCGGGCAGCACGGCCGAGGTCGGGTTTTTCAGCAAGGTGGCGATGCTGCCGTTTTTAATCGGCGTCAAGAAAAATCCCGACGGCGTCTACCTCAAGGACGTGGTGCCGGAACGCGACTATGCACGCTGGCTGCTGCTGAAGAAAAAATACCTGGGCGATGACGACGATATCGAGCGCGAGCGGCCGTTCTTTGCCGCCAACACGCTGTTTCAGAAAGGAATGGAACAGTCCGGCCTGACCGGCGGTGCCGAAATTTTGAAAAAGATCGACGAGCTGGTCAAGCAACGCGGCATCAAAAAGACCGCCACCATCGTCTCGTTCAAGGTGGACGATCCGGTGACCATGTTGCGCGAGTTTAAAAAAACGCCGCTCAACGACACGCTCTGCTTTGCCAACATGCTGTCGCGCCTGGAAGACGACATCGACGCCATGCGCGTGCGCGCCAATGCCTGGTCCAGGGGCGACCTGGCGGTGATCGAAAAACTCAGCTACGCCGATACCCGCGGCGCCTGCAGCGACGCCGTGCTGGAAAACGCGGTGTTTCGGAGCCGCCCGGGCACGCAGTCGCTGCAGGCACGTATGCGCGACAGCTGGCTGGCGGCAGCGGAAAAATCGCTGACCGCCAATGCCTCCACCTTTGCCACGCTGCCGCTGGTGAACCTGATGGACCCCAAGGGCTATCTGGCAGCGCTGGAGGCCAAGGGTTACCTGGTCGAAAAGCCGGAATAAAAGGAAATTGAACCGGTGCGGCTTACTTCTTGATCCGCACACCCGCCAACTGGGCCACGCCTGACAGCGTGGTCTGGGCGGCGTTCAGGCCCAGCATGAAGTCCTTGTCCGAAAAGTTTTTGTACAGGTCGGTAGGCTGGTGCCAGTGCGGATTCCAGCCGGCGCCGATCTGCTGACCGCGTTCGTTTTCGCGTAGCGAAATCGACGGCACCAGGTCCATGAACGGCGTGGAATCGGTATTGGTCATGTGGAAGCCGACCGCCGCCGGATAGTGCGTGGCGTATTTGTCGTTGGCAGCGCGGAAGTGCCAGGCCAGCTTGGCCGAGCCATCGGCCTGCTTCGATACCGATTGATACTCGATATTCACGTCGGCCTCCAGGCGCTGTTCGGGCGGCGCCACAAACACCGGCTCGCCGTGTTCATCGACCACCGGCTTGCCGTAGCCATCGATCTTCTGGAACGGCATGCCATGATCGAACAGCATCATGTCGTGCTGGATCATGCCCAGCCATTTCGGCTCCGGGTATTTGCCCGAGCCCTTCGGCGATTCTATCCCCTGCAAGCCCTTGCGCTGCTCGACATAGGCGGCGGCGCCGTTCAGGCCGGTCTCTTCGTTGTTCCACAAGATAAAGCGGATCGAGCGGTCGGTTTCCACGCCCGGCGCACTGAAGATGCGCGCCAGTTCCATCACCAGCGCGGTGCCGGAACCGTCGTCGTTGGCGGCCTCGCCAAAGCCGATGCCGTCCATGTGGGCGCTGACGATGTACATTTCTTCGGGATGCTTGCTGCCCACCTTGGTGCAATAGACGTTCTCGCGCAGCGAGGTGCCGATCGGCGTTGGCTCGGCATTGAGTGCGCGCAGTTTTTCATCGGGCTGCTGCATCGGATCGGTATTCACGCCGGTCTTGATGCGGTTGCCAAACAGCGTGCTGCCACCCTGGCCCGGCGGACCGCCGGCGCCGCCGCTGGCAATGCCCGGCGGCCGCTTGGGACGCGGCGCATCGGGCGCCAGTTCGGTGTACTGGTATTGCAGACGCTCGGTATTGCTGCAGCCATAGGACTTCAGTTGCGCCTCGATCCAGTCGAGCGCGTCGCGGTTACGCTGCGTACCCTGGCGACGGTCGCCAAACAGCGTCAGGCTCTTGATGGTGGCCTTGTATTTTTCCAGTTCCAGCTGGCTGACCAGAGTGGCGATGGGATCGGTGGTGGCCGTGGGCGCCTTGGCCTGGGCGGATGCCTGGGATGCCGTCTGAGCCATGGCGACCGGCGCCATAGATGCCAGTGCAAGGCTCAGCGCAACATTTAGCGCAACAACTGATTTCATGGAAAGTCCTCTCTGAGTGGTAGCTTTGCCATTCTGCATCAGTGCGGCTCGCTTGAACAGTTCAAGCGTGCGCTGCTTCGGCCGGGTCACGGGTCAGAAACGCGGGAGCTTGTCGAGCGTGATCACCTTCGGGTGCTGGTACACCTTGCGCTTGTGGGCATTGGTGTTGTAAAACTCGCCGGTCCAGAAATTACTGGCATTGCTCACCCCGGCCGGACCGGCGCCGTCGTTCCACGTCATGAACCACAGCCAGTGTGCACCGTCCGCAGCCATCTGCTCGGGATCGGGGATGTAGCTGTTTTCGCTGAGCGCGACCGGCTTGCTCCCGCCGGCCATGGCGGCGGTTTTGCGGTAGGTGCCGATCTGCGAGCTGTAGGTTTGATTGTCGCTGTTGTCGTAGATATCGTAGCTGACGATATCGACCACATCGTCGCCGGGATACCAGGCCGCATCCTGGCCGTTCCACACCCAGATCAGGTTGTGCAGCCCGTGCACCGTGACCAGGCGCTGGTACATATGGCGCCACAGCAGGATCTGCGCCTGCGCTGCCGAGGCGCCATCGCTGCGTGCGCGGCCCCACCAGAACCAGCCCTTGCCGTTGTTGCCGGACGCTTCATGCAACGGCCGCCACAGCACGGTCACGCCGGCATCGGCCAGCCGTTTGAGCTGTACAGCGACCAGGTCGATGCCGTCGTTGAGCTGTCGGTATGCGGGGCTGTCCTGATCGAGCGCACCATTGGCCACTGGAATGGTAAAGCCGGTGTTTTTGCTGGTGTCTGCTTCCTGTGCGTAAAACTTCGCGTCGTTGACCTGCGCCGTCTTGAGCAGCGATGGATCGCGCCAATGCCAGTGAAAACTCACCAGCCCGCCCTTGCCGGCAAAGGCAATGGCTTCCTCGACTTGCTGTTGGCCCTGCAAACCGGGGCCGGTGCGGCCGTAATCCATGAAATCGTAGCCCATCAGCGCCGGGTATTTTCCGGTGTCGGCATGCACGCGTTCGGCCATGTCGATGCTGTCGTCCCAGCTCAGGTCGGCCTGCCCGGCCAGCGTGGACTTGCCCTGGATGCTGAGCAGGTAAGCATAGATGGCGCGGGTTTTGGCAGTGGCCTGGGCATCGATGGGAGTGGTGCGCAGGGGGCTGCTAGCGGCGTTGGTAAGGGGCAGAAGCGCGGACACGGCGAGCAGCCAGGTGGCCAGGGGGGCAGAGGGCATCGGATGGTCCAGAAAGGGTGATAGCGCAATGTAGCGCTGTACAGACAGTCGATCAAGGAATGGATGATTTGTGAAAAGTGTTTAGTGCTGGTGCATAGTGCGTTTATCAGCGAATTCAAAGTATCCGCTACAAGACGCCGATATGTCTCTTAATAAGAGATTATTGATTCCAAAATGGAGACAAATGTCTCTCTTTATGATGCATTCGTTCCATGCTGGCAGATTTCCTTCTCGGGCCCTTACGCACGCGCGTGCTGTCGGCCTTGCTTCTACATCCAGACGCTGCATGGCACGCGAGAGAGCTTGCACGCCGGCTCGACGCCGTACCAGGCAGCATCAGCCGCGAACTGGTCAAACTGGCCGATACAGGTATTTTGCTGCGCCAGTCCATTGGCAATCAGGTCCACTATCGCGCCAATCGGGAATGTCCAATTTTTGCAGAACTTGCTGGTCTGCTGCGTAAAACCTCGGGGATGGCGGTGGTGCTGGCTGATGCGCTATTGCCCTTGGCTTCACAGATTCAAAGCGCCCTGGTGTTTGGCTCGGTGGCGCGCGGTGAAGAGAGCGCCCACTCCGACGTGGACGTACTAATATTGGGCGAAGTGGGGTTTGCTGACGTAATGGAAGCGCTGCATCCTCTGCAAGCCGCCTTGCTTCGGGAAATCAATCCGGTCGTTTATCGGACCGAAGATTTTCACTTAAAACTGGCATCCCAAAACACCTGGGCGCGCGAGGTCGTACAGCAACCGAAACTTTTTTTGATCGGGGATGCCAGTGACTTTGCAAAACTTATTGAAAATCCAGAGTCTCGTCGCGTTCAAAGCCCAGCGTGAAGATATCCAGCGCCTGCTCGTAGCTGCCGAGCGCAATCAGAATGATGCCGCAATCACTGCGATCTAGCGCTGCTGACGACGTTGCCATCGCAAATATCTGCTACCCCTTGCTCACCTTGGCCGTACCCGCCGCACGGCCACGCGTTGCCTTTTTAACCGGCACGCTTTGCCCGTACTCGCTCCACCATTCCATCAGCGCCTTCATCGTCGGGCCCAGTCCGCGGGCCTTTTGCGTCATCTCGTATTCCACGCGCGGCGGCACCTCCGCAAACACCGTGCGCGACACCAGGCCATCTGCCTCAAGCTCGCGCAACTGCGCCGTCAGCATGTGCTGCGTGATGCCGGGAATGGCCTTGCGCAGCTCGCCAAAACGATAGATCCGCTGGTTCAGTAACCACATGATCTCGAGCTTCCATTTGCCCGACAGCAGGGCAAATGCACGGCGCATTTCCTCGTGCATATTGACGCCGGCATCTTCATTAGTCTGGTTTTTCATACTAGCCCCTGTTTTTTCATCCTACTTGTCAACTTTCGCTTTAGACGACATTCTAGCTGCATCTTGAACTCGCCGACGAATGAATACCGTGACTGCCACCTACCTTTACTGGATTTCCACCGCGCTGCTGGCGCTGCTGTATTTTTCTTCTGCTGCGATGTATATCGCCAAGGGCGATTTCGTCCGCAAAGCCCAGGCCGATCTGGGCTACTCGGCGCCGCTGCTGGCGCCGTTCATGATCGTCGTCAAGCTGCTGGGGCCGATGGTCATCCTGTGGCGCTTCAACGTCGCGCTCAGCGACCTTGCCTATGCCGGCATCTTGTATCACCTGGTCTTGTCCGGCATGGCGCACCTCGGCGCGGGCAAACCCAAGGGCGCCATTCCAGCGCTGGCCGGACTGGTTTTTCTGGTCGCCTCCTTCGCCACCCAAAATGCGGCCCGAGAACTGCAATCTCCTTACGCGCCTGCATTGACCAGCACGGCGACCCAGCCAGCGATTGGCGCCGTGCGTTGAAGCGCTACACAACAATGGCGGTTGCGTGGGGGAGGGGAGCGTTTACGGGTAGGTGTCCGGAGCGGTTGACATCAGCGTAAACAAGCCCCGCCAACACGTAATGTTGAGCAGCTTGATTTGCCGTTCATTCATCGGCACCTCGCCCCATTGCCGCCAGAAGCGGGCCTTGACCAGTACGGCATCAAAGTCAAGGTGAGCTTGTTCGATAGCGCTGTGCAGCGCAGCAAAAAACCAATGCAGCCATTCCGTGACATCCATGGAGCCGTTTTGCGTCCGTTCCAAGATGTCGTAATAAGCCTTGCGCTGGCGCTGTATTTGCGCCCGCATCACAAGATAGTCACTGCGAAAAATGCGGAAAAGGCGGCCCTCCTGGCGTTCAACGGCAAGCCTTGTCATTCCCGCGAAAGCGGGAATCCATGGTGAGCCTACAAGTACCTGCCCCATAGGGGGACCACGCCGTGTATTCCCAGCATGATTACTGTCGCGGCACTGCAGTGTTACCGTTCAGGGCTGGAATCTTCGAAAACACGTCAGCGATGTAGTCCATAAATACGATAGCCCGTGTAGGCAGAAGCCTGTTGGCGACATACACCATCTGCACGGGAGCCGGTGGTGCATCATGGTTAGTCAAAATGTACTGCAACCGACCGCTATTCAACCCGTCCGCAAATAGCCATGCGGGGCCGTGCGCAATGCCCAGGCCAGCCGTCACCGCAGCGCTGACTGCGTCAGGAGAATTGACCCGAAGCCTGCCCGAGACAGGAATGTCGGCGTCGCGGAAACGCCAGGTCGCCCCGGAAGACAGCAGGGTGTAGACAATGCAATCGTGGTGGCGCAGGTCATCCGGGGTCTGGGGGATGCCGCGTTTGGCCAGGTAATCCTTGCTTGCCACAAAGACGCGGCTGTACCCTCCCAGGCGGCGGCTACGCAGCGCACTATCCTCCAAATTGCCGATACGAATAGCGAGATCGGCTCCTTCGTTCACCAGGTCAACGTAGCGGTCATTGAGCTGAAGGTCGAGTGTTAATCGGGGGTAGCGCTCCAGAAAAGTTTGTATGTGAGGCATGACGAAGGCGTGCGCGAGCGCTGTTGGGCAGGCCACGCGCAAAAGCCCCGATGGCTCGACGTTGTTTCTGAACGAGGATTCGGATTCATCCACCGCATCGAGAATGCGCCGAATATCGGCGTAGTAGCGCTCCCCCTCAGGCGTCAACGACAGCTTACGCGTGGATCGGTGAAGCAGGCGAATCTGCAAATGCTCCTCCAGCGCCGCCACATAGCGACTGATATTGGGTTGTCCCAGCCCCAGGTCTCGCCCCGCAGCCGAGAAGCTGCCGGTTTCCACCGCACGCGCAAAGCAAGTCATCAAAAGAAAACGGTCCATACCCACCCTTTATTCATGCTGAATCTGTATGAATTATATTCAAAATCGCTAGCTTATCTATTTTTCGGCATACAAGCATACTGCGTTTCGTTGACTGCCTCGGTCACTACTTAACGGAGAACACAATGTCACGCCTGCAAGGTAAACGTACGCTCATCACTGGCGGTACCAGCGGTATTGGTCTGGAAACAGCAAAGCAATTTTTGGCCGAGGGCGCTCGCGTCATCGTTACTGGTGTGAACCCGGCGTCCATCGCAAAAGCACAAGCCGAGCTGGGACCTGATGTGCTCGTGCTGCGTGCCGACTCCGCCAGCGTTGCTGCACAAAAAGAACTGGCGCAAGCCGTCAAGGAACACTTCGGCCAACTGGATGTGGCTTTCCTCAACGCGGGTATCTCGGTGTGGCAACCGATCGAACAGTGGACCGAAGAAATGTTCGATCATTCTTTCGACGTCAACGTCAAGGGGCCTTACTTCCTGCTGCAAGCGCTGTTGCCGGTGCTGGCAAACCCGGCTTCGGTTGTGCTGACCACTTCCGTCAGCGCACACGCAGGCGCAGACCGTTCTTCCGTCTATGCCGCCACCAAGGCCGCATTCCTGAATATGTCGAAGACGCTGTCAACTGAATTGCTGGGGCGCGGCATCCGGGTCAACGCGGTCAGCCCTGGGCCAGTGGAGACGCCCCTGTACGACAAGCTCGGCATCCCCGATGCATACCGCGAGCAGGTCAACAAGGAAATCGCAGCAAGCATTCCACTGGGCCGTTTCGGCACCTCCGACGAGGTTGCCAAAGCCGTCATCTACCTGGCGTCGGACGAGTCGCGCTGGACGGTGGGCTCGGAAATTGTTCTTGACGGCGGCCGTCTGCTGAACGGCTAAGCGATACCACGCAGCGTAAAGGAGGAAACATTGCATGGACTTGTCGCGCGCTGTTTCCTTTTCATCAATCCACCGAATGTGATATCGCCATGACTACCCTTACCCTGATCAGCCATCCGCT
>JBEVNE010000386.1:0-3131 GCA_040508275.1 Duganella sp.
TCTTCCACTGCGAGCTTGATCGTGATCGACACCGTGGCCGGAGGTGCGCCGCCAAAGCAGTGGCCCATGTCGCAACTGACCATTACCGATGGCAGGATCGGTCCCGGCGATAATTGCGCCAGTTGTGCGGCCACGATTTCATATGCCACCTCCGCTGCCATTGGCGCCCGGTACGGATTGATGATGTCGGCCTGCGGTATGGTAGACAGATAACGTACTGCGCTGGACGCAGCGTTTTGCGCAGTGGTGTAATGCCAGTAGAAGCGACCAAAGTACAGCGTGAAGGCCAGCATCATCACCAGCATCGGCATGATCAGCGCCAGCTCGACGGCGGCCACGCCGTGCTGTGTACGCGCTGCTGATACATATCTTCGCATGGCCTGATCTCCGCGCCGTTCAATCACGTTGGACATCGGACCATCGTAGCCGAGCTGCTTCCCTGTAATGTTGATGTACGTCCACATTTCTCGCCAGAACTACCCGCGTTGTAGTCCACATCTCTTGCATTATGCTCAAGGATCATATTTATTTATGATAAATAATTAGTTTTGGCATAATCATCGGCGACATAAGATCGCTCCATACTTTTCTTCCGTGGAGCTGTCATGACTGTAAGCCGCCGCAATTTCCTCGTTCAACTTGCCGCCAGCAGCGGTTACGCCGCTGCTGCCGCTGCGCTGACCACGCTGGGCCTGGGCGCGTCCACGCTGGCTTCGGCCGCTGGCACATCCGGCTATGGCGCGCCGCTGGCACTGGCGCCAGGGTCGGGCAAGGGCAAGCGTGTGCTGGTGCTGGGCGCCGGCATTGCCGGCCTGGTGTCAGCGTATGAGTTGCGCCGCGCCGGCTACCAAGTGCAACTGATCGAGGCGCGTGACCGGGTAGGGGGGCGCAACTGGACCATCCGCGATGGCACGCGCATCGACTACACCGATGGCTCCAGCCAGGTAGCGCAGTTTGAGCCGGGCCATTACTTCAATGCCGGCCCGGCGCGCCTGCCCAGCCATCACCAGGCCATCCTCGGCTATTGCCGCGAGTTTGGCGTGGCGCTGGAGGCGGAAGTCAACACCAGTCGCAGCGCCTACTTTTTGCCCGATGCTGCCCGTAGCAGCGGCAGTGCGCCGATCCAGCTGCGCCGTGCCGTCAACGATGCGCGCGGCCATATCTCGGCACTGCTGGCGACCGCCTTGGGCAAGGGCGCGCTGGACCAGGAACTGAGCGTGGCCGACCGCAGCAAGCTGGTGGAATTCCTCAAGGTGTATGGCGACCTGACGCCGCAGGCGCAGTTCAAGGGTACCGAGCGTTCCGGCTACAAGGTGTTTCCCGGCGCGGCCGACAAGGTCGGCGAACGCCAGCCGCCGCTGTCGCTGGAAGCGCTGCTCGATCCCGACCTGTGGACCTCGCTGATTTTCGATGAGCTGCTGATTTTTCAACCGACCATGCTGCAACCGGTGGGCGGCATGGACCGCATACCGCAAGCGTTTCACCAGCGCCTGCAGGATGTCACGCGCCTCAACAAGGAAGTGAGCGCAATCCGCAACCACGCCAAACATGTGGAAGTGGTGGTGCGTGAGCGCAGCAGCGGCGCCGAGCAGACCTTGAGTGCGGACTTTGCCATCGTCACCTTCCCGCTGCCAGTGCTGGCGCGCGTGAAAAACAATTTTGCGCCGGCCGTGCAGGCCGCCATCTCAGGCGTCCATTACGACACCGCCAGCAAGATCGCCTGGCAGGCGCCACGTTTCTGGGAAACCGATACCCAGATTTACGGCGGCATTTCCATCGTCAAGCACGAGACGGGACTGATCTGGTACCCGAGCGGCGGCTACCACGACAAGACCGGGGTGCTGGTCGGCTGCTACAACATCAGCCAGGCTGCGCGCGACTTCACGGCCAGGCCCTTGAACGAACAGTTCGAGTCGTCGCGCCAGGTGATCGACCGCGTCCATCCGGGCCGTGGCAAGGAACTGCACCACCCGGTCAGCGTGGCCTGGCACAAGGTGCCCTACAGCCTCGGTTCGTGGGTGCACTGGGCCACGCCGGCCGAAAAAGAATACACCTTGCTCAACCAGCCCGATGGCCGCGTCCATTTCGCCGGCGAGTACCTGAGCCAGATCGGCGCCTGGCAGGAAGGCGCCGTGCTCTCCGCCCATCATGCCATCAATGCGATTGCCGCCCGCCTGACCGCCTCTGCCTGAATTGTCCATCCCACCTGAAAGAGAACCGCTTCCATGAAAACTTCCGTGATCCTTGCCAGCCTGTTGCTGAGCGCCGCCAGCGTTGCTGCCAATGCCAATGCCAATGCTCAGCAAATCAAGCGCACGCCCATTCCGAATTCAAACTTCCCGATCTCGGTGGCGGTGACCGTGCCGGCCGGCGCCGAGACGATTTATCTGAGTGGCGTGCTGCCCGACGTGGCCGATGCGGCCGCGCCCAAGGGGACCCCGGCCGCCTATGGCGATACGCAAACTCAAACGCTGTCGGTGCTGCGCAAGCTGCAGGCGGCGCTCGCTGCCGAGGGTTTGAGCTTTGCCGACGTGGTGTCGCTGCGGGTGTTTCTGGTGGGCGACCCCAAGCTCGACAACAAGCTCGATTTTGCCGGCTTGAATGCGGCCTACGGCCAGTTCTTCGGCACCGCCGCGCAGCCGGCCAAGCCTGCGCGCACCGCCTTGCAGGTGGTGGCCTTGCCCTTGCCGGGCGCGCTGGTCGAGATCGACCTGGTCGCTGCCCGCGTCAAACCCTGAATCTTTTACCCTTAATTTACCGGAGCCCGTTGCATGAAGCCATCACACCTGTCCTTATCGTCGGCGCAGCGCCGCACGACTGCGCTTGCCGTTGCCGCCGCCCTCGCCGTCATGGGCACCACCGCGACAGCGGCGACCTTGGCGGAGGAAGCGCCGCTGACCGGTGCCAATGCCAGCGCTATCGCCGTGCAGGAGGTGGTGGTGACCGGCACCCGTGACATCACCCGCTCGGCCGCCGAAAGCCTGAGCCCGATCGACGTGATCAGCGCCAAGGATTTGCAGCGCACCGGCCAGACCGACCTGCGCGATGCGCTGGTCAAGCTGCTGCCATCGATTAACCGGCTGGCGCAGGCTGGCGACGCCGCCAACCTGACCAGCGCGCTGACGCTGCGC
>JBEVNE010000427.1:0-4209 GCA_040508275.1 Duganella sp.
TTCCCAACATGCGAAGCAGTGTGCTAGACCCCGCGTCCGCTGATCAGGCGCAGCAGCACCATGATGATGGCGACCACCAGCAGGACGTGGATGAAGCCACCGATGGTGTACGAAGTGACCAGGCCCAGCAGCCACAGGATAAGCAGAACGACAGCGATGGTATAGAGCATGATTCTCTCCTTGAGTTGTAGTGCGACGTCCCAGGCGGGCATCGAAGGCGATGTCGAACACTGGAAAATAACCAGAAAGCGGTGGCAGCCTGCGCTGCGTTGTGGCACCGGTTTCAGGATTTCTCCGTGTTCGTATCTTGGAATCTATTGTCGTTCTAATCAGTTTCTGTTTCTGTACGGCGCCGCACGTAACTGCCGTAACGCCCGGTGTTTCGTGCCGCGCTACTGTCAGTTGGCCGAGCGCAGCTTGCCGTTCACCACGCGCACGCTGTCGCCTTCGCGCCAGCCTGGCTGCGATGACTGGTTGAAAGTGCGGCGCGCGCCGCTGTCCATGCGCACCACCACTTGCCAGCTGTGCGTGGTTTTCATGCTGCTTTCGATCTGGTTGCCTGCCACGGCGCCGCCGACCGCACCGGCCACGGTGGCGATTTGCCGGCCACTGCCGCCACCCACCTGGTTGCCCAGCAAGCCGCCGACGATGGCGCCGCCGGCCGCGCCAAGGCCGCTGCCTTGCGGGCGATGTTCGACCGTGCGCACGGCTTCCACTACGCCGCAGCTGCTGCACACCGCAGGCGCTGCCTGTGCTGCCTGTGCTGCCTGAGTCGGCTGACTGGAGGAGGCGCGCTCAGGGGCGCCGGTATTGGCTGCCGCCAACTGCTGTGGCGCTGCTGCGCTGGCAGTGCTCTCGGCCGCCAGCGCAGCTTTGGCGCCGCTGGCGTCGGCGTTCGAAGTAGGCAGCCAGCCCATGATGGCGGCCGTACCCACGCCGCAGAACAGCACCACCGCAATGGCAGCGACCATCATCAACGGATGCAGAGCCGGTTTGGAAGGGGTGAGGGGAGCGTTCATGACATTGTTCCTTTTATTCTAAATTAGTTAATGTGCAGCACCGCACATTGTCAGACAAGGGCTCCCCGGCTTCCGTGCGTCAGCGTACATACAGTAGAAATGCGAACCATTAGGCTTAGGCCATGCATACCCATCACTCACCTATCGTCGAAGAAGACAGGGGGCCGTCGCGGCCACTGGTCAATCGTTTACTGTCGAGTTTGCCGGAAGATGAGCAAAGCCAGTTGCTGCAGCTGGGGGAAGTCGTCCGGGTGGGGTTGGGTGAGGTGCTGTACGAACCTGGCCACAGCATCACCCATGTTTATTTTCCTGCCGACAGCCTGATCTCGCTGCTGGCCGTGGCGGAAGGGCGCATGACACTCGAAGTCGGCGCTGTCGGGCGCGAAGGCATGATTGGTGCGTCGATTGTTCTGGGACGCGAGATGGCCCAGGTGCGTGCCGTGGTGCAGCGCGCCGGGCGCGTGCTGCGCATTGAGGCTGCAGCCTTTTGCGCGGCCTGCGCGCGCATGGCGGCGCTGCAGCGCTTGTTGCAACGATATACCGACACTCTGCTGGCGCAGGCCATCCAGATTGCCGTTTGCAGTCGTTTCCATGTGCTCGAAGCCCGGCTGGCGCGCTCGCTGCTGATCACGCGTGACCGCCTGCAGTCCGATAAATTCCATCTGACCCATGAGTTCCTCGCCCATGCGCTGGGTGTGCGGCGCGTGGGTGTGACCAAGGCCGCCAGCGCTTTGCAACAGCAAAAGCTGATTTCCTATAGCCGGGGCAATATCGAAATCCTCGATGCCGCTGGACTGGAGGCGGCGTCGTGCCGTTGCTACGAGCTGGTGCGGGATGAGGGCGCGCTGGGCATCGCCAACGTGTTTATCTGAAGAGGTGCCGGACGGATGTGCCTACCGTTGCCGGCGTCATGCTCACCCATGCTACTTGACCATGTAAAAACCCGCCCTTGCCGGCGGTGCGGCGAGGGCGGGTTGATCGGGGAGGGTGATGAGGGTGATCTTAGCGGGCCGGCTTTTGCACCTGGTTACCGATCACGCCGCCAACGGCTGCGCCACCGACTGCGCCGACTGCGCTACCGCCGGTCAGTACCGAGCCGGCCACCGCGCCAACGCCGGCGCCAATCGCCGTATTCTTGTCCTGGTTCGACATGCCTGCGCATGCACTCAGACTTACCATGGCAACGATCGCAATCGCTGCCGAACCTGCGCGTTTCAGCTTATTCATGGTCTTCTCCTTGTGGTCTGTTGACGGCGCGAACTGATTCGCATCCATGGAAACAAGAATACTTGGTGTGCAACGATTTTTCCGTTCGCCAGCGCACCTAGAAACAACTTGTTACCCTTGTTACCCCTTGGCGGACTTGCCACAGCGCCCGCTTATTTTTTGCGCCGCCAGGCCACTCGCCAGACCACTCTTGTGTGCTGGCGCACGCAGCCGCACTGCCTGCGCCGGCATCCCGATTCTATGTGCGGCATCGAACTGAATCTGGCGAGTCATGCGTTTATAACATCACTGTCGGTTCACTACAGTTCATCACCGTTCATCAGATCAAGGAGAAAAATAATGATGTCAGCTCAGCACGGTTTGAAAACTTTCTGCGGCGCGGTTGCGCTACTCGGCCTGGTTGCTTGCGCCAGCGACAAGGCGCCAGCCACGGCCGATGTCGCCGTTTCCCGCGCAGCAGTGGCAAACGCCACCTCGGCTGGCGCCGCCGACTTGGCGCCCGAGGAAATGAAAGCTGCCCGTGAAAAAATGATGCGCGCCAACCAGGCGCTGGCAGCCCGCGATTACAAGCTGGCCCAGGATCTGGCTACCCAGGCCCAGGCCGACGCGCAGCTGGCGCAAAGCAAGGCCAACTCGGCCAAAGCCACTGCCGCCGCTGACGAGCTGCAGCAAAGCATCCGCGTGATGCGCGAAGAAGTCAATCGCGCCAGCGGCGCTGCCAGTACCACCGGCACCAACACCACCCAACAATAAAATAAAGGAGCGCCACCATGAAAAAACTGATGACCAAACTGCACGTTCTGCCAGCCGCTGTCGCCATGGCGGTTCTGCTGGGTGCTTGCAGCAGCACGCCGACCACCACCAGTACGCTTGATGCTGCACGCAGCGATTTCGTTGCTGCCCAGGCCAATCCGTCGATTGCCGCCAGCGCACCGCTGGAGTTCAAGGCCGCTGCTGACGCGCTGGACCGCGCCAACGAAGCCGCTGCCAAAAAAGAAAGTCTGGCTGACATCGACAAGCTGGCCTACGTTGCCAAGCAGAAGATCGCCACTGCCCAGGAAGTCGCCAAGCAAAAGCAAGCCGAGGCCGATGTGGCCCAGGCCGGTCGCCAGCGCGACGAGATACGTCTGGAAGCGCGTACCGCTGAAGCAGAACAGGCGCGCATGAAGGCAGAACGCGCCAAGGCGGAAGCCGATGCCGCTCGCCAGCAGGCCGAGATGGCCGCCAACTCGGCGCGCGAGGAACAATCGAAGAACGCCGCCCTGCAACAGCAGCTGGCTGATCTGCAAGCCAAGCAAACCGAGCGCGGCATGGTGGTCACACTCAACGATGTGCTGTTCAATGTCGATCGCGCCGAACTGAGCGCCGAAGGCATGCGCACCGTGCAAAAGCTGGCCGATGTGCTGGCCCAGGAACCAAAAAGCCGCGTGCTGATCGAAGGCTTTACCGATTCCACCGGCACCTCGTCGCACAACCTCGACCTGTCGCAACGCCGCGCCGATGCCGTGCGCCAGGCGCTGATCGGTCTCGGCGTGGGCAGCGACAAGGTCGCCACGCGCGGCTACGGCGAAGCGTTTCCGGTGGCAGGCAACGGCGATGCCGGCAGCCGCCAGTTGAACCGCCGCGTGGAAATCGTGCTGTCGCAAAACGGCGCACCGATTGCCAACCGCCGCTGATCTGCCTCACCGCAATCTCCCTCGCTGCCGGATTTTCCGGCAGCGCCACTGTCTGACTCTTTCAACGACTGAAAAGGAATCACTATCATGGCTGAATCGAATCCCACCCATCCGGCAGGCATAGACATTGAAGCCATCCGCACTGCCGCGCGCAACCTCGAAGACGGTCCTGTCACGGCCGGCTACAAGGGCGACCGCGAAGCCGTCATCAAGATGCTCAACGACGCCCTGGCCACCGAAATGGTGTGCGTGATGCGCTACAAGCGCCACTATTACACCGTCAGCGG
>JBEVNE010000429.1:0-14641 GCA_040508275.1 Duganella sp.
GGCTCGCTGGCTTCGCGCGCCATGGTCAGAAAACCCAGGCCCGCGCCCTTGCTGTCGGCCGGGGTTTCGGCGCGCAAAGCCTGTTTGTACGCGGCCTTCAGCTCATCGACCGTCATCGTGCGCAGCGGTTCCAGGCGCGCGCGGATGGCCGGCACCTGGGCGCTGGCGATTGGATTGGCGCACAATAAAAAGAACTGTTCGCCGCGGGTGCCGATGCAGAACGAGCCGCGGCGCATCTGCTGGTCGCGCTGGTCGGCTGGCGTGAGCGCCTCGGATGAATAGTGCATGATGTTTTGCGACATTTCGACAAACGAGGAAAAAATCCGCCGCCGCGTGGGTCCTGCGGCGGCTGCGCTATCGAGGCGCGCGCGGATGGTTTCCGAAATCGCCGCCACCACCGGCTGGGAAAAATAGCCAGCATAAAAAAAGATCACATGGCGTTTTTGCGCCACCTGCCACATCTCGTCAAACTCCTCGTACAGCACAGCGTACCTCCTCAGGGACGGCAACAAAAGAAAGTCAGGTCGTCGCGGCGCGGCTGGTCGCCCTGCCATGACTGCAAGGTTTGCAGCAAGGCGTCCGCCACGGCGGCGCTGCTGCCGGCCGCCTCGGCCTGTTCCAGCAGCACCTCGCGCACGCGGCGCTTGCCCAGCGCAATCGCCCTGGCGCCGCCAATCTGGTCGGTCAGGCCATCGCTGGTGACAAACACCATGCTGGCCGGCGCCAGTTCCACCACGTGGGTAGGCCACTGCTGGGCGGCGCCGGTATCGACATAACCAAGACCGGCGCGTTCGCCCTCCACTACCTGCAAAGGCTGGCCAGGGGCCAGCACGTGCAGCGCAATGCGGGCGCCGGCAAAATGCAGGCGCCGCGTGGCGCGCTCAAACCACAGAATGGCGGCGTCCAGGCCATCGTCCGATTCGGCCACGGCGCGCTGCTCGCTGGTCTGGCCCAGCAGCGCCTTGACGCCGCCGCTGACTTCCTGCAGCAGTTGTCCCGGCGCGCGCGGCCCCACGCGCAGCAGCGCCTGGCCCAGTACCTGCGAGGCGATCAGCGTCATGAAGGCGCCCGGCACGCCGTGGCCGGTGCAGTCGCCCAGGGCCACCAGCCAGCCATCGTCATGCTGTTCGACCAGGTAAAAATCGCCGCCGACCAGGTCGCGCGGCTGCCATTCGAGGTGGGCGTCGCCCAGTTGGGCCAGCGCCTCGCGCGAAGGCCGCAGCAAGGCGCGCTGTATCACGCTGGCGTATTCGATGCTGTGCATGATCTGGCGGTTGCGCTCGGCCTGCATGGTGGCCACCACGTTCATCAGCTGCAGGCCAAAGCCCACGCCAGCCAGTGCGCCATCGGTGGTGATGATGAAGCCGTCGGCCAGCGACTTTTCGCCCGAAGCCACGGCGCGAAAGGTCAGTTCCTCGATGCTGAGCGCTGCATCGACGATCAGCGGCTCCTTGTCCATGAAGGCGATACAGCTTTTTTTGCCGTACAGCTCCTGGTAGAACGGCTTGGACATTTGCGACATGAAGATATTGCGGCTGATCAGGCCTATCGGCCGGCCATCGTCGAGTACGGGCAGGCTCATCAGGTCACGCCGCTCGGTGAACAGCTGCTGAACGTCGGCATTGCAGGCGTCCGCCGGCAGCGCCACCGTCTCGCGGCACAGATCGGCCGCCGTGGCCTGGCGATGGCGCGGCATATGCTGGCGGGAAGCGTCGAAGTCCACAGTTCACCTGATCAAATAAACATGCATGCTAGCAATGCAATATGACCGGCGTGTGACGTGCAAGCAACTCAGCCTTCAGCGCGCTCCACGGGAGACAGGCGCACCGCAATCGATTTCGCCGCCGGCACCATGCTGCCGAGCGCATGGTGTTCGAGCGGCAGCAGCGGATTGCATTCGGGGTAGTAGCCGGCGATGCAGCCGGACGGCACATCGTAGGCGACCAGCGTCAGCGCGCGCACGCAGCGGGCAATGCCGTCGTCGGCGACGCCGTGCACATCGACTGTCTGCCCGGCCGCCAGCCCCAGGCTGGCCAGGTCGTCCTCGCTGATCAGCAGCACGCGCCGGTTACCGCTCTGACCACGAAAGCGGTCATCCTCGGTGTAGATGGTGGTATTGAACTGGCTGTCGCTGCGTACCGTGAACAGGCGCAGAATACTGTTGCCTGGGCTGGCTTGATCGGGGTTTTCCTCCAGCGTGGCCGGCACGATGAAATTTGCGCGGCCATTGGGCGTGCGCCAGACCCGCTGCGCCGCCGGTACCGGCCGGCGAAAACCGCCCGGCTGCCACAGCCGCTGATTGAAGTCGGAAAAAATATCGGGATAGGTGATGCTGATCGCCTCGCGCACGCTGGCATAATCATCAACCCAGGCCTGCCACGGCGCCAGTGCGGCGCGCTCGGGCGTCAACATGGCTTGCGCCAGCGCCGCCACGATCGCCACCTCCGAGCGCAGCGTGTCCGCTGCCGGTTCGGCGCGCCCGCTCGATCCATGCATATGGCCGGTGCTGTCTTCCACTGCCACCGACTGCGGGCCGCTGGCCTGGCGGTCTACTTCTATGCGTCCCAGGCAAGGCAAGATGTACGACACGGCGCCCGGCACCAGATGGCTGCGATTGAGCTTGGTGGCTATCTGCACGTTCAGGCGCAGCGCTGTCCATGCCGCTTCCAGCCGTTCGCTGTCCGGCGCCGCGCGCAGGAAGTTACCGCCAAGGCCGACAAACGCGCGCACCGAGCCATCGAGCACGCCGCGGCAGGTGGTGACGGTATTGAGCCCTTCTTCGCGTGGCGGCGCAAAGCCATATTGCCGTTCCAACTGATCGAGCGGCGCCAGCGACGGCTTTTCGGTAATGCCCACCGTGCGCTGGCCCTGCACATTCGAGTGGCCGCGCACCGGGCAGATACCGGCGCCCGGCTTGCCGATATTGCCGCGTAAAAGCAGCAGGTTGGACAGCATCTGCACGTTCTGTACGCCGTGACGGTGCTGGGTCAGGCCCATGCCATACACGCCGATCACGCGCTGCGCGCCGGCATACGTGGCGGCGGCAGCTTCCAGGTCGGCGCGCGCCAATCCCGACTGCTGTTCGATGGCGCTCCAGGCAGTAGCGCGCGCGGCGGCGGCAAAGTCGTCGTAGCCGGCCGTGTGCTGCGCCAGAAAGTCGCTGTCGAGCACGCGCGCGCCACCTGCCGCCTGCTGGCTGTCATCGGCGGCAATCAGTGCCTTGCACAGGCCCAGCAAGGCGGCGCTGTCGCCACCGGCGCGCACTTGCAGGTACTGGGTGCTGATGACGGTTTGCGCTCCGCTCAGCATCTCCGCTGGTGATTGCGGATTGGCGAAGTGCAGCAAGCCTGTTTCACGCAGCGGGTTGAAGGTAATCACCGGCACGCCGCGCTGGCGCGCCTCCTGCAACTGATGCAGCATGCGCGGGCTGTTGGTGCCGACGTTCTGGCCAAAGAACAGGATGCAATCGGTCTGCTCGAAATCGGCCAGATCGACCGTGCCGATAGGTACGCCGATGGTCTGCGGCAGCGCCACTGAAGTGCTTTCGTGGCACATATTCGAGCTGTCGGGCAGGTTGTTACAGCCATACAGGCGCACCGCCAGCTGGTACATATACGAGGTTTCCAGCGACGCCCGGCCGGAACAGTAAAACACCGCGCTGCGCGGATCGAGTGCGCGCAGCTCGCGCCCTATCTCGGCAAAAGCATCGTCCCACGATACCTCCTGGTAGCGGTCGGCGGCGGCATCCCAGCGCAGCGGCACCGTCAGCCTGCCCTGCGCCTCCAGCTGGTGGTCGCTCCAGGTGCGCAGCTGCGCCAGCGTGTGGCGCTGAAAAAAATCGGCGCCGATGCGTTTGCTGGTGATCTCCCAGGCAGTGGCCTTGGCGCCGCTTTCGCAAAACTCGAACGGATGCGGATTGGCCGGCTTGGCCCAGGCGCAGGCCACGCAGGCAAAACCGTCCGGTTTGTTCTGGTGCAGCAGGAGGGCGCTCCCCTTGAGCAGCACGTGTTCCTGCAGCAGCGCGGCGCTGACTTTTCGGACCGAGCCCCAGCCGCCGGCCGGGTGGGGATAGGGTTCGGAGTGTTGGTCAGTAGTCATGGGAATCAGTGCCTGAAGAAGGTGGAAGACAGCTGGCAGTGTGCTGCCTTAGCTTGCGATGATTCGGTGCGCGCGCCAACATATGGAGATGTGCGTCGTCCTGCAATATCATGCACTTAACGATGTGTCGGACTGCAAGCGCTGAGGTCAGGTAAGCTGGACCAGGCCCCTGTGCGCCCCGTGCGGGCGGCCAATTCTGAAGCTTCCTAAAGCTTTCTGAATAATTCTTAATAATCGCGGACTTGCTGTTTTGCTCTCTGTAAATGAAAATGATTCGCAATACGGCGTGCTGTGCGTCGTGTCCCGTGTCGATTGATAATCATTTTTCAGGAGCCCACATGGCAACGCAGTTCAAACAATTCCTTCAAGACGAAAGCGGCGTCACCGCCATCGAGTATGGCATCCTGGCGGCCGCCATGGCTGCCGCAGTCGGTTTCATCTTCGGCTCCGACGGCGCTTTCATTACCGCCCTGCGCGACAAATTCACCAAGATCGCCAGCGACATCACCGCTGCCGGCACCAGCACCAAGTCCTGAGCACGGCCCACCATGCCACTGCCGTTTCCGCACCTGGTGCTGCTGCCGGCGCTGCTGTGGGTCGTCCTGAGCGACCTGCTGTACCGCCGCATCGCCAACCGGCTGGTGCTGGCCCTGCTGTTCCTGTGGGCGCTGCACATGATCTGGATGGTAAGGGTCGGCTACGGCGAATCGGCATGGGACGATACTGCGCCCGGCTTGCTGGCGGCAACGCTGGTGCTGGTGCTGGGCTACCTGCTGTTTGCCATGCGCTGGGTCGGCGCCGGCGACGTCAAGCTGATGGCAGTACTGTGCCTGTGGCTCGGCGATCAGTCATTTGCCTTCCTTATCATTACCTCGCTGTGCGGCGGCATGCTGGCGCTGGCACTGCCGCTGCTGCGTAGCATGGAAATGGTGCTGGCGCTGCTGGTAGTGCGGCTGCAGAACATGCTGCCGGGAGGTCCCTGGGCGCTGCCGATGGCGCTGCGCGAACAATCCCCGCATGGTATTCCATACGGCCTGGCGATTGCCGCGGGCGCAGGGTTTGCCCTGTACAGCGCCTAGCGGAGCCCGGACATCGGCCAGTAACAACTGATAGAACACCGTCCCCAGGCTCTGCCCAGGCGCATTACCGATCCACCCCTCATTGAGAATTACGTGAAAACTTCGTCCATCTTCCTGTTGGCGGGCGCGCTGACGCTTGCCGCCGGCACCGCCCTGGTTGCCCGCTCACTGATGCGCCCACCGCCGCCCGTCACCATCATCAAGGAGGTCAGCGCCGCCGCCGTGCCTGACGTGATGGTGCTCTCGGCGGCCCAGCCGCTGCTGCCCGGTGATTTTATCGGCCATGATCAACTGGCCTGGCGCAAGGCCAGCAGCCAGCCCGCTGCCGATCACATCACCGCCACCACCGACGCCGAGCGCATCAACGGCGAACGTGCCTTGCTCGGCGCAGCGCTGCGCCACGCACTGGAAACCGACATGCCGATCACCCGCAAGCTGCTGGTACAACCGGGCGAAGCAGGTTTTATCGCCGCCGTGCTGGGACCTGGCATGCGCGCCATTTCCATCCCCACCAGCGCACTGGCCAGCAATGCCGGACTGGTGTCTGCAGGCGATTATGTCGATGTGATCCTCAGCCTGAAACGCGAGGAAGATCAAGCCGCAGGCAAGGACAAGGATACGTTCCGGGGACTGGCTGCCGAAACCATTCTGCGCAATGTGCGGGTACTGGCACTGAACAGCAATACCGACAGCATTGCACCACCGGTCATCGAAGAAGCCTACGCTGCTGAAGACGGTGCGGGTAATTCCGCGAGCGCCAAGGGCAATCCGGCCACTGCCGCCGCCAGAGCCAACCGGCCGGCACGCCCCGCCACACCGGTGCGCTCTTTCTACGAGACCATCACGCTGGAAGTGGCTCCAGCAGCCGCCGAAAAGCTGGCCGTTGCCAAGGAAATCGGCACCCTGCAGGTTGCCCTGCGCGGCACCAAGGACCAACTCGACGACGACCAAACCACTCCAGGTTTGGCGCAGTTGCAGGCACTGGCCCAGGCAAAGGCCGATAGCGGCGCACGCACCGGCGTGACGCGACTGCGCGACACCACCACCATTTTCGGCGGCCGGGCGGTACAGAGCTACCGTGGCGCCACCGCCAGCACTGTCAAGTTTGAATAGTCCCAACGCCATCCTCGCTCCCTCACACTTTTTCCAGCCCCACCTGACATGATTGATTCTGTGCGTATTGGTACTACTGCGCGCCGGGCGCGCTCGCCCCGCGTTTTACTGTTGCCGCTTTCGGCCCTAGCAACCATGCTGGCCAGCGTGCAGGCCCCTGCTGCTGTTCCGGCGCCGGTGAAGACCCCAGCCCCAGCCACGGCGCCTGTTGCGCCCCCGGTCTCCAGCACCGGTGTGATTGTCCACGGCGCAGGCGCCGCGCTGCCGGCCGGCCTGCTGCAGATCAAGCCAACCGGCCAGATGCTGGTGCGGGCGCGCCAGGGCGACCTGCTGAAACTGCCCAAGGCGGCCAGCAAGGTGCTGGTGGCCGATCCGGCCATTGCCAGCTACCAGGTGCCATCGCCCACCAGCCTGTTCGTGTTTGGCGAAAGGATCGGCGCCACCACGCTGTATGTGCTTGACGAGCGCGACGCCGTCATCGCCGCCGTCAAGGTGGTGGTGGAGCATGACCTGGACAGCCTGGCAGCGCAGCTGAAACGTTCGCTGCCGCAGGCGCGCATCGAGCTTGAACCCGCACTCAACGGCAAGGTGGTGGTACGCGGCCAGGTACGCTCGCCGCAGGAAGCCAAGCAGGTCAGCGACCAGGTGCAGGCTTTCCTCGATTCCAGCGCACCGCCCGGCACGCCGCCGGGCGGCGGCGGTCGCGCTGGCGAAAATGGCGGCGTGGTCAACCAGTTACGCGTCGAGCAATCGTCGCAGGTCAACATCCAGGTGCGCGTGGTGGAAGTATCGCGGTCACTCACGCATGAACTGGGCTTTAACTGGAGCTCGGCGCTGACCACCAGCGGCAGCAGGCTGGCTTTTGGCAGCGGCAACGCCGCCGGCCTGTTCGATGCCGCCGCCAACAACACCCTGCCGGCGCTGCTGCCGGCCAGCAGCACCGGCGGCGCCGCACTGGGCGGGCTGACCACGCGCGGGCGCTTCAGCGTCGGCGGCCTGATCTCGGCGCTGTCGAGCCAGGGCATGGCCACCGTACTGGCAGAACCCAACCTCACCGCCATGTCCGGCGAAAGCGCCGCCTTCGCCGCCGGCGGTGAGGTACCGATCGTGATCATCACCAATAACAACGTCACGATCGAATACAAAAGCTATGGCGTGATCCTGCGCATGACGCCAACGCTGCTGTCGGCCGATCGTATCAGCCTGCACATTGCCCCGGAGGTCAGCGAGCTGACCGCCGAGGGATCGGTCACGCTGGACGGCGGCAGCACCATTCCGGCCTTCACGGTGCGGCGCGCCGACACCACGGTGGAACTGGCCAGCGGCCAGAGTTTCGCCCTCGCCGGCATGCTGCGCGCGAATAACTCGCAGCAGGTTTCCGGCGTGCCGGGGCTGTCCAGCATTCCCTTACTGGGACGCCTGTTCGAACACGAAGCCACCGAAGTGAAGGAAACCGAACTGGTCATCCTGGTGACCGCCAACGTGGTCGATCCGGTTGCCGCCGGCAACCTGCAGGTGCCGGGCCAGGGCCTGGCGCCGATAGACGCCACCATCCCGCGCCAGGCCACCGCCGGCTATCTGTACTGAACCGTGCGCCATGATCTGCCTGCCCCCACTCACCCCTGCAATGCTTTCCGCCCGACTGCCATGACCATGCAACGTACGCCCATCCGGCCCCACCTCTCTCCCCTCTCCCACCTGCCCCACTTATCCCGCACGGTGCTTTGCCCCCTGCTGCTTGCAGCGCTGCTCGGGGGCTGCAGCGCGCCGCTCAACAGCGTGCGCATCGAGCGCCTGGCCAGCGCGCCTGCCGCACCCAATGTGATCGAACCGAGCGCGCTGGCGCTGGGATTGCGCATCAGCGAAGACGGCAGCGGCCTGGAGCCGGACTCGCTGGCACGCCTGAATCGCCTGCTGACCGAACAAGGCCGGCTGAACGCACAAACCCTCGTCATTACGCCACTTAACGAACGCGGCCTGCAGTTGGCGCCACGGCTGGCCAGCGCGCTGGTGGCAGCCGGCGCCAATATGCCGCAACAGCATCCCCTGCCTGCCGACGCCGCCCGCATCGACAGCGCCAGGGCCGGCGGCTGGGACCTGGAACTGCAATCGGCAGCGCTGGTGCTGCGCGTGCCGGCATGCGCCGTGGCCCGGCCTGGCGACTGGATGGTGCAGCCGTTTGCCGGCGTCGGCCAGTTGGGCTGCGCCAACCGCGCCAACATCGCCGCCATGACCAGCGATGTGCGCGACCTGCGCCGTCCGCGCACGCTGGCCGCCGCCGATGGCCGCACTGCTGCGGGCGCCGTCGAGCGCTACCAGTCCGGCCAGCTGCGCGAGCTGATCGATATTAACTTCGAGGAGGACTGATCATGAGCCTGCATTCTCCCTCCCACGCCGGCGACCAGGCCGGCGCCACGCTGGCAGCCTTTGTCGCTGCCGCCGAACTGCCTCACCTAAGCCAACAGCTGCAACGGCTGCAACGCACGCCGCAGGTGCTCCAGGCCGGCGGCCCGGAACAGGCGGCGCAGTGGTGCGCCGCCCACGGCGCCCCGGCCACGCTGCTGGTGGACATCAGCGGGCACGCTTATCCGCAACAGGCGCTGGCCGATCTGGCCAGCCTGTGCGGTCCAACCACTCACATCGTGCTGACCGGCGAACGCCAGGACGTAGACCTGTACCGCAAGCTGCTGCAAGGCGGCGCTTTCGACTACCTGCTGAAACCGCTCGACATGCACCTGCTGGCCGACACACTGGCGCGCGCCGCCGAAGGACTGCCACTCAACCTGGCTGGCCAGTCGCGCTCCGGGCGTACCGTCGCCATCGTCGGCGCCGCCGGCGGCGCTGGTGTCAGCACGGTAGTCGCTGCGCTGGGCCAGCGGCTGGCCGGCGCCTGCCAGACCCCGACGGTGCTGGTTGATCTCGACCGCAGCAAGGGCGACCTGCCGCTGCTGCTCGGCATGGAAGCCGACAGCGGCCTGTCGGCCATGCTGGCGCTGCCCGAGATCGATGCCCGCCTGCTGCAACGCACGCTGCGCGGCGCCGAGCTGGCCGACAGTGCGCCACCGCGCCTGCAATTGCTGGCGCAGCGGCCCGAGGCGCCAACGCCGGTCGATCCCGAGCGCGTGCTGCAACTGGGCGCGGCGCTCAGCCAGCTGTTCTCGGTGGCGCTATGGGATTTGCCGGCGCACCGCCCGGATGGTGCGCGCGAAGTGCTGGAACACGCCGACATCCGCATCATCCTGACCGAACTCAATCTGCAGCATGCGCGCCATGTGCATCGCCTGCTGGCCGATATCGGCGATGAAAGCGGCGGCCAGCAACTGCTGCTGGTGCATAACAACGTGCGGCCGGCCCAGCGCTCGGCAATCTCGCTGGCGCAATTCGAGGAATTTGTCGGCCGCAAGATCGACCTGCAGCTGCCGTGCGCCGGCAACCAGCTGATCGACAGCCTGGTCGATGGCGCCCTCGAGGTACCGGCCGGTTCGCCGTTCAGCAGCGCACTCGCCGTCCTTGCCGACCGCATCCTGGGCCGCCGCAGCGCCGTTGCCGCGCCGTCGCTGCTGGCCAGGCTGCTGGCACTGGGCGGCCAACGCACCCTGGTCAACGCCCGCAGCGAACCTGCCTGACAAGCAAGCTATCCACCCTACCCGAGCAAACAATATGTTGCCACGCAAACAGCCATTCCAACGCCCGGTCAGTGGGCCCGGCGCCGCCCACCATGAGGCACAGCACAGCGCCCCCGCACCTGCCGCCATCGCAGTAGCGGCGCCAACGCAATCGCCGGTGCCAGGGCCAGGGCCGGTGCCGAAGGCGGGGCCGGAAAACCACCAGCAGCGACGCCTGATCCGCGACGCCCTGTTCGAGCAGATCGACCCGCAAAAAGCCGCGTCCATGCCGCGCGACAAGCTGCAAAGCCAGATCGACACCCTGATCCGCCGCATCTGCGACGAGCAGCGCCTGCAGTTATCGAGCCAGGAGGAAGACCTGATTTCCCAGCAGATGCTCGATGAAATGATCGGCACCGGGCCCATCGAGCCACTGCTGGGCGACGATAGCGTCAACGATATCCTGGTCAATGGCGCACGCCAGGTGTTTGTCGAACGCAGGGGACGCCTGGAGCTGACGCCGATTACCTTCATCGACGAGGAGCACGTGTTCAACACGGCGCAGCGCATTGCCGCGCGCATCGGCCGCCGCATCGACGAAGCCAATCCCATGGTCGATGCGCGCCTGCCCGACGGCAGCCGGGTCAACGTGATTACCCACCCGCTGGCGCTCGACGGCACCACCATCTCGATCCGTAAATTCATGCGGCGCGACCTGTCGCTCGAATCGATGGCCGAGCGTGGCGCCATGTCGATGGACATGGCTACCGTGCTGCGGCGCGCCATGGAAGCGCGCCTGAACATCGTGGTATCGGGCGGCACCGGCGCCGGCAAGACCACCCTGCTCAACGCCCTGTCGCAAAAGATCAGCCCCGACGAACGCATCGTCACCATCGAAGACGCGGCCGAGTTGCAGCTTCAGCAGATCCACGTGGTACGGCTGGAGACGCGCCCGGCCAGTGCCGAAGGTACCGGCCGCATCGATCAGCGCGACCTGATGCGCAATGCCCTGCGGATGCGGCCCGACCGCATCATCCTTGGCGAGGTGCGCGGCGGCGAGTGCTTCGACATGCTGCAGGCGATGAACACCGGCCACGACGGCTCGTTGTGCACGGCCCACGCCAATACCCCGCGCGATGCGCTGCTGCGGCTGGAAAACATGGTCATGATGGCCAATATGCAGCTGCCGCTGGCCGCCATCCGCCGCCAGATCGCCAGCGCGGTCGATCTGATCGTGCAGATCCAGCGCATGCGCGACGGCGGCCGCCGGCTGGTGTCCATCGTCGAGGTATGCGGCATGGAAGAAGACGTGATCCAGACCCAGGAGCTGTTTGCCTTCCGCACCCATAGCATCGGCGCCGGTGGCGCTGTTGTCGGCGAACACCTGGGCAGCGGCACCCGGCCCAATTTCTATACCGACAAGGCCCACCTGTTCGACCAGGAGCAGGCGGCATGAACTGGGCACTGAACCTGTTCACAGCGCTGGTGTTCCTGCTGGTGATCACGCTGGTGTACACCATGCGGGCGCTGGGCAAACGCCAGCGCCGCGCTGCCGCAGCACTGGCACGCCTGACCAATCTGCAACAGCAGGTGCAGCGTGAACGCCAGGCGCCGCCACTGCCGGGCAGTATTGCGGCCGCTCCAGCTGCCGCTGCGCGCAAGCCGCAGCCGCTGGTCAGTGTGGCGGTCACTCCGGACGCCGATTCCATCCTGCTGGCGCAGGATGCCGCGCTGCTGCCGTGGTGGCCGTGGCTGGGCGAACGCCTGGGTCGCCTGCGGCGCGGCGTGCGGCTGCTGGGATGGCAAAAGAACCTGCGCCAGCGCATTGCACTGACCCTGGGCGCGGCCTTGATCGGCGGCCTGCTGCTGGGCCGCATGACGCCGGCGCCATTGCCGGCCACACTGTTCGCCACGGTGCTGCTGTTCGGCGTGATCAGCACACTCACCTACCGTTCTGCCATGGCGGTCTACCTGGAAGCGCTGGGCCGCAGCCTGCCGGAAGCGATCGACGCCATCACCCGCGTATGCCGCGCCGGCGTACCGCTGCACAGCGCCTTCGCGATTGCCGCCGACCACCTGCAAAGTCCGCTGGTAAACGAGCTGCGCGCCATCGACCACTGGCTGCGCCTGGGCGTGCCGATCCGCCAGGCCATGCAGGATTCGGCGCGCCGCGTGCCGCTGCCGGCCTACCGCTTCTTTGCCGTGATCCTGATCATCAGCCAGGAATCCGGTGGCCGCCTTGGCGATACGCTGGAACGGCTGTCGGCGACGCTGCGCTCGCGCGCCGAGTTGCACATGAAGGTAGCAGCCAAGACCTCGGAGGCGCGTGCTTCGAGCAAGATCGTGGCGCTGCTGGTGCCGGGCGTACTGGCCTATATGTACCTGAACGCACCGGACGACTTCCGCTTCCTGGTCAGCGATCCGACCGGCATCAAGGTCATGCTGTACGCCGCCGTCAGCGTGTGCATCGGCCTGCTGATCACCCATTTCATGGTGCGCCGCGTGCGCTGACAGGAGTTACTCATGCAAGAAATGTTTGCCGATCCTGTTTCACAACTGATCATCTTCGTGCTGCTGGCCGGCCTGGCGCTGGCCGCCCTGACGCTGCGCGCCAAACGCCGCAGCAACCCGCTGCACGACCGCCTGCGCGGCGGCGCCGGCGGTAAAGCCGGTGGCAGCGGCAGGCGCAGCGGCGCCAGGGCCGCCAGCGACGGCGCCGACAGCATCACCAGCGACTTCGTGTCGCTCACGCCTGCCTGGGCGCGGGTGGCGGCCATCGGCACGCAACTGGCGGGCGGCGAAGCGGACCGCGCCAAACTCGAACGGTTGCTGGCGACTGCCGGCCTGGCGCGACCGGAAGCTGTCGGCCTGCTGGTCGCCGCCAAGTACGGCTGCGGCCTGGTGCTGCTGGTACTGGTGCTGTGGGGGATGCTCGGCCCGGAGAGCCGCTTCGGCATGGCTGGCCTGTCCGGCGGTCTGCTGGCACTGTTTGTTGGGACCACGCTGCCGGAGGTATATGTGAAGGTACGCGCCAGCCGCCGTAACGAAAGCCTGTCGCGCAGCATGCCCGATGCGCTCGACCTGATGATCATCTGCGCCGAGGTCGGCCTGCCTTTCCCGCGCATTCTGCGCGTGGTCTCGCGCGAGCTGGCGCTGAGCGCACCCGCCATGGCCGAGGAGCTGGCCTACACCAGCGCCGAGCTGCAAATGCTGCCCGACCGCTCGGAAGCGCTACGCCGCCTGGCCGAGCGCACGCGCGTGCCGGCCATCGAAAGCATGGTCGGCTCGCTGATCCAGGCCGAGCGCTATGGCACGCCGCTGGCGCAGGCACTGCGCACCATTGCCGATGAAAGCCGCAGCACGCTGATCCTGCAGCTGGAAGAAAAAGCCGGCAAGCTGCCGGCCCAGCTGTCGCTACCGCTGATGACCATGATCCTGCCACCGGTGGTGGCGCTGGTCGCCACCCCTGCCCTGGTAAGGGTAGTCCGTTCCCTGATGATCTGAAGACCACCATGTTCAATAATCACCAACACCACACCGCACCAGCACTGCCGCCGGCAGCGCGCCGCCCATATCCGTTGCACCTGCTGCTGCTCGCCTTAGGACTGCTGGGCGGCTGCGGGGCCATCACCGTCAAGACCGATCCGGCGCGCAGCGAGCGCACGATTGCCGCTGCCACGCGCAGCGCCTTGCCGGCCAGGACTGCCGCAACGCCCGAACGCCATGCCACTGCCGCCAGCAGCAACGGCAACCGTGGCGCCAGGTCCGGCGACGACACAGCCGCCGCACGGGCCGCCAACGCCGACGGCTTGCGCCTGGCGCGCCTGCTGCGCGACCAGCAGCGCCTGCAGGCGGCCAGCGAAGTGTATGCCCAGCTCGAACAGCGCCAGGCGCTGGCCCCGCTCGAACTGCTCGAATACGCCAGCGTGGCAGCGGCCGTGCTGCCAGCGGCTGACAGCCTGGCCTTATACGGGCGTGCGCGCCAGGCGCTCAGGCAAAGCACGCTGTCGGCCGCCGCCAGCGCCACCCTGTGCAACGGCCTGGGACGCGCGCGCATGGCGCTGGGCCAGACCGATGCCGCACTGGCCGACTTTGACTGTACCTTGCAGGCAGAACCCGATAACGTCGCCGCCCTCAACGCCAAGGGCGTGCTGCTCGATGCCGCCGCCCGCCACGCCGAGGCGCGCGCGTTGTTCGCCCGCGCCAACCAGCTGGCGCCGGCCGACCTGCGCATTCTGAACAACCTGGCGCTGTCGCACCTGGCCAGCCAGGAAAACGCCGAGGCAATTCGCCTGCTGCGCCAGGCGCAGGCGCCCGACCAGCCGGCGCTGGCGCTCAACCTGGCGCTGGCCTACAGCCTGCAAGGCGACCAGAACGCCGCCAGCGCCACGCTGCGCCCGATCATGTCCGAGGCGCTGGCAACCCTGGCGCTGGCAGACTTCAGCGCACGCCGCGCACGCATTGCCGCCGGCGCGCCGGTCGCCAGCGAGCTGCTCGCCGCCAGCCGCCAGCAACTGGCCCTGCGCGAGGCCGCCGGACCTGGCAATGAATAACGCGGACCACAAGATGAATCGGCCGGTGCAGCGCCAGCGCGGCGCGCTGGCGGTGGAAGCCGCTTTTGTACTGCCCGTGGTGCTGACCGGCGCCATGATGGTATTCGAGCTGGCTTATATCGGCCTGACCATCGACATGGGCAACACTGCGCTCGAACGCGCCATCCAGCAGTTTCGCGCCGATCCGGCCAAT
>JBEVNE010000010.1:0-9628 GCA_040508275.1 Duganella sp.
GCCGGCGCCGCCGATATACAGTTCGCCTGCCACGCCGACCGGCGCCGGCTGGCGCGCGCCATCGAGGATGTAGACCTGCACATTGGCCATCGGTTTGCCGATAGGTACGGCAACAGCAGCAGCAGTAGCAGCAGCACCAGCGGCACTCGTTCCCTGGCAGCGGTGGATGGTGGCGCACACCGCCGCCTCGGTCGGGCCGTAGGCGTTGAAGAAGGTGTGGCGGGCAGCCCAGCGCCGTGCCAGCTCGGGTGGGCAAACGTCGCCGGCGACGATGATGGTCATCGGTGGCAGCGCGTCCGGGGCGCCGCACACGGCCAGCGCCGACGACGGCAGCGTCACATGGGTGATGCCATGGCCGCGCAGCGTGGCCAGCAGCGGCTCGCCCGGCAGCATGGCGGCGGCATCGGCCAGGAACAGGCTGGCGCCGCCGGCCAGCGCCATGACGATCTCGGAAATGCTGGCGTCGAAGCTGAACGAGGCGAACTGCAGCACGCGGCTGTCGGCGCCGATGCCGAAGGCGGCGCCCTGGGCGTTGGCCAGGTTGCTCAGGCCCTGGTGGTGGTTCATCACGCCCTTCGGCATGCCGGTCGAACCGGAGGTGTAGATCACGTAGGCCAGGTGCTGCGGCGTCAGGCCGATGGCGGCGGCGTCGGGATTGCCGTCGGGCTGGGCGGCGATCAGGGCGGCGTCGGCTTCGTCATCGAGCACGATCTGCACAGTCTGTCCGGTACGCGGCAGGCTGCCTTGCGACAGCGGCAACTGCGGCAGCGGATCGTTGAGCGATGCTTGCGTGAGCAGCACCGCCGGCGTGCTGTCGGCCAGCATATAGGCCAGGCGGTCGGCCGGATAGGAAGGGTCGAGCGGCACATAGGCGGCGCCGGCCTTGAGGATGGCCAGCAGCGACACCACCATGGCGGCGCCGCGCTCGACGCAGATCGCCACGCGCTGGTCGGGCTGCACGCCAAGCGCGCGCAGGTGGTGCGCCAGCTGGTTGGCCTGGCGGTTCAGGCGCGCATAGCTGTACTTGTCCTCGCCATGCACCACGGCGATGGCCTCGGGCCGGGCCTCGGCCTGTGCTTCGAACAGCTGATGAATCAGGCCACTCTGGCCCCATTGGCGGGCGTTATCGTTGAACCCGGCCAGCAGCTGGTGGCGCTGGTCCGCGCTCAGCAGCGGCAGGCTGCGCAGCGGCTGCGCATCATCCTCGGCCATGGCGGCCAGCAGCACTTGGAAATGACCGGCCAAACGCAGCGCGGTGGCTTCGTCATACAGGTCGCTGGCGTAGCGCAGCGTGCCGATGCAATCGTCGCCGGTGTCGGTGAGCGACAGCGTCAGGTCGCATTGCGCGGTATCCTGCACCTGCTCGATGGCGCTCATGGACAGCCCCGGCAGCGTCAGTTCGCTATGGCCGGGCGTGTTATGGATGGTCAGCATGACCTGGAACAGCGGGCTATGGCTGGTGCTGCGCACCGGCTGCAGCAGTTCCACCACCTGCTCGAACGGCAGATCCTGGTGTTCGTAAGCGCCCAGCGTATGCGCCTTGACCTGGGCCAGCAACTGGGCCACGCTGGGGTCGCCCGCCAGGCGCACGCGCAGCGCCAGGGTGTTGACGAAGAAGCCGATCAGGTTTTCCAGCTCGGGGCGCGGGCGGTTGGCCACCGGCGTGCCGATCACCACATCGTCCTGTCCCGACAGGCGCGACAGCAGCGTGCCCCAGCCGGCCAGCAGGGTCATGAACAGGGTAGCGCCGTGGCGCTGCGCCAGCGCCTTGAGCGCGGCGGTCAGCGGCTGGCCCAGCACCACCGGCACACTGGCGCCGGCATGGCTCTGGCGCGCCGGACGGGCGCGGTCGGCCGGCAGTTCCAGCAGTGCCGGTGCGCCGCTCAGCTGCTCCTTCCAGAATGCGCCCTGGGCTTGCAGGATCTCGCCGTGCAGGCGTGCGTGCTGCCAGGCCGCGTAGTCGCCGTACTGCAGCGCCAGCGGCGGCAGCGGGTCGGCCTGGCCCTGGCTGAAGGCCGCGTACAGGGTGCTGACCTCGCGCACCAGCACGCCCAGCGACCAGCCGTCGGAAATGATGTGGTGCTGGGTGATCAGCAGCACATGTTCGTCCTCGCTCAGGCGCAGCAACTGGCCGCGGATCAGCGGGCCGGCGGCCAGGTCGAACGGTTGCGCCACCTCGGCTGCGCTGGCGCCTTGCAGGGCGAATTCGCGTTCGTGGCCGGCCAGGTGGCTGAGGTCGCGCTCGACCAGGGCAAAGCCGCTGTCGGCGGCGCCGATCACCTGCACGGTATGGCCGCCGCTGCTGGCAAAGGTGGTGCGCAGGCTCTCGTGGCGGGCAACGATGCGGTCCAGCGTGGCACGCAGGGCGGTGCTGTCGAGCCGGCCCTTGAGGCGCAGCGCCGACGGCACGTGGTAGGCGGCGCTGGCGGCGCGGTCGAGCTGATCGACAAACCACAGCCGCTGCTGCGCATGCGAGGCTGGGGTAACTTCATTGCTGTCACGCGCAGGAATCGGCGCGCGTTCCGGCGCCGGCGCCACAGCGTGCAGGCGGGCGGCAATTTCGCTGGCCTGGGCGGCTACGGTGGCGGTGTCGAACAGCGTGCGCAGCGCCAGTTCCACGCGCAGCGCCGAACGGATGCGCGAGGCCAGTTGTACCGCCACCAGCGAGCTGCCGCCGAGCAGGAAGAAATTGTCGTCCACGCCCACCGCATCGATGCCGAGCAGGTTTTCCCAGATCGCGCACAGGGTTTGCTCAACCGGTGAACGCGGCGCCACGTAGGGCGTGGCCAGTTGCGGGCGGCTGTGGGCCGACAGCGCCGGTGTCGTCGCGGGCTCCTGCGCGGCTTGCTGTTCCGGTTCCGCTTGCGGCACCTGGCCGCCGGCGCTGCCCATGTCGCCATGCGGATGGCGGGCGGCGATCCAGTAGCGCTTGCGCTGGAACGGGTAGGTCGGCAAGGCGATACGGTTGCCGCTGCGGCCGCCGTGCAGCGCATTCCAGTCGATGCGGCAGCCGCTGGCCCACAGCTGGCCCAGCGCGCCGAGCAGCACGCTGGGGGCGCTATCGGCAGCATCGCGGCGCGGCAGGGTGCTGATGCTGACCACCTGGCGCGGGGCGGCGCCGGCCGCCGCTTCGCGGCGCAGCAGGTTGGCCAGGGTATGGCCGGGGCCCACTTCGACAAACACATAGGCCGGGTTGTCCACCAGTTTGTTCAGGCAGGCGCCAAACTGCACGGTGTGGCGCAGGTGCGCCACCCAGTAATCGGGCGAAGTGGCCTGCTCGGCACTGATCCAGTCGCCGCTCAGGTTGGACAGGTAGGGCACGCGCGGCGCCTGCAGGCGCACGCTGGCGCAGACGGCGCGGAACTGCTCGAGGATGGGCGTCATCAGGCCGGAATGCGAACCGGGCCAGCCTGACAGCAGCTGGAAATCGATGCCTTCGCGCTCAAGCTGCGCGGCCAGCTGCGCGGTGGCGGCCGGCGTGCCGGAAATGGTGCAGGCCTGGCTGCCGTTGATGCAGGCCAGCCACAGGTCCTCGCCCAGGCGCTCCTGTACCTGTTCGGGCGACATCAGCACTGCCAGCATGTTCCCGGTCGGCAGACCGCCGATCAGGCGCGCCCGGGCGGCGACGATGGTCAGCGCATCGGCCAGCGAAAACACCCCGGCCAGGCAGGCGGCGACGTATTCGCCGAGGCTATGGCCGATCATCGCGCTGGGCTCAAGGCCCCAGGCCGCCAGCTGGCGGGCCAGCGCGTATTCGACTGTGAACAGGGCCGGCAACGCCAGCTCGGTGCGATTGAGCAGGGCGCTTGCTTCCGGCTCTGCCAGCTCGCCGGCAAACATCACGGTGCGCACATCGCGGCCCAGGATCGGCTGCAGGATGGCGGCGCACTCGTCGACGGCGTCGCGGAACACGCTGTCGTCGGCATACAGCGCGCGGCCCATGTCGAGGTACTGGGTGCCGCCACCAGGGAACATGAACACCAGTTCGGGCGCCCTGGCGTCAACGCTGGCCGCCGGCGCCGACTGTGCCTGGCGCAGCGCGGCCACGGCGGCGTCAACATCGGCGGCGGCGACGGCGCGGCGATAGCGGAAGTGGCGGCGGCCATGGAACAGGGTCCAGGCGCTGTCGGCCAGGCTGGTATCAGGCTGCGCCGCCAGAAAATCGGCCAGGTTGGCGGTGGCCGCATCGAGGGCGGCGGGGGTTTTGGCCGACAGCACCAGCAGGTGCGCCGCACGCGCCGACGTTGCTGCAGGAGCAGGCGCAGCCAGCGGCGCCTGTTCCAGCACCACGTGGGCATTGGTGCCACCAAGGCCGAATGCGCTCACGCCGGCACGGCGCGGCTGGCCATCCTGGCCCCACGGACGCAGCGCGGTGTTGACGAAGAACGGGCTGTTGGCAAAGTCGATATGCGGATTGGGCGTGTCGCAATGCAGGCTGGGCGGAATTTCGCCGTGCTTGACGGCCAGTGTCGCCTTGATCAAGCCGGCAACGCCGGCCGCCACGTCGAGGTGGCCCAGGTTGCTCTTGAGCGAACCGAGGGCGCAATACTGGCGGCGGCTGGTCGAGGCCGAAAAAGCCTGGGTCAGTGCGCTGACCTCGATCGGGTCGCCCAGGTGGGTACCGGTGCCGTGCGCTTCGATGTAGCCGATGCTGTCGGCGCTGACGCCGGCCATCGCTTGCGCCTCGCCGATCACGGCGGCCTGGCCGTCGATGCTGGGGGCGGCAAAGCTGACCTTGTCGTTGCCGTCATTATTGATGGCCGAACCGCGGATCACCGCGTGGATGGTGTCGCCGTCGGCGCGTGCGGCCGCCAGGCGCTTGAGCACCACCAGCCCGATGCCGTTGCCGGTGATGATGCCGGTGGCGTTGGCGTCGAAGGCGCGGCAATGGCCATCGGCCGAGAACACGCCGCCCTCGGTGTGCAGGTAACCGCGTTTTTCAAACGTGTGCACCGATACGCCGCCGGCCAGCGCCATGTCGCATTCGCCACTGAGCACGCTCTGGCAGGCCATGTGTACCGCCACCAGCGAGGTCGAACAGGCGCTTTGCACTACCACGGCCGGGCCACGCAGGTTCAGCTCAAAAGCGGCGCGGCTGCACAGGAAATCCTTTTCGTTGGCCAGCATCAGCTGGCGGCCGCCGACCGCCTGAATCAGCTGCGGGTTGGAGAACAGGTTTTCCATCAGGTAGGCGCTCAGCGCGGTGCCGGCAAACACGCCGACCGCACCGCTGTCCGTGCCGGGCGCATAGCCGGCGTGCTCGAGCGCTTCCCAGCAGCATTCGAGGAACATGCGGTGTTGCGGGTCCATGATCTCGGCCTCGCGCGGCGACATGCCGAAGAAGTCGGCGTCGAACTGGTCGAAGCCGGCCACCAGCGCCGCCGCCTTGACGTAGGCGGGATCGGCGATCAGCGACGGCGGCACGCCGGCCTGCTGCAGTTCCTGGTCCGAGACCGGTTCGACCGATTCGACGCCGGCGCGCAGGTTGGCCCAGAACGTCGCCAGGTCGCCGGCGCCGGGAAAGCGCCCGGTCATGCCGATGATGGCGACCGCGCCGTCGTCGTCGCCGTTAGCGCCGCCGTTGTCATTATGCTCTGCATCGTTGTGCAGGTGGTATTCAAGCTGGCCCATTGCATTCATCCCTTTTGGTTATCGTTGTATGTGTGCGCTCAGGCGGCGCGGTTGCCCAGCTGGTCGCGGCCGGTGCGCTGCAGCGCCATGCGCTGCCGGCGCAGACCGGCGCGCGAAACGCTGTCGGGCAGGCGCGTGACCGCGTCGGCGGCGGCGCCGGCCAGCCATGCGGCCAGGCGCGCCGGTGTTGGATACTTGAAGTAATCGGCAATCGCCAGGCGCTGCGGGTGATATGCCGACAGCAGGCTGTGCAGCCGGACCACCAGCAGCGAGTTGCCGCCCTGCTCGAAGAAATGGTGGTCGATGCCCACCGTGCCCGCTTCGCGCTTGAGCACCTCGGCCCAGGCCGCGCACAGTTGCGCTTCGAGCGCGGTGCGCGGCGCCAGGTAATCGGCAGCGGCGGCGCTATCTACGCTGTCGGCGGCCGGCAGCGCCTTGCGGTCGATCTTGCCGTTCGGCGTCAGCGGCAGCGCATCGAGCAGCACGAAGGCCGACGGCAGCATGTACTCGGCCAGCCGCTGTGCCAGCGCCGCCCGCAGGCCGGCAGCACTGACGCTGGCGCTGGTGCTGTCACTGGTGCTGTCACTGGCACCGGCGTGGGTGGTCACATACGCCACCAGCCGCTGTTCGGCCGAAGCGACGCCGCCGCCCTGTGCCAGCACCAGCGCTTCGCGCACGCCGTCGCAGGCCAGCAGTTGCGCCTCGATCTCGCCCAGCTCAATGCGGAAGCCACGGATCTTGACCTGCTGGTCGCTGCGGCCGATGAATTCGATATTGCCGTCAGGGAGCCAGCGCGCCAGGTCGCCGCTCTTGTACAGGCGCGCATCGGCCTGGGTGCTGAACGGATCGGCGATGAAGCGCTCGGCCGTCAGTTCAGCGCGCTCGAAGTAGCCGCGCGCCACCTGCACGCCGCCGATGTGCAGCTCGCCGGCCACGCCCTGCGGCACCGGGCGCAGGTGGCGGTCGAGCAGGTAGACGCGCAGGTTCGCCAGCGGCTTGCCGATCGGGATGCTGGCGCCATGCAGCGGCTGATAACGGTACACCGTGGTGGCCACCGTGGCCTCGGTCGGGCCGTAGGCGTTGAACAGCGGGTAGCGCGCGCCCCAAAGCGCGGCCAGCGCCGGCGCCAGCGCTTCGCCGCCGGTGATCAAGGCCTGCAGCGGGCCAAGGTCGGCATCCGGCGGCAGCGCCGCCAGCACCGAGGCCGGCATGCTGACGTGGGTAATGGCGTGACGGCGCAGCGTTTGCAGCAGCGGCTCGCCGACCATCAGGTCCTCGCGCGGGGCCAGCCACAGGCTGCCGCCGGCGCACAGCGCCATGGTGATTTCGGATACGCAGGCGTCAAAGCTGAACGACAGGAACTGCAGCACGCGGCTACCGGCGCCGGTGCCGAACACTTCGATCTGGGCACGGCTGTAATTGGCCACGCCGGCATGACGCAGCATGGCGCCCTTCGGCTTGCCGGTTGAACCCGAGGTGTAGATGACATACGCCAGGTGACCGGCGTGCAGGCCCAGGGCGGCCGGATCGGGATTGCTGCCCGGACGCGCGGCAATCGCGTCCTGGTCAGCGCCGTCGAGCACCACCACCGGCACCCCAGTGGCTGCAGCAGTGCAGCTGGCGGCCAGTGCGGCCTCGGTCAGCACCAGCACCGGCGCGCTGTCGGCCAGCATGTCGTTGATGCGCTGCTGCGGATAGGCGGCGTCCAGCGGCACGTAGGCGGCGCCGGCCTTCCACACACCGAACAGGGCCACCATCAGGCCGATGCCGCGCTCGAGGCAGATCGCCACGCGGTCATCGGGACGCACGCCCTGCGCCAGCAGGTGGTGCGCCAGCCGGTTGGCGCGCTCGTTGAGCTCACCGTAGCTCAGTGACTGGTCGCGGTAGCCGAGCGCCAGCGCCTGCGGTGCGCGGGCGGCGTGGGCTTCGAACTGCTGGTGTATCAGTTCACCGTGCGGATAGGCGGCGGGCGCACCATTGAAGTCCACCAGCAGACGCTGCGCCTCGGCGGCGCCGAGGAAGTGGCTGGCTTCGTGGCGCGATTCCGGCGCTGCCGCCATTGCCTCGAGCACGGCCAGGTAGTAGCCGAGAATACGTTCGGTCTGTGCGCCACCGAGCTTGCCGGGCTTGAGTTCCAGGTGCAGGCCGCGCTGTGGGTTGTAATTGATGTTGACGCCGAGGTCGAAGCCGGTCGATTCGAACACCTGTTGATAACCTTGCTCCTGCGGGGCAACGCGCAGATCGTCGTAGACGTGGAAGTTAATGAAATTGAAGACGATTTCGTAATACGGTACGCGACCGTTATCAACCTGCAGCTGGGCATACGGATAGTGGCGGTGCGCCAGCACGGCCAGCTCGTTGGCATAGGTGGCGCGGATCAGCGCTTTCCAGCTGCCCGGCTGCAGTTGCTGGCGCAACGGCAGCGTGTTCAGGAACAGGCCCAGGATCTTGTCGCCATCCTGGGCTTCCGGACGGACGTTGCTGACCAGCCCCGTCGTCACATCGTCGCGGCCCGACAGCATCGACACCACGCGCAGGTGGGCGGCGAGCAGCACGGTGCGCACCGGCACCGACAGCTCGGCTGCCAGTGCCTGCAGGCGGGTGCAGATATCGTCGCTGACGCGCACCATGCGGTTGCGGTCCATGCTGGCGTGATCGACCTGTTCTTCGGCCGGCGGCAGCGCCGAGTACACGTGGCCGTCCAGGTAGTCGCGCCAGAAGGCGCGCTGGCTGGCCGAGCGCAAGGCCTGCTTTTCGCGCAGGGCGGCAGTCCTGGGCGTGAGCGCCAGCGCCGGCTGCGCGGCCGCCGCCGTGCTATCGCCGGCCAGGGCGGCGAAATAGGCGTTGAACAGCTCAGTCTGGAATGAGGCCACGCTCCAGCCATCGAGAATCGCGTGGTGGAAGCTGAACGTGTACTGGATCGCGGTAGCACTGCGCAGGTGGATGAAGATGCGCAGCAGCGGCGCGCTGGCGAGATCGAACGCGCTCTTGCGCTCGGCATCGATAAAGCCTGCCACGATGTCATCCTGGCGGGCGTTGTCGAGCGCCTGCAGGTCGGTCACGTACAGCGGCGTGTCGGCCTGGCGCCACACCAGCTGCAGCGCTTCGCTGTAGCGCGACAGATCGAAACTGGTGCGCAGCACCGGGTGGCGCGCCGCCATGGCGGCCAGCACGCGGCGCATCAGGGCTTCGTCCCAGCGCGGCAGCGTGACGTGGTTGCTGAACACGTCGTGATACAGGCCGGCGTTCTGCTCGTACTGGTTATGGAACAGCATGCCCATTTGCAGCTGCGTCATCGGATAGGCATCTTCGACCTGGGCCGGAAGCAGCGCGCGGTCGGCGGCGCCCAGCTTGTCGTCATCGGCGCTGGCTTCAGCTTCAGCATCGGCACCGGCACTGTCGCTACGCTCGGCCAGCGCCTGCGCCAGCGTGCGCACGGTCGGGTGGCGGAACAGGTCGACAATGGCCAGTTCAACGCCAGCATGGCGCGCCGCCGCGATGATGGCGATGCTGCGGATCGAGTCGCCGCCGATATCGAAATAATTGTCGTCCACACCTACCTGTTCAACCTTGAGCACGGCCGACCAGGCTGCGCACAGCGCCGTCTCCAGCGCGCCCTCGGGCGCCACGTACACTTGCCGCGCCAACGAGGCGGCGTCCGGCGCCGGCAGCGCCTGGCGATCGAGCTTGCCGTTGGTGGTCAAGGGGAAGGCGTCGAGCATCACGAAGGCGGCCGGGATCATGTAGTCGGCCAGGTGTTCGCCCAGCTGCGCACGCAGCGCTGCTGCCGTCGCCAGCTCCGCATCTGCTTCCTCGGCCAGACGCAGGTAAGCCACCAGGCGCTTCTCGCCCGGCGTATCTTCGCGGGCGATCACCAGCGCCTGGGCCACGCCCGGGCAAGCCAGCAGGCGCGCTTCGATTTCACCGAGTTCGATGCGGAAGCCGCGAATCTTGACCTGGAAATCGCGCCGGCCGATGTAGTCGATGCCGCCATCGG
>JBEVNE010000033.1:0-15287 GCA_040508275.1 Duganella sp.
GGTTGCAGCGGCCCGGCTTTCAGCCGAGGCAGGTGGTTTAAGGCTTAGCCGACGAACTTGCGTGCATTAAGGAACATGCGCATCCATGGCGAATCCTCGCCCCACGCTTCCGGGTGCCACGATTGCTGGACCGTGCGGAACACGCGTTCGGCGTGTGGCATCATCACCGTGAAGCGGCCATCGGCCGTGGTGACCGAAGTCAGGCCTTGCGGCGAACCGTTCGGGTTGTACGGATACGCTTCGGTCACTGCACCGTGGTGATCGACGAAACGCATGGCGGCAACCGCCTCGGCAATATTACCGGTCTGGCTGAAATCGGCATAACCCTCACCGTGAGCAATAGCGATCGGCGTTTGCGTGCCGGCCATGCCATTAAAGAATATCGACGGCGAATCCAATACCTCGACCATGGCGAAACGCGCCTCGAATTTCTCGGATTTATTCGTGGTGAATTTAGGCCATGCGTGGGCACCCGGAATAATCGATTTCAGATTACTCATCATCTGGCAACCATTACATACACCAAGACCGAAACTATCATTACGCGCAAAGAATCGCGCAAATTGATCGGACAGGGCAGTATTAAACAGTATGGTTTTAGCCCAGCCTTCACCGGCGCCCAATACATCGCCATACGAGAAACCACCGACGGCAATAATACCCTGGAAGTCATCGAGTTTTACCCGGCCGGCAATCAGATCGCTCATGTGTACGTCCACGGCGGTAAAACCGGCCTGGTGCATCACATAAGCAGTTTCGATATGGGAATTAACCCCCTGCTCACGCAGAATAGCTACCCGTGGACGCACGCCGGTAGCCAGGAACGGCGCAGCGATATTCTCATTGAGATCGAAGGTGATCTTCGGTTGCATGCCCGGATCCTGCTCGTCGAGCAGGCGGTCGTACTCCGCGTCGGCGCAGGCCGGATTGTCGCGCAGGCGGGCGATGCGCCAGCTGGTTTCGCTCCACAGGCGGTGCAGCGACGAGCGCGGCTGGCTGTAGATGATCTTGGCGTCGCGCGTGAATTCGATCACGCCACGGTCGTTCGGCTTGCCGATGATGTGGCTGCAGGCGCCCAGATTGAACGAACGCAGCACGTCCATGACCAGCGATTTTTCCTCGGCGCGCACTTGCAGCACAGCGCCCAGTTCTTCCGAGAACAGCGCGCGCAGCGTTTGCTCGTTGCGGCGTTCGGCGATCTGGCCGGCCCAGTTCTTGGCGTCGCCCTGGTCGGCGCCATGGCCCTGCTCGAGCGTCAGGATGTCGAGGTTGATCGACAGGCCGGCACGGCCGGCAAACGCCATCTCGGTCAGCGTGCCGAACAGGCCACCATCCGAACGGTCGTGGTAGGCCAGCAGTTTGCCATCGCGGTTCAGTTGCTGGATGGCGGCAAAGAAACCTTTCAGGTCTTCGGCGCTATCGACATCGGGCACTTCATTGCCGAGCTGGCCGATGACCAGCGACAAGGCCGAGGCTCCCAGGCGGTTCTTGCCACGCCCCAGGTCCACCAGGATGATGGAAGTGTCGCCAGCATCGGTGCGGAGTTGCGGCGTCAGCGATTTGCGCACGTCGTACACGGGCGCAAAGGCCGAGACGATCAGCGATACCGGCGACAGCACGGCTTTCGACTGTTCGCCCTCGCTGCCGTTTTCTTTCCAGGTGGTGCGCATCGACAGCGAATCCTTGCCCACCGGGATACTGATACCGAGCGCCGGGCACAGTTCCATGCCCACCGCCTTGACGGTGTCGTACAGCGCCGCGTCCTGGCCCGGCTGGCCGCAGGCGGCCATCCAGTTGGCCGACAGCTTGATGTCGGAAATATCGGCAATCGGCGCGGCGGCGATATTGGTGATCGCTTCGGCCACGGCCATGCGGCCCGAAGCGGCGGCGTCGATCACGGCCAGCGGCGTGCGTTCGCCCATGGCCATCGCTTCACCGAGGTAACCCTCGTAGCTCATGGCGGTGACGGCGCAATCGGCCACCGGCACCTGCCACGGGCCGACCATCTGGTCGCGCACGGTCATGGCGCCGACGCTGCGATCGCCAATGGTGATCAGGAACGATTTATCGCCCACCGTCGGCAGCAACAGCACGCGGCGCGCTGCTTCGTCCAGGCCGATACCGGTCAGCTCGACCGCCGGCAGATCGTTGTACACATGCACGACGTCGCGCTGCATCTTCGGCGGTTTGCCCAGCAGCACGTCCATCGGCATATCGACCGGGTTGTTGCCCAGTTCCGGGTCGATCAGCTTCAGTTGGCGTTCTTCGGTGGCGGTGCCGACCACGGCGAACAGGCAGCGCTCGCGCTCGCACAGCGACTGGAACAGTGCCAGGCTTTCCGGCGCAATCGCCAGCACATAGCGTTCCTGCGATTCGTTGGACCAGATTTCCTTGGGCGCCATGCCGCTTTCTTCCAGCGGGATCTTGCGCAGATCAAAAATCGCGCCGCGCTTGGCGTCATTGGTGATTTCCGGGAAAGCATTCGACAGGCCGCCGGCGCCAACGTCGTGGATCGAAATGATCGGATTGTCCGCACCGAGCTGCCAGCAGCCGTTGATGACTTCCTGCGCCCGGCGTTCCATTTCGGGATTGCCGCGTTGTACCGAGTCGAAATCGAGATCGGCCGTATTGGTGCCGGTCGCCATCGACGAAGCAGCCGAGCCGCCCATGCCGATGCGCATGCCGGGACCACCGAGCTGCACCAGCAGGCTGCCGACCGGGATATCGTTTTTATGCGTGTGCTGGGCCGAAATATTACCAATACCGCCAGCAATCATGATCGGCTTGTGATAGCCGAACACCACGTCCTGGCTGCTGCCGAACTGCTTGCCGACGTTTTGCTCGTAAGTGCGGAAATAACCGCCCAGCACGGGACGGCCAAATTCATTGCTGAAGGCGGCACCGCCGAGCGGACCATCGATCATGATCTGCAGCGGCGAGGCGATGCGGTCCGGCTTGCCGTACGGCTTGGCGCTACCGCCAGCGGCAGCTGGCGCCGTGACATTGGCGTCCGTCTCCCATGGCTGCTGCGCGCCCGGCAGCAGCAGATTCGATACCGTGAAACCGGTCAGGCCGGCCTTGGGCTTGGCGCCGCGGCCCGTCGCACCCTCGTCGCGGATTTCACCGCCGGCGCCGGTGGAGGCGCCCGGGAATGGCGAAATCGCCGTGGGGTGATTGTGGGTTTCCACCTTCATCAGCGTGTGGGTCAGCTCGGTCAGCGGCGCATATTCGTGCGCGGCGCCTTGCGGGAAGAAACGCATCACGCTGGCGCCTTCCATGATCGACGAGTTGTCGCTATAGGCCACCACCGTGCCCTTGGGCTGCAACTGGTGGGTGTTCTTGATCATGCCGAACAGCGATTTCGGTTGCGCCACGCCGTCAATGGTCCAGTCGGCATTGAAAATCTTGTGGCGGCAATGTTCGCTGTTGGCCTGGGCGAACATCATCAGTTCGACGTCGGTCGGGTTACGGCCAGCCTTGGTAAAGGCGGCGTCCAGGTACTCGATTTCATCGTCCGACATGGCCAGGCCGAGGTCGGTATTTGCGGCTTCCAGCGCGCCTTTGCCGGCGCCGATCACGTCCACGGTTTCCAGCGGTTTGGCGTCCAGCGTGCGGAACAGGCCGGCCGCTTCATCGGGATGGCGCAGCACCGATTCGGTCATGCGGTCGTGCAGCAAGGCTGCCACGGTCTGTACTTCTTCGTCGCTGAGCTTTTTGGGCGCGCCGATGCTGCTGCCCAGGATGCCCGACTTCAGGTTGATACGGAAAGCAATCCCGCGCTCGACGCGTTTGATGTGCGCCATGCCGCAGTTGTGGACGATGTCGGTGGCCTTGGAAGCCCACGGCGAAATGGTACCGAAACGCGGAATCACGAAGAACGCTTCGACCGCGCCTTCGGCGTTATCGGCCTGGGCCGGTTCGCCGTAGGTCAGCAGCGCGCCGAGGCGGCTGGTGTCATCGGCCGACAGCGGTGCGCCAGCATCGATAAAGTGAACATAGCGCGCCTGGACGGCGGCAACCTGGGGCAGCGCAGCTTGCAGTTGGTTTAACAGGCGTTGGCTGCGGAATGCGGACAGGGCGTTGGAGCCCGGAAGAATCAACATGGTTGGAAGGTAGTTGATGCAGCGAGGCTGCGGATTAAAGGTAGAAGCGTAGATGAAGCACGAGATACCGTTGCAGAATTCCTTTTGCGCGCATTATACCCGTTCCGACTGCCGCAATACAGCGCCAAGATCGCGCCAGGATCGTCCTCTTCGCCTGCAAACAGTATTCCAGAAGCAACATTTGGCCACTGTTTGGCGTGGAAATGTGGCTTGTGCAGCGCAAAAACCCATCCAGCCGACTTGCTTCGGTTATGCTAAGACGAACACCAGTCTGGATAGCTCATATGGCCGAATATAGCGAATTGTCGGTGCTGATCGTGGACCCCAACCCGGGCATGCGCGGCAGCCTGCACAATATGCTGAACCAGTGCGAGATCACCCGCATCGACTATGCGGTCAGCTCCGGCACGGCCATACGCCAGCTGACCAAGAAACCGTTCGATATCGTGTTGTGCGAATACGACCTGGGCAACGGCAGCGAAAACAATGGCCAGGACGGCCAGCAACTGCTGGAAGATTTGCGCCATCACCGCCTGATTCCGCCGTGGACCATCTTCATCATGATCACCTCGGAAGGCGTGTACAGCCGGGTGATCGGCGCCGTGGAACTGGCGCCTACCGATTACGTGCTGAAACCGTTCACCGTTGACTCCCTTCTGCAACGTATCCGCCGCGCCGTCGAACGGCGCGACGTGTTCTGGCCCGTGTATCAACAGGTCGCGGCCGGCAATATCCGCAAGGGCATCAGCGGCTGCGTGGACGGCGAACGCAAGCACCCGCGCTACGCCAGCGACTATGCGCGCCTGCGTGCCGAACTGCTGCTATCGATCGATGACCTGGTCGAGGCGGAATTCGTCTACCAGACCATCCTGCTGACCCGCCCCACCGCCTGGGCCCGGCTGGGACTGGCCCGCTGCCAGTTCGGTTTGCAAAAGCTGGTGGAAGCGCAGCAAACCCTGACCGGCCTGCTCAACGAACACCCGACCTTCATGGCCGCCTACGATTTGCTGGCGCGCACGCTGCAGGCGCTGGGCCAGCAGCAATCGGCCAAAAAAGTGCTGGAAGACGCCGTCGAAATTTCCCCACACATGGTGCGCCGCCTGCGCCACCTGGGCGAGGTGGCGTTTGAAACAGGCGACGTCGGCGTGGCCGAAAAAGCCTTCAAGCAGGTGGTGAGCAAAGCCAAGTATTCCGAGTTTCGCGACCCCGAGGACCACGTCAAGCTGGTCAAGGCACTGGTCAAGAAAGGCGATGCCCACCAGGCCAGCGGCGTGCTGCGCGACATGGAACGCTCACTGCGCAGCAATGCCAACACCGACACCTGCCGCGCCATCGCAGCGGGGCTGGTGCAGGAGCTGACCGGCAATCTGAGCGCTGCCGCCGCCGAGCTGACCACGGCGGCCAACGGCATTGCTCACGCCAAAGGATTATCGACCGGCCTCAGAATCGGCCTCGTGCATAGCTGCCTGAACATCAAGCTCGATCAGCAAGCCTCGACTGTCATGCTCGATCTGATGAATGACCACGAGAGCGGCGTATCGATGGATGATGCGGTGAACGTCTTTGAAAAAGCCGGCCGCCACGACCTGGCGCAAGGCATGGGCGAACAGATCAAGCTGCAGGTGAGCGAATTGCTGGCTGACGCCGATGAAAAACGCAACCAGGGCGATCTGCGCGCCGCCGTCGACACCCTCAACGCCGGCCTGCGCAAGGCACCGGCGAATATGGCGCTGCTGCTGGCAGCAGCGGCAGCCATCCTCAAGCAGCTCGACGACCTCGGCTGGGAGGCCGCGCTGGGCGAGCAGTGTGTGTTGTTACTGGAACGCATGCGCAAGATCGATGCGAATCACCCGTCGCTGGAAACCTTGCTGGCGCAATATCAGCATACCCAGCGTAAATACGGTATCTCCACCACTGCATAAGATGTCGTCTTGCCATATTCAGCCTCCTCATTTCTTATGCACCGAAGTCAATAGAAATGATATGATTGCAACTTTTAACCAAGTGCTTTCATTAGAGGGCTACAGGAGCAGGAGATGGACAAGAGCAGCGTTGCCGGCTTTCGCAACGACATCAATGGGTTAAGGGCCTGGGCGGTGATTGCCGTCGTTTTGTATCATTTCAAGATCAGCGGTTTTGATGGTGGCTTTGTCGGCGTCGATGTTTTCTTCGTCATCTCAGGCTTTCTCATGACAGGCATTATCGCGCGCGCCTTGGAAAATGGCGCTGGCGCGACGCCAATAGCGTTCTTGTGGAAATTTTTTATTGCTCGAGCAAAACGTATTTGGCCGGCGTTGATAGTGCTTTGTGCGGTGCTGCTGTTACTGGGATGGTTTTTGATTCCTGCGAAGGATTTGAGCATCCTCGCCGAGCAGGCGCGCAGCGCAATCTTCTTTGTTTCCAATGTCAAATTCTGGCGTGAGACCGGGTACTTCTCTGCTGGCGCCCACACCATCTGGCTATTGCATACCTGGTCGCTATCCGTTGAATGGCAGTTTTATGTCATCCTTCCTTTCATGATGCTCGCAATATGGAAAATATTCCCATCCCGGCGAGCAATGCTGTGGATGCTGATTGTGCTCGGTAGCGCCTCGTTGGCGCTTTGCATGATTTGGGTACTCAAAAAGCCAGGCACAGCTTTCTTCCTGCTGCCCACGCGCGCTTGGGAGATGGTCGCCGGCGGCGTGGTCGCGCTGCTCGCACAACGTCCGCCAGCATCAGTCGGCGCCCGGCGAGTCCTTGAATGGGGCGGACTGGGTCTGATAGCGCTTTCCATTCTCACCTTCGGACACCTGATCTGGCCCGGCTGGCAGGCATTGGTACCAGTAATCGGCACGGTGATGGTGCTCATGGCGGCACAGCAAAACTCGATGCTGACCAACTGGGCGCCGCTGCGCTGGATTGGCGCGCGTTCCTACTCCATGTATCTCTGGCATTGGCCACTCGTCGTTGCACTGAATTTTCTGGCAGAGCCTCCTTCAACGCTGGCAATCGGAACTGGCTTGCTACTGACCGTCCTGCTCGGGCATTTGTCTTACGAGCTGGTGGAAACGCGGCTGCGTCAGCCACTCGACGGCATGAAGCGTACACCGGCGTCTGCTGCGCTGGTGGCGGGATGCCTGCTGATCGTATTGCCTGCAACGGTGCTGAACGTGAATGCCGGATTCCCGAGGCACATTCCGGATGCCGTGAATAACATGCTGGCAGCAGCGGAAGATACGAGCAAGGTGTTGAAAGACTGCGACATATTAAACCACGGCAATGACAACGGCTGCGCACTGGGAACAGGCACACCCGGCGTCATCGTCCTTGGCGACAGTCACGCCAAGGCTTTGTTTGAAGCTGTACAACAAGCCCAACCTGAATCGCAGCGAAGCAGCCTTCGCTGGACGATGGAAGGCTGCCCCACCATAGAAGGCGTGCAGAATGTCAGTAATCCATCGATGGGATGCGACAAATTCATGCGATGGGTCATGCAGAACATTCCATTGGTGCCATCCGATGTCCCCGTTGTCATCATCAACCGGATGGCGCTTTACATGGAGGGTTCCAACGAACTGGTGCACGATGAAGACCTCACCAGACCGAATATTTCGTTCGAAAAACGGTTTAATGCGCGCAGTCCGGAATTTTATGCTGACATAACGCAGCGCATGGTCGCTACGGCATGTGCCATTTCGAAGTACCACCCGGTGTATATGGTGCGGCCAGTCCCGGAAATGCGCGTCGATGTACCGAACACGCTTGCTCACTCCATGATGCTCGGAAAGCAACGCAAGATCGAGATGACGATGGACGAATACACCAGGCGAAACGCCATGGTGTGGAAAGCACAGGACCTGGCCAGCGCACGGTGCGGCGTTAAAATTCTTGATCCGCTGCCATACTTGTGCGTGAACGGCGTGTGTAACGCAGTCAATGAGGGCCGTTCCCTGTATAGCGACGATGACCACTTGAATTTGCATGGCGCACGTCGCCTCACGCCCATGTTCCAGACAATTTTCCGTCCCGCGTCGCCTCACGACACAGCTCAGGCGTTGTAATGCACGGCGAATAAAACATCACCGTTACGGCCAGGTGACCCACCAGGCCGATAACGGTGGTCAACGGTAGAAAATCATCGCCCCTGGCATGCTGGACCAGTGGTTAATCAGACACCACGAAGCGAAGTAAAGGCCGCACAGCACAAAGGAAGAAATCAGCGCCACATGGGCCGATCCGCTCCCTCGCAAAATTTTCTTCAGCCGCTGCATGGCAGGCTCCTGGAACACTGGTAAAACCATACTGTACTGCTGGGCAACTATGTCAACAAGGCATGGATGCAGAGTATCGTATCGTGCTACCAGTGGTGCTGGAAAATGCAGCAGTCAGCGCCAAGGATATCGCAGCCTCTAATCCTTCTTCACCGAGAAATTTAGCTGTATCATACCTGCCCACCCACCGGCCCATAACCACCGCCACCCGGCGTTTCAATCACAAACACATCACCAGACTGCATGGCGGTTTTACCGATATGCGGCAATACTTCCTGCGTGCCGTCGGCGCGGCGCACCAGGTTGCGGCCCAGCGCGCCCGGTTTGCCGCCGGCCATGCCGAACGGGGCGTGGATGCGGTTGTTGGACAGGATGGCGGCCGTCATCGGTTCCAGGAAGCGCACGCGGCGCACGCCGCCGTCGCCGCCGCGCCATTCGCCGGCGCCGCCACTGCCGGCGCGGATCTCGTAACTGTCGAGCCGTACCGGGAAGCGGAATTCCAGTATCTCCGGGTCGGTCAGGCGCGAGTTGGTCATATTCGTCTGCACCACGCTGGTGCCATCAAAGCCGGGCCCGGCGCCGGAGCCGCCGCTGATGGTTTCGTAGTACTGGTACTTGTCGTTGCCAAACGTAAAATTGTTCATTGTGCCCTGCCCGGCCGCCATCACGCCCAGCGCGCCGTACAGCGCATTGGTGATGCAGGTCGAGGTTTCGACGTTGCCCGACACCACCGAGGCCGGATACTGCGGATTCAGCATCGAACCGCGCGGGATGATCACGTTGAGCGGCTTCAGGCAGCCGGCGTTGAGCGGAATATCGTCATCGACCAGCGTGCGGAACACGTACAGCACCGCCGCCATGCACACGGCCGATGGGGCGTTGAAGTTGTTATCGAGCTGCTCCGAGGTACCGCTGAAGTCGATGTCGGCACAGCGGCGCTGCTGGTCCACCGTGACCGCCACTTCGATGCGGGCGCCGTTATCGAGTTCGAGCCGGTAGCTGCCGCCGCGCAGCGTGGCGATCACGCGGCGCACGGCTTCCTCGGCATTGTCCTGCACGTGGCCCATGTAAGCCTGAACCACCGCGAGGCCGAAGTGCGCCACCATCTTGAGCAGCTCGTCCACGCCTTTTTGATTGGCCGCCACCTGGGCGCGCAGGTCGGCCAGATTCTGATCGGGATTGCGCGCCGGATGGCGTGCGCTGGCCAGCAGGGCGCGAGTTTCCTCTTCGCGCAGGCGGCCACCGGCAGCGCCGTCCACCAGCTTGAAGTTATTGATCAACACGCCCTCTTCCTCGATCACGCGCGAATCGGGCGGCATCGAGCCGGGCGTGGTGCCGCCGATATCGGCATGGTGGCCGCGCGATCCGACGTAGAACAGGATGTCCTCCCCTGCCGCATCGAACACCGGCGAGATCACGGTGACGTCGGGCAAATGGGTGCCGCCGTGGTAAGGATCGTTGAGCATGTAGACGTCGCCAGCATGCATGCGGCCGGCGTTTTCGCGCATCACGGTCTTGATGCTCTCGCCCATCGAACCCAGGTGCACCGGCATGTGCGGGGCGTTGGCGATCAGGTTGCCGGCAGCGTCGAAAATCGCGCAGCTGAAGTCCAGCCGCTCCTTGATGTTGACCGAATACGCGGTGTTCTGCAGGCGCAGGCCCATCTGCTCGGCAATCGACATGAACAGGTTGTTGAATACCTCGAGCATGACAGGGTCGGCGCTGGTGCCGAGCGCCGTGCGCGCCGGCAGTGGCGCCACCCGGCGCAGCACCAGGTGGCCGTGCGGCGTGGCTTGCGCGCGCCAGCCCGCTTCGACGATGGTGGTGGCATTGGCCTCGGCAATGATCGCCGGGCCGTCGATGGTGTCGCCCGGCTTGATGACGGCGCGCCGGTACAAGCCGGTTTGCAGCCACTGGCCGCCACTGACCATCGGCACGGTCGCATCGGCCACCAGGGGTGCGGCGCGTGGCGCGACGAGCGCAATGGTTTCCGCCGGCGCGTCCGATTGCCCGACCGCTTCCACCGATACCGCTTCGACGATCAGCGCGCGCGCCTGCATCAGGAAAGAGTAGCGCTTGCGGTAAGCGGCTTCGAACTGGGCGCGCATGTTATCGATGCCGCCACTGCCTCCCTCGACGTCATCACTGCTGAACAGGACGATCAACGCCGTGTCCGTGCCTTCGTAGCGCAGGTGCGCGCGCTCGATCAGAGTGATGCGCTCGGACTGCACGCCCTGCTGTTCGAGATCGGCACGCGCCTGGCGACCGAGCGCGTGCAGGCGTGCTTCCAGGTCGGGCAATGTGCGGGCATCGAGCGGTGTTTCAATCGCCGCCTCGCGCATTGCCGTCTGGTCGGCCAGTCCCATGCCGTAGGCCGACATCACGCCGGCCAGCGCGTGCACAAACACGGTTTTCATGCCCAGCGCATCGGCCACCAGGCAGGCATGCTGGCCGCCGGCGCCGCCGAAGCTGGTCAGCGTGTAGTCGGTCACGTCGTGGCCGCGCTGCACGGAAATCTGCTTGATGGCGTTGGCCATATTGCCAATCGCAATGGCCAGATAGCCTTCCGCCACCTGCTCCGGCGTCGTCGGCGTTCCAGTGGCCGCAGCGATGACGGCGGCCAGTTCGACAAAGCGCCGGCGCACGGTATCGGCGTCCAGCGGCGCATTGCCGTGGGCGCCGAACAGGTGTGGGAAATGGTCGGGCTGTATCTTGCCCAGCATGACATTGCAGTCGGTGACAGCCAGCGGGCCGCCGCGCCGGTAGCTGGCCGGCCCAGGGTTGGCGCCAGCGCTGTCGGGACCGACGCGATAGCGGCTGCCGTCAAAGTGCAGGATGGAGCCGCCACCGGCGGCCACCGTGTGGATGCTCATCATCGGCGCGCGCATGCGCACGCCGGCCACCTGGGTGTCGAACACACGCTCGTATTCGCCGCAGTAGTGCGACACGTCGGTGGAAGTACCGCCCATGTCGAAGCCGATGACCTTGTCGAAGCCTGCCAGCGCGCTGGCGCGCACCATGCCGACAATGCCGCCGGCCGGGCCGCTGAGGATGCTGTCCTTGCCCTGGAACGCGCGCGCATCGGTCAGGCCGCCGCTCGACTGCATGAATTGCAGGTTCACGCCCGGCAGTTCCTGCGCCACCTGGTCAACGTAGCGCCGCAGTATCGGCGACAGGTAGGCATCGACCACGGTGGTGTCGCCGCGTGCCACCAGCTTCATCAAGGGGCTGACCTGGTGCGACACCGATACCTGCGTGTAGCCGATATCGCGCGCCAGCTGCGCCACCTGGTTTTCGTGGGCGTGGTAGCGGTAGCCGTGCATGAAGACGATGGCCAGCGAACGCAGGCCGCTGTCAAAGGCGGCCTGCAGCGCAGCGCGGGCGCCGGCGACGTCAAGCGCCGTGACCACTTCGCCATGGGCGCCTAGCCGTTCGTCGATTTCCACCACGCTGCTGTACAGCAGCTCCGGCAGCACGATATGGCGCTCGAACAGGCGTGGACGATTCTGGTAAGCGATGCGCAGTGCATCGCGGAAGCCGCGCGTGATCGCCAGCACGGTCGGCTCGCCCTTGCGCTCGAGCAGCGCATTGGTGGCCACCGTGGTGCCCATCTTGACGGCGCCGATCTGATCGGCGGGAACCGGCTCACCGGGCGCCAGCGTCATCAGCTGGCGGATGCCGGCAATGGCGGCGTCGGCATACTGCTCGGGATGCTCTGACAGCAGTTTTAAGGTACGCAACTGGCCGTCGGGAGGACGGGCCACGATATCGGTAAAGGTACCGCCCCGGTCGATCCAGAATTGCCAATCCATGCTGTGCTCCATCAGCGCCGCGCCAGGTCGTGCTCGATGGCTTTGAGGAAAGCGCGCTGCGACCATTCAAGGTCGTTGACCGCGACCGCCGGCGTGTAGAAGGTGCCGGTCAGGCGCGGACGGTTGACCAGCATCTTGTTGGGCACAATCACGGTCGCCATGCCGGATTTGAGCGGCTCCAGCCGCACTTCGGTGTACGAGGAATCGGCGGCACTGGGCGCACCGACCAGGCGGGTATTGGCAAACAGCGCAAAGACATCGAGCGCTTCCAGGCAGGCGCCCGTGCACTGGCCCGGCACAATCACGTACACGGGCCTGGTCAGCGCCGGCGGATCGCCAGGCAGATCTTCGGCGCGGTCGGCCGCGCTGATGTCCACCGCCCTGGAAGGCTCCACATAGAATTTGTCATCACGCGCCTGCGCCGCCATCATGCCCTGGCTGATGGCCCTGGCCTCTGCGGCCAGCGCGCCCTTTTCCTGCTCGTCCAGGCGCACCGCCTGAAATGCGGTGTGGGCGATATTGTCGAACGAGGCACGCCACCAGATTTCCTGGCGCGCGTTGGCCACCTTGATACGCCGTTCCACCCGCGCCTGGCCCCACAGCGCCTGCGCCAGCTGCACGCCCCAGACAGGATCGCCACCGAGGTTGTCGCGCAGGTCGATCACCAGTGCATCGGCATTCAGGTAGCGCTGGCGGTTGCCCTGCAATTCGGCCAGCATGGCGCCATAGGCTGCGCGCTGGGCGTCGTCGGGCTGGAAGGTGGGCAGGGAGATCCAATGCAGGCCGGCACGCGGCTGCGACAGCCCGAGCGGCAGCGTGGGACCGTTGAAACTGGACGTGCGCTGCTGCTGCGCCGCTTCATCCATCACGCGCCATTCCAGCGTCAGGCGCGATTCGCGGCCTTCGTCGATAAAGATGCATTGCACCGGCAGGGTAATGAAGGGATTGCCTTGATCGACAAACACATCGCGCGCATAAGCCCATGCAGGACCGGGGCCGCCGCTGCGCTGGCCGAAACCGAATACATTGTTCTCTACCAGCTTGGCAATCGGCTTGCCGTCGCAATCGTTGATGCGCGCGCCCACGGCAGGACCACCGGGCGTGGTGGCGCTGACGAACATATTGTCGCCGCGCCAGGCAGTGCTGAAGCCGGGCCAGCGCAGCGTGGGCGTGGGCACATCCCTGAGCAGCACGCCGGCGCGGCCGTCGCGGATCAGCGCGCTGAAATGCTGAAGCGCGGCGGCATAGCCGGCGTTGTCGCGCACCTGGGCGGCCAGCACCAGGGCTGCATCGCGCGCCTTGTCGAGGTTGACGGCAAACTCCGGGTTGGCCGGGTCGTGCACGCCGGGGTGGTTATCGAGCGTGACGTAATAGGCGGCCTCGATATCGGCGATGGCTGCCTGCTTCCAGCCGTCGGCGGACAGGGTTGGCGGCGCTGGAGTCGTTCGCGATGCCGGCGCAGCCGGAGCCGCGTGCGCCGTGGTCACCGCCATCGCAGCGGTGGCAGCCACCACGCAGGCCAGCGAGCGCGCACCTGCCTGGCCGCGCAATCGGCGGCTAATGTGGCGCAGCGTGTCATGTAAGGTAGAACGCATGGGCATTACACCAATCTGCCGGCGGCAATGGTAATTGTGCGGCCGCAGCGCGCCGCCATCGACTGGTCGTGGGTGACCAGCACCAGGGTTGAGCCATGCTGGCGATTGAGCTCGAACATCAGCTGGATCACGGCTTCGCCGGTAGCGGCATCGAGGCTGCCGGTCGGTTCATCGGCAAACAGCAGCGGCGGTTCGCTGACAAAGGCGCGCGCCAGCGCCACGCGCTGCTGCTCGCCGCCCGACAGATACTTGGGATAGTGCCGCAGGCGCGACGACAGGCCCACGCGCGCCAGCATGGCTTCGGCTTTTTCACGGGCGCCGGCAATACCGGCCAGTTCCAGCGGCAGCATGACGTTTTCCAGCGCCGTCAGGTGCGCCAGCAGCTGGAACGACTGGAACACAAAACCCAGTTTTTCCTTGCGCAGGGCGGCGCGGCCGTCTTCGTCGAGCGCGTAGATATCGACGCCATCGAGCACCACCTTTCCGGCGCTTGGACTATCGAGACCGGCCAGCAATCCGAGCAGCGTGGACTTGCCGGATCCGGAAGCGCCGACGATGGCAAGCGTCTCCGCTTTTTGCACGGTAAAATCCACCTCATGCAGTATCGTCAGTTCGCCGCTGGCGTCGGCAACGCGCTTGGCCAGGCCGCTGACGATAATGGCTGGATGCTCCTGCCCATGCGCATTGGCACTGGGAGCTGCACTGGCCGCTGCATGGGAACCGGGACCATCCGGCACGAAATTCGAAGACGCTTTAGGGAAATCAGGCATGCGTAATTTTACAGGTAAAGTATGGAAAACCTTGATCGGCGCCGGCGCCCGGCGTGATCACCATGTGCTGCTTGCACCAGCAAAAAAACTGAGTGTACACGCAGCTGCCGCCGTACTCATGCTGTCGGCGGCGGCAAGCGCATATTCTGCACCAAAAACCGTCCTCGTGCTCGGTGACAGCCTCTCAGCGGAGTATGGCCTGGCGCGCGGCACCGGCTGGGTGGCGCTGGCCGAAAAAAAGATCAAGGACCAGAAAATCGATGCGGAACTGGTCAACGCCAGTGTCAGCGGCGAGACCACCAGCGGTGGCCGTACGCGCCTGCCGGCCCTGCTCAGCAAGCACAAGCCGGCCCTGGTGGTGATTGAACTGGGCGCCAACGACGGCTTGCGCGGCCTGCCGGTGGCCGCCGCCCAGGCCAACATCAAGGCCATGGCCGACGCATCGAGCAAGGCTGGCGCCAAAGTGATGCTGGTAGGCATGCGCATTCCGCCCAATTATGGCCGCGATTACTCGGAACAGTTTTACGCCATGTACGGCAAATTGAGCAAGGAACTGAAAGCGCCGCTGGTGCCGTTCATGCTCGATGGCGTGGCCGAAAAAACCCAGCTGTTCCAACCCGACCGCCTGCACCCGCTGGCCGAGGCCCACCCCATCATCCTCAACAACATCTGGCCGACGCTGCAAAAGTCGATCAAGGCGCCTTGAGGCTGCAACAAAGAAGACCCCATAAAAAAGGCCGCGTGATGAACGCGG
>JBEVNE010000067.1:0-3542 GCA_040508275.1 Duganella sp.
CAGGTGGTGAGCCAGCTGGTTGGCGCGGCGGTTCAGTTCTGCATAGCTGAGCGACTGCTCGCCGTACAGCAGTGCCGGCGCATCGGGCTGCGCGGCGGCCAGCGCCTCGAAACGCCGGTGCACGGGCGCCATCGATGGATAACGCTCGCGGTTGCGCCCCAGCTCCAGCAATTGCGCGGCTTCTTCATGGGCCGGCAGGAGCAGATCGGCCAGCACGGCGCCCTGGCGCCACTCATTGGTGACCAACTGGCGGAGCAAATCCGATAGCTGGCTGGCCATGGCCGCCGCAGCAGCGTCGCTGAAGCTGGCGCGGTCGTAGGACAGGCGCAGGCGCAGCGCCGATTCATGCACCACCGACAGCGCCATCGCATAGCTGGTTTCATCGTGGGTGCGCGCTGAAGAAAACTGCAGGCCGCCGCTGTCCGACCGCGCCAGCATTTGGTCAACCGGGTAGTTTTCAAACACGACTATCGTATCGAACAGCGCCTGGCCCCCCTGGCCGGCCTGCTGCTGTAGCGTATAAAGCGGCGTGTATTCATGTTCGCGCAGCGCCAGGTTCTGGTCCTGCAAAGCGCGCAGCAAGTCGCCCAGCGGCGCCGCCGGTGCCGGTGAACAGATCAGCGGCAGCGTGTTGATGAACAAGCCCACCCAGCCATCAGCTCCAGTCAGCTGCGCCGGCCGGCCCGATACCGTCACGCCGAACGCCACCGTCTGTTTGCCGCTATAGCGCTGCAGGAGTAAAGCCCATGCCGCTTGCACCAGCGTGTTGACGGTGACTCTTTGCGTGCGCGCAAAATCGGCCAATTGCGCGGTTTGGCGGGCGGACCAGTGTTGAATCTGCTGACCTCTGTTCGGCCGATCTGTCGTTTGCGCCACGGGCGCCGCCAAAGCCTGCGCCAGCAGCAGCGGTTCCTGCAATTGGTCCAGCTGCTGCTGCCACCAGGCCTGGCTGGCCTGCTGGTCGCGTGCCGCCAGCCAGCCGATGTAGTCGCGGTAGCGGCCCGCCGGTGCAGCTGTACCTGTGCCGCCGTAGCTGCGCAAGACATCTCCCAACAGCATCGACGTGCTCCAGCCATCGAGCAGCAGATGGTGCACGCTCCATACCAGATGCCAGGCTGCAGCGCCGGTTTGCACCAGTGTCAGGCGCATCAGCGGCGGCTCTGCCAGATCGAAGCCGCGTTCGAGATCCGCCTGCGCCAGCAGATCGAGCGCTTGCGGCAGATTGTCACGCTGGCGCCAATCGTGCAGCACCAGCGGGACGGGCAGCGTGCGCGCCACCCATTGCAGCGGGCCGCCGGGCAGCATCAAAAAGCCCGTGCGCAGTACGTCATGGCGCTGCATGGCATCCTGCCAGGCCGCCTGGAAGCGTTCGGGGTCGAGGCCGTCGATATCGACGCGCAGCTGGTTGACATAGGTGGCGCCGCCACCCTCGCGCAGGCAGTGGAACAGCAATCCTTGCTGCATCGGCGACAGCGGATACAGGTCGGCCAAGCGGGCCGGCGGCACTGGCAAGGTGTCCAGCGCGGACTGCGTAAGGCCGGCCAGTGGCAGGTCGGAGGGCGTCAGTCCGGCAGCGCCGCTACAGCAGTGGACGATCAGTTCGCGCAGCTCGCGTTCGCAGGCTTGCACCAGCGCCTCCACCGTGCCGGCCTGGTAACGCGCATCGCTGTAACTGACCTCCATACGCAACTGGCCCTGGTAAATCTGGCCGTTGACCGACAATGGATAGTCAAGCGGAGCTTGGGCATCGAGGTTGGCGCCGGCGTCTTCTTCGGCGGGGCGCCAGCGCGACTCACCGGCAAAGCTGGCGTCGAACTGTCCCAGGTAGTTGAACAGCACCTGCGCCCTGGGCAGGGCTGCCAGCGCTTGCTGCGCGGCGTCGTCGCCAAGGTAGCGCAAGGCGCCGAAACCAAGACCATGGTCGGGCGCCGCGCGCAGGCTCTCTTTCACCCGCTTGAGCGCAGCACCAGGTTCGCCCTGCGCTTGCAAGGCCACCGGGTGGATGCTGGTGAACCAGCCCAGCGCGCCGGACAGATCGAGTTCGCCCTCGAGCGCTTCGCGGCCATGGCCTTCCAGGTCGATCACAACGCTGTGCTGGCCACTCCAGCTGCACAGCGCGCGCGCGAGCGCGGTCAGCAACAGGTCGTTGATGTGGGTGCGGTAGGCGGCCGGCGCCTGGCGCAGCAGGGCCTCGGTGGTGCCAGCGTCGAGCGTGAAGCCGGCGCGCTGGCGGTGCTGCTGCTGATCGCGAATTTGACGGGCATTGCCAGGGTAATCGCGCGGCAGCTCTGTTGCTGCACTGGCGGTCTTCAGCCAGAACGACAACTGCTCGCGCTGTTCCTGCGCATAGCGCTGCAGCCGCTGCGGCCAGGCATGGTAGACGTCAGCGGTCGCCGGCGCCAGCTCCGCGCCGTTGTACAGCGCCGCCAGCTCGTCGAGCAGAATGCGCCACGATACGCCGTCAATTGCCAGATGGTGCACGGCCAGCAACAGCCGCGAACTGCCATCGTCCAGTTCAATCAGCAATGCGCGCCACAGGCGGCCATCGCCAATATCGAGGCTGCGCTGGGCCTGTTCGCACAGTGCAGTCACCTGGTCTGCCGATTCAGCCTGGCGTACCCACAAGACGGGCTGGCGCGGTACAGCGCCACAGGACTGACGCCATTGGCCGCTGGCGTTTTGTGTAAAGCGCAGCCGCAGGCTGCGATGGCGCACGGTCAGCGTTTGCAGGGCCTGCTCCAGCCGCGCCGGATCGATGCGGACGTCGCTGCGCAGAAGCAGCGACTGGTTCCAGTGACTGGCCGCAGGCGGCAGTCGGGCGAAAAATTCGGCCTGCATGGGCAGCAGCGCAAATGGCTGATCATCCTGCGGCTGTGCAACGATTGACGGCACGGCCGCATCGACTGGCTGCGCCACCAGCGCCAGTTGGGCAATCGACTGGCGCTCGAATAGCTGGCGCGGACTGAGCTTCCAGCCGGCACGCAACATGCGCGAGACGATTTGCAGGCTGATGATCGAATCGCCTCCGAGGGCAAAGAAATTGTCTTCACGGCCCACTTGCGGTACGCCGAGCACGGCGCTCCACACTGCCGCCAGCAGCTGTTCCAGCTCGCCTTGTGGCGCGGCGTAGTCGGATGCGACATGCAACGGCGCCTGCGGCAGCGCCTTGCGATCGATCTTGCCGTTGGCGTTCAGTGGCAACGCTGGCAAGCTGACGATCTGCGATGGCACCATGTAGTCGGGCAGTGCTGCCAGCAGCGCCGCTTTCAACGCGCCCTGCTCGCCGGCAGGGGCCACGTAGGCGACCAGGCGCAGGCCGGCCGTGCCTTGCTGCGCCACCACCACCGCTTCCCTGACCCCGGGCTGGGCCAGCAACTGCGCTTCAATCTCGCCCAATTCGATGCGCAGGCCGCGCAGCTTGACCTGGTGGTCGATGCGGCCCAGGTATTCGAGCTGGCCATCGGCGCGCCAGCGTACCAGGTCGCCGGTACGGTACAGGCGCTCGCCGCTGCCGAAAGGATCGGCCACAAAGCGCTCTGCCG
>JBEVNE010000062.1:0-12394 GCA_040508275.1 Duganella sp.
AGGTTTTGCAGCGCCACGTCGTGCACCAGCTGGTCGTAGCCGCGCTGCAAAAAGGTCGAATAGATCGCCACCACCGGCTTGAGGCCTTCGCAGGCCAGGCCGGCGCCAAAGGTCACGGCGTGCTGCTCGGCGATGCCGACGTCGAAATAACGGTCCGGGTATTGCTGCTCGAAGCGCACCATGCCCGAACCCTCGCGCATGGCCGGGGTGATGCCGACCAGTTTTTTGTCGGCGGCGGCCATGTCGCACAGCCAGTTGCCGAAAATCTCGGTGTACGTCAGCTTAGACGGGGCGGTAGAGGGCTTGATGCCTTCGGCCGGGTTGAACTTGGGCGTGCCGTGGTACAGCACCGGTTCGGCCTCGGCCAGCTTGTAGCCCTGGCCCTTCTTGGTGACCACGTGGAGGAATTGCGGCCCCTTGAGTTGGCGGATATTCTGCAGCGTGGGGATCAGCGAATCGAGGTCGTGGCCGTCGATCGGGCCGATGTAGTTGAAACCGAATTCCTCGAACATGGTGGCCGGCACCACCATGCCCTTGGCGTGTTCTTCCAGGCGCTTGGCCAGCTCCAGCACGGGACCGGGCAACACCGACTTGCCGACGTTTTTGGCGGCCGCATAGAACTGTCCCGACATCAGGCGCGCCAGATAGCGATTGAGCGCGCCGACCGGCGGCGAAATCGACATGTCGTTATCGTTGAGGATCACCAGCAGGTTGAGGTCATCCTGCACGCCGGCGTTGTTCAGCGCCTCGAAGGCCATGCCAGCGGTCATGGAACCGTCGCCGATGACGGCAATCGCGTGGCGCTGCTCGCCCTTGATCTTGGCCGCCTGCGCCATGCCCAGCGCGGCCGAAATCGAGGTCGACGAGTGCGCCGTGCCGAAGGTGTCGTATTCGCTCTCGTCGCGCTTGGGGAAGCCCGAAATGCCGCCGAGCTGGCGCAGCGTGTGCATGCGCTCGCGGCGGCCGGTGAGGATCTTGTGCGAGTAGGTCTGGTGGCCGATGTCCCATACGATGCGGTCGTGCGGCGTGTTGAACACATAGTGCAGCGCCACCGTCAGCTCGACGGTACCGAGGTTGGACGACAGGTGGCCGCCGGTCTTGGACACCGAATCGAGCAGGTAGGCGCGCAGTTCGTGCGCCAGCGGCGTTAATTGCTGGTACGGCAGTGCGCGTACATCGGCCGGGGACGCTATTTTTTCTAACAGGTTCATTTATGCCTTCCGCTGCACGATCAAATCCGCGAGTTCGCGTAACCGCAGAGCTTTTTCTCCGAACGGCGCGAGCGCTGCGTGCGCCTCGAGCCGCAATGTTTCCGCCAGCGCCCTCGATGGCGCCAGGCCCAGTATCGACACATAGGTCGGCTTGTTGTCGGCCGCGTCCTTGCCGGCGGTCTTGCCCAGCGTGGCCGAATCGGCAGTGGCGTCGAGCACGTCATCGACCACCTGGAACGCCAGGCCGATGGCGCGCGCATAGGCGTCGAGCGCAGCGCTGTGCGCTTCGCTCAGCTCGCTGCCGGCCAGCGCGCCGAGCATGACCGAAGCGCGCAGCAGCGCGCCGGTTTTCAGCAAATGCATCTGCTCCAGCTGTTCCAGGCTCAGGCTCAGCCCCACGCTGTCGAGGTCTATCGCCTGGCCGCCGCACATGCCGGCCGAGCCCGATGCCTGCGCCAGCACGCGCAGCATGGCTGCCAGCCGTGCCGGCGTCAGCGCGCCGGCGTCGTTGCCGGTGGCGGCGTCGGCCAGCACCACGAAAGCCTGCGATTGCAGCGCGTCGCCGACCAGCAGCGCAGTCGCCTCGTCGTAGGCAATGTGCACGGTCGGTTTGCCACGGCGCAGCGCGTCGTCGTCCATGCACGGCATGTCGTCGTGCACCAGCGAATAGGCGTGAATCATTTCCACCGCTGCAGCAGCGCGGCTGAGGATGGCGGGGTGGGCGTCGAACAAGGCACCGGCGGCATACACGAGCAACGGACGCACGCGCTTGCCGCCGCCGAGCAGCGCATAGCGCATGGCCTCGTGCAGGCGCGTGGGCACCACGTTCGCCGCAGGCAGGAAAGCCGATAAATCGTTTTCAGAATTGGCCTGGATGGTCTTCATCCAGTCGTCGAAGGCGCCGTTCAGAGGTGACGTCATTGCTCTCCCTCGCCAGCCTCGGCAAACGGCTTGAGCATGTCGCCATCGAGTACGCGGACCTGGGATTCCACTTTTTCGAGCTGGGCCGCGCACAGCCTGACCAGTTCCGAGCCGCGCGCATAGGCGGCCACGGAGGCTTCCAGCGGCAATTGCCCTGACTCCATTTGGGTGACCAGTTGTGCCAGCTCCGCCATCGCTTCTTCAAACGAGACGCTGGCGGCGGCGGCGTCCGTGGCCTCGGCAGTTATTGTATTAGACATAGTCACTCAGGGTTTCAGGGCAAAAACACGTGCCAGAGCCGTGTAGCCCGGTATTTTAGAACAAACCAACCACTCCGGTGGGACAATACATGCCCGCACGCCGGCCAGCCGTGGATTTTATCGCAATCACCAGCAAATGCGCTAAATGCATGGTTTTATTATAATTTCCCAACATATCTCAATCGTGGCGCTCTGCCCTTCCGCAAGGAAAGACGGTATAATCGCCGGTTCTGTCCGAAATACTATTTTCAACGAACTTGAATTCAGGAATTTGCGGATTCTGTCTCTTCTTGGTTTGATGTATTTTAATTAAGGGGGGTTTGGATGTCCGATCTGGGTACCCACGCCAAGCTGGCGCGTTCAACCGCGCAACTTCCGGTAAACGTCTATTTTGACGAAGCGCTACTGCAGCGCGAAATGCAGCAATTGTTCAAGCCCGGGCCGCGCTACGTCGGCCACGAACTGATGGTGCCCAACGTCGGCGACTTTGCCACGCTAGCGTCCGAAAACCAGGGCCGCATGCTCGTGCGTAATGCCAACGGGCTGGAACTGCTATCGAATGTCTGCCGCCACCGGCAGGCGCTGATGTTCAATGGCCGCGGCAACGCCAACAACATCGTCTGCCCGCTGCACCGCTGGACCTACGATCTCAAGGGCGAACTGATCGGCGCGCCGCACTTTGCCGAAACGCCGTGCCTGAATCTGCCAAAAACCACGCTGCAAAGCTGGAATGGCCTGCAGTTCGAGCAGAACGGCTACAACGTCATGGAAAAGCTCAAAAATCTGTCGGTCACCAGGGACCTCGATTTTTCCGGCTATATGTTCGACCGTGCCGAAGTGCAGATCTGCGATTACAACTGGAAGACTTTCATCGAAGTCTACCTCGAGGATTATCACGTCGAACCGTTCCATCCGGGCCTGGGCGGCTTTGTCAGCTGCGACGACCTGCGCTGGGAATTCGGCAGCGACTACAGCGTGCAGACGGTCGGCGTCAACAAGGGTCTGCTGAAATCAGGCTCGGAGGTGTATAAACGCTGGCAGGAACAGGTGCTGAAATTCCGTGGCGGCGAAGCGCCGCCCTACGGCGCCATCTGGCTCACGCTGTACCCGAACATCATGGTCGAGTGGTATCCGCATGTGCTGGTGGTGTCCACGCTGTGGCCGGACGGCCCGCAGCGCACGCGCAACGTGGTGGAGTTCTACTATCCCGAGGAAATCGTGCTGTTCGAGCGAGAATTCATCGAGGCCGAACATGCGGCCTACATGGAAACCGTGTCGGAGGACGATGAAATCGCCCTGCGCATGGATGCCGGCCGCAAGGTACTGCATGCACGCGGCGAAACCGACGCCGGCCCCTACCAGTCACCGATGGAAGACGGCATGCAGCACTTCCACGAATGGTATCGGTCCAAGATCGACTTATAAAGTAAAGGAAGAGGATGCAATCGCTTTGGATGTTGTTCGCCAGCTTCATGTTCGCTGTCATGGGGGTGTGCGTCAAGCTGGCTTCCGAAGAGTTCTCCACTTCCGAACTGGTCATGTACCGTGGCGTGGTCGGCGTCATCGTGCTGGCCATTATCATCAAGAGCCAGGGCGGCAGTTTTCGCACCACCATGCCGCTGGCCCACCTGTGGCGCTGCGTGATCGGTGTGATCTCGCTGTGGCTCTGGTACTACTCGATTTCCGGTCTGCCGCTGGCCACCGCGATGACCCTCAACTACCTGTCACCGATCTGGATCGCCCTGTGGCTGTTCGTGCTGGGCTGGTGGCATGCCAAGGGCGATATCAAGTGGCCGCTGGTGGCGGCCATCTTCCTCAGTTTTGTCGGCGTGGTGCTGCTGCTGCAACCGGCTTTCCACGCCGACCAGCTCACGCCGGCGCTGCTGGCGCTGTTCTCCAGCGTGCTGACCGCCATGGCTTACATGCAAGTGCGCAAACTGGGCCTGGCCGGCGAGCCGGAAAGCCGCGTGGTGTTCTACTTTGCCATTACCAACATCGTGGCAGGTGTGCTGGGCCATGTGCTCAGCAGCGGCAGCGGACCGGTGGAATGGCACCCGATCAATAGCTGGCACGGCGGCATGCTGCTGCTGGGCATAGGCGTATGCGCCACCAGCGCCCAGATCGCCATGACGCGCGCCTACCGCCTGGGCCAGACGCTGGTGGTGGCCAACCTGCAATACTCGGGCATCGTGTTTTCCAGTATCGCCGGGGTGTTGGTATTCGGCGATGTGTTCAGCCCGATGAGCTGGGCCGGGATTGCCATCATTCTGGTGTCCGGCGTGGCCGCAACGTTTTACAATACCCGCAATACCGAACGTGGCAAGGCCATCGATAAGGCCGACCCCATTTCCAGCGAAGTCTAAGCCGGCGCCTCGCCAAACCTGCTGCACCACGCTACGGTTTTTCGAAGCACCTAAGGAGACATTATGTACACCACCTTGATCAGCGCCGCCGACCTGGCCCAGCATGTCAGCGACAGCAACTGGGTCATCCTCGATTGCCGCCACGATTTGATGAATCCCGATGCCGGCCGCGACGGCTTTGCCATCGGCCATATCGAGAACGCCCAGTTCGCCAATATCGATACCGACCTGTCCGGCGCCAAAACCGGGGCGGACGGCGTATTCCGCGGCCGCCACCCGCTGCCCGAGCGCACCGCACTGCTCGAGACCCTGCGCAACTGGGGCATCGATGACACGACACAAGTGGTGGCCTACGACGCCCACGGCGGCATGTTCGCCGCGCGCCTGTGGTGGTTGCTGCGTTCCATCGGCCATGCCTCGGTGGCCGTGCTCGACGGTGGCCTGGCCGCCTGGCAGGCGCAGGGCTTGCCGCTGGTGACCACGGTAGCGCCGCGTGCACGCGGCACGCTCAGCGAACGCCCGGCGCTCACCCGCACGGTGTCGGTGCAGGATGTGCTGGCCAATCTGCCCACGCAGGCGAAAACGGTGGTCGATGCGCGCGCGGCAGACCGCTATCGCGGCGAAAACGAAACCATCGATCCGGTCGGCGGTCATATTCCCGGCGCGCGCAACCGCTTCTTCAAGGACAACCTCGCGGCGGACGGCCGCTTCAAGGATGCTGCACAGTTAAAGGCCGAGTGGACCGCGCTGCTGGACAGCACCGCGCCGCAGCAGGCAATCATGCAATGCGGCTCGGGCGTGACGGCCTGCCACAACCTGCTGGCGCTGGAAGTGGCCGGCCTGCCGGGCGCGGCGCTGTATCCGGGCTCGTGGAGCGAATGGTGCGCCGACCCTGCGCGGCCGGTGGCGACGGGGGCGCAGTAGATTTCCTAGAACGTCTGCTTCAAGCTCACCCACAGGCGGCGACCGTCGCCCACCGTGTTGTAGCTCAAGTCGTCGAGGCGCTTGTCGGCCAGGTTGAGCAAGGCGACATTGAGCGTGGTGGCCGCGCCCATTTTAAAGGTGCCGCCCAGGTCCAGCATCGTGTAATCGCCGTACTCCTTGACGCCGCTGGCGATGGTCACGCCGTTGTTGCCGGCGCGCGCGGCGGCGTTGACTTCCTTGCCGTGGTAATTGAGCGCGCTCCATAACGACAGCCGGTCGCTGGCGTTCCAGTCGGCGCGCAGGTTCAAGGCGTGGCGTGGCGTGCGCGCCAGTGCGTAGCCGTCGTAGGCGCCGCCCTCCTGTTTGGAATCGGTAAACGTGTAGTTGCCCTTCAGCGCCAGCTGCTTCGTCAACTGCACGCGCCCGTTCATTTCCAGTCCCTTGATCAGGGCGTCGTCGATGTTATAGCTGTACCAGAGCCGGTAATTGCGGTCGCCTTCCCAGCGCACGATGCTGCCATCGGCGTTGGTCACCAGCGCGTCGGCAATCTTGTCCTTGAACTTGGTGTGGAACAGCGTGGCGCTGGCCGTGGCGCCGGCATGGTTGTCCCACAGCGCGGCAATCTCAACACTGGTGCTGGTTTCCGGCTTGATGCTGGGGTCGCCGATGACCACGCCGCAGGTGCCGTCAGGGCCGTACGAGCAGTTGGCGCCGCCGGTGGTTTTTACATAGCCGGGCGCCACGATGCGCAGGTCGGGGGCGCGGAAGCCGCGCGACACGCCGCCCTTCACGGTCAATGTGTCGCTGGCTTTCCACACGCCGTACAGGCGCGGACTGGTGTGCTTGCCATAGGTTTCGTGGTCGTCCAGGCGCACGCCGCCGGTCAGCGCAAAACGCGCCGCCATTTTCCATTCGTCCTCAATGAAAATCGCCTTTTGCGACACCTTGAACACATGGTCGATATTGTCGCGCAGGCCGGGATTCTGGTCGGTCAGCCTGGCCTGGTTGTACTGGCCGCCCACCACGATCCAGTGCGCGCCGAGCGGAAAGCTCAACTTGGCGTCGGCCACCGTATTGACGATCCGGGGCGCACGGGCGGCCTCGGTGTAGCCGCCCGCCGCACGCTCGGTATAGGTCCAGCGCTGCGCATCCTCGCGCGAGATTGACACATCGGAGCGGGCGCCGTCCCAGCGGCCGCTGTGGGCCAGCGACACGTGATCGCGCGTGTGGCGGTTATAGGTATCATTGGCGCTGGCGGCCAGCACCTTGCCACCGGTGTTATCGCGCCGCACATTCGATTTGCCGGCTTCCAGCGACAGATCCTGGAAGCGCGTGGGCGTAAAGGCCAGGCGCGCCGTCAGGTCGGTATCCTTTGAGCGGTTGAAGCCGTTGAGGATTTCGTCTTCCTCGCGCTGGTAGGCGCGGCCCCATACCTGCAGGCCAAGCAGCTCGTTCCGGATCGGACCGGCCAGGTAAAAACTGCCCTGGTAGGCGTTGCCGGAGTCGCTGTGCTGCTGCACGGTGGTATCAAGCCCTACCGAACCACCCCAGGTCTTGGGCACCTTGCGCGTGATGATGTTGATCACGCCGCCCATGGCGTCCGAACCGTACAGCGACGACATCGGCCCGCGCACCACTTCGATGCGCTCAATGGCGTCGGCCGGCGGAATAAAACTCTGCTCAAAGCCGGAACTGCCGTTCGGGCGCGTGTCGCGCGTGCTCTGGCGCACGCCGTTGACCAGGATCAGCGTGTAGGTGCCGTTCAGGCCACGCATGAAGATGTCTTTTTCGTTGGAGATGCCGGTAATGCTGACGCCCTCGATATCCTTGAGCGCATCGGTCAGGTCGCGAAACGGTTTTTTGCTCAGCTCCTCGCGGGTGATCACCGAAATGCTGGCCGGCGCTTCGGCAATGTGCTGCTCGAAACCGGTGGCCGTGACCACCACCGTGGGCAGCGCCTTCTGCGCGCCCTGCACACCCTGCGCCTGCGCGCCTGCGGCTGCCAGCGACAGGCATGCCGAGCCGACTGCCAGCGCCGCCCGTTTCAGTGTATACCCGCCATCCCTGTACTTGTTCGCCATGCTGACTTCCTCTTTATGCTGTTGATATCTCGGTGGTGTTGCGGGCTGCTACAATCAAGCCCGTGATTGGATGCGAATAATAGTCATTCCCATTCAAAAAAGTATGACGAGTTATTACAGCAAGGAAAAAATGAATACCAAGGCGGCGACACAACATATTCTGGTCGTAGACGACCACGAGGAAATCCGCGCCTCGCTCAAGGTCTACCTGGGACGACTGGGCATGACGGTATCGACGGCGGCCAATGCGGCCGAAGCACGCAGCCTGCTGCGCCAGGTCAGCATCGATCTGATCGTGCTCGACGTGATGATGCCGGGCGAAGACGGTATTTCGCTGTGCCGCCACGTGGCCGCGCACGACGGCCCGCCGGTGATCCTGCTGACGGCGCGCCACGCCTCGCGCGACAAGATCGCCGGCCTCGATAGCGGCGCCGACGACTACCTGGCCAAACCCTTCGATCCGCCCGAACTGGTGGCGCGCATTCACAGCGTGCTGCGACGCTGCCGGCGCGCATTGGCGCCTGCGCCCGCAACGCTGCGCTACAGCTTCGACGGCTGGAACCTCGACCTTGAAACACGCACCTTGCGCGATCCCGACGGCCAGCCGGTGGCGCTCGGTACTGCCGAATACCGCTTGCTGCAGGCGTTTGTCGAGCACCCGCACACGGTACTGAGCCGCAACCGCCTGATGGACCTGACCGCCGGCGACGACGCCATGCTGTTCGACCGCACCGTCGACGCCCAGATCAGCCGCCTGCGCAAAAAGCTCGAGGCCGATCCGCGCCGTCCCGACCTGCTGAAAACCATCTGGGGCGACGGTTATCTGTTTGCCGCGCAGGTGGTCCGTCATGGCCCGGCAGGCGCACGCGCCGATGCCACCGTGGCGGCGCTGCCAGTCCAGCAAATTCACTCCACCCAGCCGGCATGACGCAGGGCTGGAGCGGCCGCCTGTGGACCCGATTGCGGCCGCGTTCCATGTCGGCGCAACTGGTCTGCCTGCTGTTTGGCGGCCTGCTGGTCAGCCACGTGATTGCGCTGGCCATCGTCACCGAGGAACAGCGCCTGCATCCGCTGGCACGCCAGCATGCGCTCGATAAGTTCGCCATCGGCTACCGCCTGCTGGCGCTGGCGCCCACCAATGCCGACGATGCGATACGGCTGCTGGCGGCGGTCGATGCCGGTTTCCACACGAATGCCGACAGCACTCTGCCTGCCACGGCCACGACCATGAACGCCGACGAGCAGCGCGTGCAAACGCAACTGGCTGCGATGCTGAACCTGGACGCCAGCGCGGTCAGGGTGCGCGTGCGACCGGTGGCGCACGACCCGCGGATTGCCGACCTGACGGTGGCGCTGCAACTGGCCGACGGCCGCTGGTTCCACGGCGCCCAGCAGCCCAAGCTGGTGCGCGAGTGGTGGCGTCCGCTGCGGGTGTCGGTGCCAGCCAGCGTGATCCCGGTATTGTTGATCATTTTCTTTTTCGTGCGCCGCGTGCTGCAGCCGGTCGAGGCGCTGGCCCGGGCCGCGCACAGCATCAGCCGTGGCGAGCAGATCGCGCCGCTGCCGCTGGTCGGACCGCGCGAAACGCGCGACGTCACGGCCGCATTCAACCTGATGCAGGAACGTCTGCGCCGCTTTATCGAAGACCGCAGCTACATGCTGGCGGCGATCAGCCACGACCTGCGCACGCCGATCACGTCGCTGCGGGTGCGGGCCGAGTTGATCGACGAGCCGGAACTGCGCACCATCATGAAAAACACTTTGGCGGAGCTGGCCGAGATGGTGGGAGAAACCTTGAGCTTCGCCAGTGAAGACGCGCGCAGCGAACCAACGCGCGAACTGGACCTCGACGCCCTGCTGCGCGCAATTGCCAACGACCAGCAAATGCTCGGCCACCCGGTGCAGTACAAAGGCACAGGGCCGCTACCCTACCGCTGCCGCCCCACCAGTCTGAAACGCGCACTGATCAACCTGATCGACAACGCGGTACGCTACGGCCAGTCGGCCCAGATTGGCATCGAGGCCAACTCGGGCAACAACGGCAACATCGGCAGCTATCTGCGCATCGTGATCGACGACCAGGGTCCCGGCATTGCCGCCGAGCGCATGGCCGACGTCTTCCAGCCATTCTTCCGCATCGATCCGTCACGCCAGCGCGGCGTGGGCGGCGGCGTGGGCCTGGGCCTGTCGATTGCCCGCACCTGCATCGAAGCCCACGGCGGCGAACTGACGCTGACCAACCGCAGCCAGTGGGGACTCAGGGCAACGGTGGTGCTGCCGACTTGATGTGCTGACCCGGTAGTGACCACGGCCGATGGTGGCAGGTTCACCAGACAGGATTAAAGCTTGCGTAATTGCGTCATTGCGTATGCCTTGACCAGCGGGTGATAATAATTTCACGTTGGCTCGACACGACCAAACATCCGCTGCAGCTCCGCCTTCACATCTTCATTGGAAATCATTTTTCCTGCGGCGATATCTTCGTCGGCCTGAATGTCGGCATGAATTCCTTCCTCCACATCATCAAACCCATATAGCCAAACATCAGGCCACAGTTGCTCTGGAGCGAGATAAGCTAGTGCGCTGAGGCGCTCAAGGCGTGCAATATCTGTGACTGAAAGTGCCGCCAATGCTGCCGCCTGCTTTGTAGATCGTGAGTCCATCACCTCATCTTACGCCTTACATTGGCTTATGCAAGCAAGCCCGGCTGCGCTTTTCAGCGATGGCTGGTAAAGAAAAACACAATGGCCACACCGGTGGCAACCAGCAATACCTGCGGCACCGATTCGCGCAGCGTGGCGCGGCGTTGCATTTGTGGCATGAGGTCGCTGACGGCGATGTAGATGAAGCCGGACGAGGCGAACACCAGCACGTAGGGAATCAATTCGCTGGCGCGGTCGAGGAAATAATAGCCGAGCAGGCCGCCCGCTACCGACAACAAGCTGCACAGCAGGTTGTAGACGTAGGCGCGGGTGCGCGAGAAGCCGGCGTTGAGCAGGACGATGAAGTCGCCGATTTCCTGCGGGATTTCGTGGGCGATGATGGCCAGGCCGGTCACCAGGCCCAGTTGCGGATCGGCCAGGAAGGCGGCGGCGATCAGGATGCCATCGGTAAAGTTGTGCATGCCGTCGCCGACCAGGATCATCCAGCCGGCCTTGCCGGCCTCGCTCTTGTCATGACCATGGTGGTGATGGTGGCCGTCGTGCTCGTGGTGATGCGAATGGCGCAGAATCGCCAGCTTTTCCAGCAAAAAGAACGCCAGCAAGCCAGCCAGCAGGGTGGCGAACAGGTTGCGCGCGCTGGCGTCGGAATCGAAGGCTTCGGGCAAGGCGTGCAGCAGCGAGGTGGCCAGCATCAGGCCGACCGACAGGCTCACCATCCGCTCCACCACTTTCGACAGCAGCGTAAACGAAAACACGGCAGCAGCCGAGATGCTGACGACGCCGGCGATAGTGGTCGCCAGCAAGATGGAAATGAGTACGGGATCGATGGTGTAGCCTCTTTTGCCTGGAGCCAGATTGCACTAAGCGCAACGGCCGGGGCGTTATTTTACCGCCAGGCACGCATTTCTGCTCATTTTTGGCTAAAAACAGCTAACCTCCCCTTCGTGCAACCGCGCTGAGGTTGCCCTACTCTACGCCGTTCTGGCGCAACCACGCCAGCATGCGGCCCCAGCCATCCTTGGCGTCCGCTTCCACGTAGCTGGGGCGGTAGTCGGCGTGGAAGGCGTGGCCCGAGTTCGGGTAAATGACGAAGGTGGACTTGTTCGGCCCCTTGGCCAGTTGCGCCTGCATGACCTTGATCGAGTCTTCGGTAATGCCGGTGTCCTTGCCGCCGTACAGTCCCAGCACCGGCACGTTCAGAGATGGCGCGATATCGACCGGATGTCTGGGCGTGTTGGCGTTGGCGGTGCCGATCAGGCGACCATACCAGGCAATGCCGGCCTTGATGGACGGGTTGTGCGCCGCATACATCCAGGTGATGCGGCCGCCCCAGCAAAAGCCGGTGATGGCGATCTTGTCCGGGTTGCCGCCATTGGCCTTGGCCCAGGCCACCACCGCGTCGAGGTCGGTCATGACCTGCTCGTCGGGAGTTTTGGAAATGATGTCGCGCTGCAGGTCGGCAATCGTCGCGGCCTTTTGCGGATCGCCCTGGCGCACGAACAGGTCGGGCGCCAGCGCCAGGTAGCCGAGCTTGGCAAAACGGCGGGCGACGTCGGCAATATGCTCGTGCACGCCGAAGATTTCGGAAATCACCAGCACCACCGGCAGGTTGGTCTTGCCTTCCGGCTGGGCGCGATAGACCGGCACGGCCTGGCCGGCCACGTCGAGCGTGATGGTGCCGGCGGTGAGACCGGCGGTATCGGTCTTGATGACGTTTTGCGCGACCACCGGCATGGCGGCCACGGCAAAGCCCGTACCGAGCGCGACCTTGATGAAGTCGCGGCGGTCGAGGCCGTCCGATAGCGGGGTTCTCAACAAGCTCTCTGCGTCGCGTTGCAAGTCATCCATGCGTCTCTCCGTTGGTGAAATAAATTAATGCGCCTCTTCCCAGTTCTTGCCCACACCCACTTCCGCCAGCAGCGGCACCTTCAATTGCGCCACGCCCGCCATCAGTTCGGGCAGCTTGTGCTT
>JBEVNE010000078.1:0-4305 GCA_040508275.1 Duganella sp.
GGCATGGTCATGACCGATGTCCGGGTGCTGGAAAAGCATGGCGGCAAGTCGGGGGACTGGACCGCCGCCGTCTAGAAGCCCTCAGGCGCCCGTCAATTCCTTCTCCAGGTACTTCTCCAGCCCTTCCAGCGACTTGCCCTCGGTCTCCGGCAGGCAGGTCGCGACGAAGATCAGCGATCCCACGTTGATGGCGGCGAACACGAAGAACGTGGCACTGCCGAACTGGGCCATGGCGATGGGGAACAGCAGGGCCACCTGCACCGCGGTGAGCGCCTCCATCTCGACCCCGGTCGGGCCGACCGTCTCCGCCGTCGCCGTGCAGACCACGGCGGCGTGCGGCTCGTCCAGCGCGAAGTCGACGGCCACGCGCGTCAAGGCCAGCGGGTGGCACAGGGGAATCAGGTCGCTGGTGCGCTTGGCGCCCATGATGGCGGCGATGCGGGCGATGCCGAGCACGTCGCCTTTCTTGGCTGTGCCGCTGGTGATGATGGCCAGGGTTTCGGGTTTCATGCGGATGGTGCCGCTGGCGATGGCGATGCGGTGAGTGTCGGTTTTGGCGCCGACATCGACCATATGGGCCTGGCCGGTGGCGTCGAAGTGGGTCAGATGGGTGTTGGCGGTGCTGGTGTCGGTCATGGCGAGTACAGAGAGTGGTGCAGGTGGCAACAAAATAAGGGGATGAACGGACACTGTGCGCCAGTGCCCCGGATGCGGTTATCATAGCACTGTGAACTCCAAACGCTGCCCCCCAACCCGTGAGTCCCGCCGTCCATTGCGTGTGCGCCTGGTCGCGGCGGCCCTGATGCTTGCCGTGCCGGTGGCCATGGCGCAGAACGCGCTGGCGCCGGCGAAAATCCCCAATCTGCCGACACTTGGCGATACGGTCAGCCAGGACCTGTCGCCGCTGATGGAGCGCAAGATCGGCGAGGAAATCATGCGCGATATCCGCCGTGATCATGATTTTCTCGACGATGGTCCGATCCTCGAATACCTGAACGATTTCGGTAACAAGCTGGTGGCGGCCCGGCCCGGGGCGCGCGGCGAGGCCAATTACGATTATTACTTCTTTGCCGTGCGCGACGGCCAATTGAACGCGTTTGCGCTGCCGGGCGGGTTTATCGCTGTCCACTCTGGCCTGCTGCTGGCGGCGCAGACCGAATCGGAACTCGCCTCGGTGCTCGGGCACGAAATCGGCCACGTGGCGCAGCGCCATATCGCCCGTTCCATCGGCCAGCAAAAGCAGGATGCGCTGATACCGCTGGCCGCCATGATCCTCGCCGCGCTGGCTTCGCGCGCCGGTGGCGACGCCGCCATTGGCGTGTTCATGGGCGGGCAGGGGCTGGCGATTCAGCGCCAGCTGAACTTTGGCCGCGAGGCCGAGCGCGAGGCCGACCGCATCGGTTTCCAGATACTAGGCGAAGCCGGTTTCGATACCACCGGCATGGTGGCGTTTTTCCAGCGCATGCAGTCGGCCACGCGCAATTACAGCGACCTGGTGCCGGCCTATCTGCAAACCCACCCGCTGACCACCGAGCGCATCGCCGACATCCAGGCGCGCATCCGCGAACAGCCTTACAAGCAGCGCGTGGACAGCCTCGATTTTTACCTGGTGCGTTCGCGTGCGCGCGTGCTGCAAGCCGAAAGTTCGACCGACAAGGCCGAGGCCCGTACCTTCTTTGAAGAACAGATGAAGCAGCAAAACCGCTACCAGCTGACGGCTGGCCAGTACGGCATGGCCTATCTGTCGCTGAAGAATGGCGATACGGCGGCGGCCCAGCGCTGGCTCGACCAGGCCCGCGCCACCTTTGGCAAGGCACCGGCGCCCGGCACCTTCAGCGCGGCGCCGCCACCGTCGTCGGACGCGATCTTTGTCGCCACCTCGATCGAAATCAAGCTGGCGCAAACGGGCGACCGTGCCGCCCTCGACGCCGGCGTGGCCGAGGCCAAAGCGGCGCACCTGCGCTTCCCGCTGTCGCGCGGCATCGCCCACCAGTATGGCGAGGCGCTGATTGCTGCCGGCAAATATGACGAGGCGGGCGCCTTCCTGCGCGATCAGGCCCTGCTGTACCGCGAGGACGCGAATGTCTACGACATGCTGGCGCAGACCTATTCCAAACAGGGCAAGCTGGCTCTGCAGCATATTGCGCTGGCCGAGTCGTACATGATACAGGGCGGCACCTTGTCGGCGCTGGACCAGCTGGGACTGGCCCGCAAGGCGCCCGATGCCTCGTTTTACGACCAGTCGCTGATCGACGCGCGCGAGCGCGAGTGGCAGGCGCGCCGCCGTGAAGCGATGGGCGACAAGGCTAAAAAAGATCTTGCCGGATCGCAGCCGGCCTTCAAGGCGGAATTGCGCAGCGGCGCCAGTGCCAGCAACGGAAACAGCGCCGACCAGGAGTCGGGCACGGCCGATCCTTTCCAGCGCCAGAATAACCGCGATTTCAGCCGCGATCCGTTTGACCGCCTGCGGCAAAAATCGGAGCTGATGCCGGAGCGGCCGGTACGCTGACAAAGCCGAAGCGCTGCGCCAGCGCGGCGGCGGGCACGCGTTCGATCACGGTTTCGCGTTCCTGGTCGGTCAGTTTTAACGTCAGCGTGGGCGCTGCGTTGTCGGTGCCGTCAAGCCATGCCAGTAAGGCCTCGTCGCCGGCCGGTGCGCCATCGATATGCAATAGCGGCAGCACCTGGGCAAAGTCGCGGTCGTCCAGTTGCGCGACGATGGCGCCGCTGCACAGGATCAGCGCGCCTGTATCGGTCAGCACCGCGTGCTCGACCGGATCGAGCGGTGCGCCGGTGTGCAGCAGCCAGCCGGCCGCGGGATCGGTGCGCACGATATACGGCGTGGCTTCCAGCTGCACGTACACGCGTTGCGGCCCATTCTGAAAATACCAGCAGCCGCGCTCGTCCACGGCGTAATTACGCGTGATAAAACCGACCAGCGCGGTGTTGGTGAGCTTGTCGCCGGGCAGGTTCAGCTGCTGGGCGCGCTCGTCGCGCATGCGCCAGTTGCCGCGTGCGTCCAGCGCCAGCCAGCCATAGCAGTTGGGGACATTGGGCCATTTGGCCAGTGCCTGTTTGACGATGTCGTCCATGATCTTATGCCTTCCTGGCGCCGTTGCCGACGCCTTCCATGAAATGCAGCAGGCGCTGCGGCAGCCAGTCGAGTTTGCCGGGCAGGGCGCCCACGGCAAAGCCGACGTGGCCACCACGCTCAGGATACTCGAGGACCACGCCCGGCGCCGCACGTTGTGGCAGATGTTTGCCCGGCAGGAAAGGATCGTTTTTGGCGTTCAGCACCAGCGTCGGCACGGTGATGTCGCCGAGTACGTGCCGGGCGCTGGCGCGGTGCCAGTAATCGTCGGTGTCGCGGTAGCCGTGCAGCGGTGCGGTGACGACATTATCGAAAGCGTACAGGTCGCGCGCGGCGTGTAGCGCATCGAGGTCGAACAGGCCCGGGAAGCGGTCCAGCTTGGCAATGCACTTGGGCTTGAGGGTTTGCAAAAACATGCGCGTGTACACGCGGTTAAAACCGCGCGCCAGCGCGGCGCCGCCCTGCACCAGGTCCAGCGGCGCCGACACTGCGCAGGCGGCATCGACAAAGTCGGCCGCGTGCTGCGATTCGCCGAGCCAGCGCAGCAGCGCGTTGCCGCCCAGTGAAACGCCGGCGACGTAAAACTTGCCTGGGTTGGCGCTGGCTTTGTGCTGGCGTGCGTGCAGGCGGCGCAGCACCCAGTCCACTTCGGCGGCGTCGCCGGAATGATAAAAGCGCGGCGCCAGGTTGGCCTCGCCCGAGCAGCCGCGAAAATGCGGCACGGCGCCGGACCAGCCGCGCGCCGCCACGGCGGCCATCAGCGCGCGCGCGTAATGGCTGTCGGATGAGCCTTCCAGGCCGTGGAACAGCACCACCATGGGGGCGCCGGGCGCGCCATCGACAAAGTCGATATCGACAAAATCATCGTCGGGTGCGCTCCAGCGTTCGCGGCGAAAAGGCACGGCCGGACGGGCAATGGCCTTGGCCGGGTAGATGGTTTGCAGGTGGCCGCCGGGGAGCCAGAGGGGAGCGGGGTAGTTCATTGCGGCGCTACCCCTTGGCGGCGGGAACAGGGTTCAGTGCAGAACCTGCGCATGCGGATCGTGCGGCACGGCGCCTGGTGCTATCGAGACATGGTGCAGCACGATGCGCCAGCCGCGCGGCGTTTTGACGTAGACATTGGTGGCGACCAGGTGCGCCGGTTCGCCGCTGGCTGCGGTGATGCCTTCGACCACCGTGTGCACCGAGCTCATCAGGTTATGGGTTTCGTGCAG
>JBEVNE010000095.1:0-27380 GCA_040508275.1 Duganella sp.
CTGCACCTGGTTGATGCCCGACAGGCGGTATTCGACCGGGTCTTCCACCGTGATCAGCTTTTTTTCCACGGAGTTCAGTTCGGCCAGCGCGCAATACAGCGTGGTGGTCTTGCCGCTACCGGTGGGGCCGGTCACCAGCACCAGGCCGTTCGGGCGCTGGACGATGGCGCGGAATTTTTCCACCAGCGCGCGCGGCATGCCGATCGCGTCCAGGCGCAACTGGGTGCCGCTCTGGTTCAGCAAGCGCATCACCACCGATTCGCCGTACTGCGTGGGCATGGTGGAAATCCGCACATCGATGCGCTGGTTGCGCACGCGCACGGCGAAGCGGCCATCCTGCGGCAGGCGCTTTTCCGAAATATCGAGCTCGGACATCAGTTTCAACCGCAGCGCCAGCGAGGGGGCGATGCGGATATCGGTTTCCGTCTGCAAATGCAGCACGCCGTCTATGCGGAAGCGGATCTGCAGCCGGCCTTCCTGCGGTTCGATGTGGATGTCCGAAGCGCGCACCTGGGCGGCGTCGTCGAACACCGTTTGCAACAGCTTGACGATCGGTGCTTCTTCCAGGTTGGGATTGGCGGCGGCCAGCGCGCCAAAGTCCACCGAGACATCGCCGAGGTCTTGTTCGAGCTCGCGCGCCAGGTCGGAAATATCCTCGGTGCGGCGGTAGATGCGGTCGATCACGCCCAGCACTTCGGTTTCGTTGACCACGGCCAGCTCGATCGACTGGCGCACGATGCGCGAAATCTCGTCGTAGGCAAACAGGTCGGTCGGATCGGACATGCCGACCAGCAGCGTGCCGTTGCGGTCTTCCAGTACCAGCGCGCGGAAGCGCCGCGCCTGGGTTTCCGGCAACAGGCGGACGATGTCGGGATTGACGTTGAAGAACTTCAGGTGCAGGTAGGGAATGTTGAGCTGACGCGCCAGCGCGTTGGAAATCTGCTCTTCCGTGACAAAACCGTTGTCGATGAACACGCGCCCCAGCTTGCGGCCGCTGCGCTTTTGCTCGGCCAGGGCTGCGCCCAGTTGCTCTTCCGACAGCAGCTTTTGCTGGACCAGAATTTCCCCTAGCCTGACTTTTTCCGGCCTTGCCATACCTGCTCCCCGTTAGACACAATTGATTCCTCACGACAACTTCTGCACATTCTAGACGAGAATGTGACATTTGCGATGAAGAAAGACGAAACGATGTCGCATTCCTCGCATGAATACGCTACAGTGTGGTTTCGTTTCCCCAAGGCTACTCCCTCGTTGCAATGACTGAACCCGCACTGCGCTTACAGCAAGTCGTCAAACGCTATGGCCAGACCGCAGTGCTGCAAGGTGTGGACTTGACGTTGCAATCGGGACAATGCCTGGGCCTGGTCGGTGTCAACGGCGCCGGCAAGACCAGCCTGATCAAGTGCCTGCTCGATTTTTGCGCGCTCAATGGCGGCGACATCACAATTTTCGGCCAGCCGCACGACCAGCCGGCCAGCCGGGTGCCGCTCGGTTTTCTGCCCGAGCGCTTTACGCCGCCCTACTACCTGACCGGCGCCGACTTCATCCGCTACCTGCTGACCTTGCAAGGGCTGCGCTACGATGCGCAGGCAGTGGCAGCCATGCTGGCGGCGCTCGATCTCGATCCGGCGGCCCTGAAAAAAACCGTGCGCAACTACTCCAAGGGCATGACGCAAAAGCTCGGACTGGCCGCCTGCCTGCTGGCGCGCAAGCGCCTGTATATACTCGACGAGCCGATGAGCGGACTCGACCCGAAAGCACGCGCCTTGCTCAAGGAACAGTTGCGGGCATTGCAGCGCGGCGGCAGCACGCTGTTCCTGACTTCGCACGCGCTGGCCGATGTCGATGAACTGTGCGACCGCATGGCCATCCTGCACGACGGCGCGATCCGTTTCGACGGCAGCCCGGCCGAGTGCCGCGCGCATTACGGTGCAGCGTCGCTGGAGCAAGCCTTTCTGGCTTGCATAGCGTGAGCACGGTGAGCACCATGTACCAATCCCACTTTGGCCTGCGCGAATCGCCGTTCGGCATCACGCCGAATCCGGCGTTTTTCTATTCGGGCAACACCCGTGGCGAACTGCTGGCGGCGCTGCTGTACGCGGTGTGTCATGGCGAGGGCATCATCAAGGTCAGCGGCGAAGTGGGCGCCGGCAAGACCATGCTGTGCCGCATGCTGGAACGCCAGTTGCCGCCCCATGTCGAGGTGATTTACCTGGTCAACCCGAACCTCGATCCAGCCGGCGTGCATTACGCGATTGCCGCCGAGCTGGGCCTGCCCACGCGTGGCTACCGTCTCGATGAAGTGCAGCGTGGGCTGCATGCGCACCTGATCGGCCTTCACGGCCAGGGCAGGCAGGTCGTGTTACTGGTGGAAGAAGCGCAAGCGATGCCGCTGGAAACCCTGGAAGCGATCCGCCTGTTGACCAACCTGGAAACCGCGCACAGCAAGCTGCTGCAGATCGTGCTGTTCGGCCAGCCGGAACTGGACCAGCACCTGGAGCTGGCCAGCATGCGCCAGTTGCGCGAACGCATTACCCACAGTTTCACGGTGCCGCCGCTGGCGCCGCAACTGGTGGCCGAGTTTCTGGCGTTCCGGCTGGCGGCGGCCGGCCATGACGGCTCGGCGGTGTTCAGCAAGGCGGCCGTGCAGCTGATCAGCGACGCTTCGCAGGGCATCGTCCGGCGTATCAACATCCTGGCCGACAAGGCGCTGCTGGCGGCGTTTGCCGACGATGCGGCCACCGTCAGCGCGGAGCACGCCCGGCTGGCCATCCGTGAAGCGCCGTTTCGGACGGCGACCACAGCGGCGCAGCGCTTGGCGAGCCGGCTGAGTGGCTTTCGAATCAGCACTGTTGCAATCGTGGCTGTGTTCGCCGTGATTGTGGCGATTGTGGCGGGCATTGTTGCCGCGCTACCCGATTTATAAGATCATGTTGGCTATAATTGCATATGTACAACATCCTGCTATTGCCCTGGGCCGGAAAGACTCAATGAAAAAACTCGCTTATTCCCTTGTTCCCGTGGCATGCAGTGTGTTCCTGAGCGGCTGCGCCACGCGCACGCTGCCGCAGTCGCCAGCCCACATCAAGGAAGCGCCGCGCGCCGCCGGCGCCATTCCCGAGCCGGTGCAGCAGAGCGCGGTACTGCCGCCGCCCCGCCCCACCGCCAAGGTGGAAACCTATAGCGTGACCGTGCACAAGGTGGCGGTGCAGTCGCTGCTGTTTGCGCTGGCGCGCGACGCTGGCCTCAACGTCGATGTTCATCCCGGCGTCGAAGGCAATGTCACGCTCAATGCACTGGACCAGACGCTGCCGCAGTTACTGAGCCGCATCCAGCGCCAGGTCGATATGCGGTACGAGATCAGCAACGGCGTGCTGACCGTGCTGCCGGACACGCCCGAGTGGCGCAATTACAAGGTGGATTACGTCAACATAGCGCGCAGCACCAGCAGCAGCGTCAACATAGCCACGCAGATTTCCACCACCGGCGGCGGTGGCGGCGCCGCCAATCCCGTCGTCGCCGCGCCGGTTGCCAGCGGGACCGGCGGCACTGGCGCTACCGGCGCCGGTGCGGGCGGCGGTGCAGCAGCGAGTAATCCCAGCAACAACTCGACCACCGTGGTCAACAACCGCGGTGACAATAATTTCTGGTACAGCCTGGAAAAAAATATCCGCGACATGCTGCGCCCGACCACGCTCAACGACAAGCTGGTCGATCCGCTGGCGGGAGCGCCCTTGCCTGCCCCGGGCCAGCCAGGCCAGAGCGGCCAGGCCAGCGCCACTGCGCAGCAAACGCCATCGCCATTTGACGGCAGCGCCTTTGGCGCCAACCGTAACACCGCCACCACCAATTCGGTGATCGTGAACGCCGAGGGCGGCTTGATCGCCGTGCGCGCGACCGGCCGCCAGCACGAAAAAATCCGCGAATTCCTCGACATCGTGGTCGGCGCCGCCAAGCGCCAGGTACTGATCGAGGCGACCGTGATCGAAGTCCGGCTCAGCAACAATTACCAGCAAGGCATTACCTGGTCGAGTATCGCGGCGGGCCAGAATATCGGCTTCTCGCAGCGCCAGGTCGGCGCCACCCTGCCCAGCGGCGTGGCGCCCGGCACCAGCCCCGGCATTTTCACGCTGAACTTCCTCAACCCCACTGGCCGGCTCGGCAACCTGACGGCCGCCATCCAGCTGCTGGAATCGTTTGGCAAGGTCAAAGTGCTGTCCAGCCCCAAAATCAGCGTGATGAACAACCAGACCGCACTGCTCAAGGTGGTCGATAACAATGTGTTTTTCTCGATCAAGGTCACGCCGGCCGTGCTAGGCGCCAATGGCAATCCGATCTCGCAGGCAATCTACGAATCCAAGCTGGAAACCGTGCCGGTCGGCTTCGTGATGAGCGTGACGCCGCAGATTTCGGACAGCGACGAAGTCACCATCAATGTGCGGCCGACGATTACCCGCATCGTCGGCTATGTCGATGACCCCAATCCGGCGCTGGGCAGCGTGCGCAGCCGGGTGCCGGTGATCCAGGCGCGCGAGCTGGAATCGCTGATGAAGGTACCGAGCGGGCAGATTGCCGTGATGGGCGGGCTGATGCAGGATAGCGTGGACAACGCCAAGGATGGCGTACCGCTGCTGAGCAGTCTGCCGGTGGTCGGCGACCTGTTCTCCTTCCGTAACGAAACCAGCACCAAGACCGAGCTGGTGATCTTCATGCGCCCGGTGGTGATCAAGGATGCCAGCGTCAACGGCGACTACAAGGATTACCGCTACCTGCTGCCGGGAGAAACGCCGGACACAGCGCCCTACCCGGAAACCGTGCCCTACCCTGTCCCCACCGCCAAGGCCAACGGATCATGAGTTTATTAATGCAGGCGCTCAAGAAAGCCGAGCGCGCCAAACAAAGCGCCGCCGCCGACACGGAGGTTGACAAGCCCTCGCAGGAATTCGACGAGATCCTGGCGTTGACCCCGGCCGCGCCTGCGCCCGCTGCCACGCCCATCGAGCCACAACGCGATACAGGCCTCGGCCTCGACTTCGCCGCCACCCCGGCGTTCAGTCTGGAACCACTGCCGCCGCTCACGCCAACGCCGGGGCCAGCACCCGAGCTGGCGCCATTGACGCCGCCGCTGGCGGCCAGCCCGCCCCCTGCAGCCGAACCTGTACCACCAGCGCCGGCGCCGGTGGCCGATGCTGAAAACGTTGAAAGGCCTGAAAAACAGGCAGTGCAAGCCGACAAAGCGGACACCACGGCCGACGCCAGACCACGCAGCACTGCCCGCGCCCGCGCCGCCGCGCCAGCACCGGCATCGGCAGCGGCCGTCATCGATCCCGAGCGCCTGCGCCTGATCGTGCTGCTGTCCATCCTGGCGCTGATCGTGCTCGGCTTCGGCTATTACTACTGGCAAGCGGTGATGGCGCCCGGCGCCGGTTCACGCCTGCCGCCCGTCGCCATGCCGCCGCCGGGCGCCACCGGCGCCACGCCGCTGCAAGTCATTGCCCCGGCTGGCGCACCATCCAACAGTCCGGCACCGGGCGAAGTGTTCGGGCAGGCGGACGACGACGGTTCGGCCAATGGCATGCTGGCGCCATCGTCCTCGGCGGGATTGAACCGCGCCGCCCGTGAAGATATCGAACGGCGCCTGGCGCGTACCGAGCAGGAACTGGCCGCCGCCCAGCAAGCGATCCAGGCCCAGCTCAATGCGCCGCGCCAGGAACGCCTGCCGCCCGTGGCCGCCCCCGACAATGCCGAAATCCGCGTGGCGCGCGCCGTCAAGCCGGCCCAGGTCACGCCGGGGCTGGACGCCGCCTACCGCGCGCTGGGCAGCGGCGACCTGGCCAATGCCCAGCTCCAGTACGAAGCGGCGCTGCGCCAGGACCCCAACAGCCGCGATGCCTTGCTCGGCATGGCCGCCGTCGCGGCGCGCCAGCAGCAGGGCGCGCAAGCGTCGGCCTGGTATCTGCGCCTGCTCGAACTCGATCCCAACGACGCCACCGCCGTTGCCGGCCTGGTGAGCGTGCGTGGCGGCGACATCGGCCAGAACGAACGCCGTCTCAAGGCCATTCTGACCACCTCGCCCGAGGCCGGTCCGGCACTGTTTGCACTGGGTAACCTGTATGCGCAGCAAAGCCGCTGGCCCGAAGCCCAGCAAACTTATTTCCGCGCCTACAGCGCCGCGCCCGACAATCCCGACTACGCCTACAACCTGGCCATCGGCCTGGACCGGCTGAACCAGGGCAAGCTGGCGCTGACCTATTACCAGCGCGCGCTCACGCTGGCGCAGGACAGGCCGGCGGCGTTTTCCGCCAATGCGCTGCGCCAGCGCATGCAGGAACTGGGCGCAGCAGGCACCGCACACTGATCATGGCAGAACAGGCAAAACTTCCCCTTGGCAAACTGCTGATCCAGAAAGGCGTCATCAGCGAAGACCAGTTGCGCATTGCGCTGATCGAACAGAAACGCAGCAACGAGCCGCTCGGCAAGCTGCTGATCACGCTCGGCTTCGTCACCGAGGCGACGGTGCGCATGGCGCTGTCGGAAAACCTCAACCAGCAAAGCGCCGACCTGACCAGCCTGGTGGTCGATGCGATTGCACTGAAGCTGATACCCAAGGAGGTGGCCAAGCGCTACCGCGTGTTCCCCATCGTGTATGAGCGGCAGACGGACAACCTGATCCTGGCCATGTCCGACACCAGCAACATCGTCGCGCTCGACCAGATCAGCGCCATGCTGGTCAAGGGCATCACCATCACGCCGCTGCTGGTCAACGAATCCGACATCGCCCGCGCCATCGACCAGTACTATGGCTTCGAGCTCTCGATCGACGGCATCCTGCACGAAATCGAAACCGGCGAAGTCAGTTACGCCAGCCTGGGCAGCACCTCCGACGAGTACAGCCAGCCGATGGTGCGCCTGATCGACGCGATATTGGCCGACGCGGTGCAGAATGGCGCTTCCGACCTGCACTTCGAGCCCGAGCAATCGTTTTTGCGCATCCGCTACCGCATCGACGGCATCCTGCGGCAGATCCGCAGCCTGCACAAATCCTATTGGCCGGCCATGGCGGTGCGCCTCAAGGTGATGTCGAACATGAACATTGCCGAGACCCGGGCGCCGCAGGATGGCCGCATCTCGATCAAATTTTCGGGGCGGCAGATCGATTTCCGCGCCTCGGCGCAGCCGACCACGCACGGCGAAAACGTTGTGCTGCGCGTGCTCGACCGCCAGAAAGGCATCGTGCCGCTGGACGGTCTGGGCCTCGGCGACACCGAACTGAGCCTGCTGAAACTGATGATCGCCCGCCCCGATGGCGTGATCCTCGTCACTGGCCCGACCGGCTCGGGCAAGACCACCACGCTGTATTCGATCCTCAACCATATCAATACCGAAAGCGTCAACATCATGACGCTGGAAGACCCGGTTGAGTATCCGATGAATATGATCCGCCAGACTTCGGTCAACGAATCGGCCAAGATGGGTTTTGCCGAAGGCATACGCTCGATGATGCGGCAAGACCCGGACATCATTCTGGTCGGTGAAATCCGCGACCAGGAAACGGCGGAAATGGCGTTTGCCGCCGCCATGACGGGCCACCAGGTGTATTCCACGCTGCACACCAACTCGGCCATTGGCGCGATTCCGCGCCTGCTCGATATCGGCGTGCTGCCCGATATCATGTCCGGCAACATCATCGGCATCATCGCCCAGCGCCTGGTGCGCAAGCTGTGCCCGCACTGCCGCCAGCCGCACGAGGCCGAGGACATCGAACGCCGCCTGCTCGGCCTGGGCGCCGACGATGCGCCGCAAACGCTGTACCGCGCCGTCGGCTGCGAGCGCTGCGCCCACCAGGGCTACAAGGGCCGTATTGCCATCATCGAACTGCTCAAGATGACGCCGGCGCTCGATGAACTGGTGGCGCGCCGCGTCTCCACGCGCGAACTGAAAGCGGCGGCAGCCGCCGGCGGTTTCCACAGCCTGGTCGATGACGGCCTGCGCCGCGTGCGCGAAGGCGTGACCACGCTCGAGGAAGTGGGGCGCGTGGTGGACCTGACCGAGCGCCTCGCCGGCGGCCTGGGAGCGTAGGCCGATGCCGCAATATTTTTACCGCGCCATGGACGCCGCCGGCCAGATACAACCCGGCAATATGGATGCCAGCAACGAGCCGGACCTGGAATTGCGCCTGCACCGCATGGGCCTGGACCTGATCGACTGCCAGGTTTCGCGCACCAAAGTCATGGCGCTCAAGCGCGTGATCACGCGCCGCGACCTGATCAATTTCTGCTTCCACATGGAGCAGCTGACCGGCGCCGGCGTACCGATCCTGGAAGGCTTGAATGACTTGCGCGAGAGCATAGACCACCCGCGCTTCCGCGAAATGATTACCGGCCTGATCGAAAACATCGAGGGCGGCCAGCAACTGTCGTCCGCCATGAGCGCTTACCCGGAAGTGTTCGACCAGACCTTTACCAGCCTGGTGATGGCGGGCGAGCAAAGCGGCAAGCTGGCCGAGGTGTTCAAGAACCTGTCGGAAAGCCTGAAATGGCAGGACGAACTGGCCTCGCAGACCAGGAAAATCGTCATGTACCCGGCCGCCGTCGGCCTGTTCGTGGTCGGCGTGGCGTTTTTCCTGATGATTTACCTGGTGCCGCAGCTGACCAGCTTCGTCAAGAACATGGGCAACACGCTGCCGTTGCACACGCGCGCGCTGATTGCCGTGTCGAATGTGTTCATCGATTACTGGGCGATTTTGCTGACGCTGCCCGTGCTCGGTTTTATCGGCGCGCGCTTCTGGCTGGCGCGCAGCGAGGCGGCGCGCTACGCGGCGGACGGCGCCAAACTGCGCGTATGGCTGATCGGCCCGGTGCTGCACAAAATCATTCTGGCGCGCTTTGCCACATTTTTTGCCATGATGTATGCGTCCGGCATCAGCATTCTCGACTGCATCCGCCTGTCCGAGGGCATTGTCGGCAACCGCGTGGTCGCCGCCGGCCTGCGCCGCGCCGGCCAGTTGATCGCCGAAGGCCAGGGCATTACGGCGGCGTTCCAGAACACCGGCATTTTTCCGCCGCTGGTGATCCGCATGCTCAAGGTCGGTGAAACCACTGGCGCTCTCGACGGTGCGCTGCGCAATGTCGCCTATTTTTACAACCGTGAAGTCAAGGAAATGATCGAGAAAGTGCAGTCCATGATAGAACCGGCCATGACCGTGATCCTGGGCCTGCTGGTGGGCTGGATCATGCTGTCGGTCATGGGCCCGATTTACGACACGATCAGCAAGATCCAGACCTGAGGCGCGCGTGCTGAACCGACATGTACTTTATCTGAGTAACGAACAGCTGTGCGCCTGGCGCTGGCAGCGCGGCCGCCTGGCCGGTGGCGCCTGCTTCAGCGCCGACAGCGCCGGTGTGGAGGCGTTCCTCGATTACCTCGAGCCGCATGCCCGGACTCCGGTCTGGCTGCTGACCGACCTGATCGAAGAAGATTTTCAGCGCCTGCAACTGCCGCATGTGGGCGGGCGCGCCGGCGCCCAGCTGCTGCAGCGCCGCCTGCTGCAGCAATACCGCGATACGCCGTTCCGCCACCATGAAATCCAGGGCCGCGAACCGGCCGGGCGGCGCGACGATACCGTGCTGCTGTCGGCGCTGACCAATCCGGGCGCCGTGCAACCGTGGCTCGACGCGCTGGAACAGTTGCGCGTGCCGCTGGCCGGCCTGTATTCGACCACGCTGCTGAGCGAGCAACTGGTGCGCAAGCTCGGTTGGCGCAATCAACACCTGCTGCTGCTGAGCCAGCAGTCGGCCGGCTGGCGGCAAAGCTATTTTCAGCAAGGCCAGCTGAAGTTCTCACGCCTGACGCCTGCCATCGACCGCGACGGCAATCCCGTCAACATCGCCAGCGAAACCGCCAAGACCCAGCAATTTCTCACCAGCGTACGCCTGATGGCGCGCGGTAACGTGCTGGAAACCGTGGTGATCGCGGCCGCCGTCCAATTGCCAGCGCTGGCAGAACAATGCAGCGAGGGGCCGGAAACCGCCTTCCGTTTCGAGCCGCTGGAACAGGTGGCGCAGCAACTGGGCGTGGCCGCGCCGGACGATGCCCGGACGGCGCCCTTGGCCGATACCATGTGGCTGGGCCTGCTGGCGCGCAACCGCCCCGCCAGCCATTACACGCTGGGGCCGCTGCAACGCTATTACCACCTGTGGCGCGCGCGCGTCAGCCTGTATGTGGCCAGCGCCACGCTGGCGACGGTGGCCGTGTGTGCGATCGGCGTCAACCTGTGGCAAGCCTCCACCGCAAAAACCGAGGCGGCGCGCCTGAACGCCGAAGCGCGCACGTTTGATCAGCGCTACAACGCCGTGATGGCGGCCATGCCGCCGCGCGTGACCACCACCGCGAACATGCGCGCCGCCATCAATGTCGAACGCATGCTGGCCTTGCAGGGGCCCACGCCCTGGCCCATGGTGGCCATGGTCAGCCAGGCGCTGGAACAGTCGCCGCAGATCCGCCTGTTGCAACTGGACTGGAAGGTCGATCTTCCCGGCGCGCGTGCAGGATCTGCTCAGGCGGTGGTGAACAATGCCGGTGGCGCGCCGGCAAGCGTGGCGCCCATGTCGTCGCTGCTGGCCGGCATTCCCGTGCGCCCACCGCAGGCCTTGCTGCTGGAAGCCGAAATTCTCGCTGACGAAGATGATTACCGCCAGGCCGTAGATACCATGCAGGCGTTCGCCCAGCAACTGGCGGCCAACCCGCGCCTGCTGGTGCAGGTGGACAAGCCGCCGCTCGACACGCGCCCCTCGGTGCGCCTGCAAGGCAAGGCCGGTGCGCAGGCTGCCGCCGCCCATCCCAAATTTACCCTTAACCTGGTGTGGAAACCATGAGCCCGGCCCAAGCCCAAGCACAAGCGCCCAAGACCGCCGGCAAACGCGCTGCCGTGGCGCTACCGTACTGGATCAGCGAGTTCGGCCTGATCCGCACGGCCGTGCTGACGGCCGCCGCCGTCATCATCTGCGGTATGACGCTGGTGACGGTAACTGCCATCGGCCAGCAGGAAGCCGACGAAGCACTCGCTCAAGCCCAGCGCGAGCGCAACGCCGCCGCCACGCGCTATGCCCAGCTCGACAATGAAAAACGCGACATCCGCAACTTCCAGCAACGCTACAGCGAGCTGCGCCAGCGCGGCCTGATCGGCGAGGAACGCCGGCTGGAATGGGTGGACGCCATCCGCCAGGTCCAGGAAAGCCGGCGCCTGCCGCCGCTCAGCTACGAAATCGACCCGCAACAGCCGGTGCGGCTGGAGTCGGCGCTGGATCTTGGCGAATATACCTTACAGGGCAGCCGCATGCGCCTGCACATGGAGCTGGTGCAGGACATGGATCTGTTCGATTTCTTCGCCGATCTGCACGAACGCGGCTTTTTTGCCTTGCAGGATTGTTCGATCAAGCGCCTGGCCAGCGCAGTTCAGGCCACCGCCACCGGTGCAGCCACGCTGGGCGCCGACTGTACGCTGAACTGGATCACCATGGCCCCGGCCGGCAAGGGCAAACCATGAGATACGCACTGCTGATCCGCTCCACGCTGCTGGCCGGCGCCATGACGGCGCTACCCGCCATGGCGCAATCGAGCATGGGCCGGCTATTCCATACACCGGCCGAACGCCAGACGCTCGACGCCAGCCGCGGCAAGGCTGTCGGCGCCAACCCGGCAGCAGCGGTGACGGCTGACGACCAGGCGCCGCCGGCGATGCCGATGGGCCGCCCGGCCACCATGACGGCCGAAGACATGGGCGGCGGACCGCCACCGGGGCAACCCGGCTATCAGGCCGGCAACGCAGCGGCTTATCCACCCGGCATGCCGCCCGCCATGACCGCGCCACAGGAAGCCGCAACACCGCCATCGCCGGAGCAACTTCAGCTCAACGGCGTGCTGCGCACCAGCAGCGGACGCAGCACGGTATGGCTGAACAATGTGCCGCAGAGCGGCGCGGCCAACAAGTTCAGCAACCGCAACAGCAAAGCGCTGACCGTTACCCTGCCCTCGGGACGGCGCATCGTGCTGCAACCGGGCCAGCGCTACGACCTGGCCGAGGGCCGCGTCAAGGATATCAACGAGCCGTGAACATCGTTCATCACCATCGCCGCCAGCAGCAGCGCTATCGTCACCAGCCCCGCGCACGCCAGCGCGGCGCTGCGCTGCTGCTGCTGGTGGCCGTGCTGGGCCTCGGTGCGGCGTCTTTTTTGATGAGCATGTATCACCAGCCCAACGGCGTGTTACGCCAGCAGGCCCGCACGCAAATAGCGCTGGGCCAGGCGCGCGAGGCGCTGCTCGGCTACGCGGTGGCGCACCGGCGCCTGCCGCGTCCTGCCATTTCCGCCGTTGACGGGCGCGAGAGCCCGCAGCCGTGCGCCGACGAAGCCAGTTGTACCGGCCTGCTGCCATGGATTACCCTGGGCCTGACGCCCGGCGATGGCTGGGACAAGCTGCTGCGCTACAGCGTGTCGCTCGATTTTGCCAACGGCAATCTTGATACGCCGGTGGAAGCCAGCAAGACCGTGATCGACCGCCTCGATGACGGCAGCATGTTCTACCGCGTCGGCTCGGCCAACTGCGTGCAGGATGACCGCTGCGCCCCGGCCGTGATTTTTTCCAGCGGCCGCCACCTGGGTGTGAGCGTGCACGGCATGGTGCAGGCCAGCGCGGTCAGCGACAATCTCGATGAACAGGCTAACGAACAGGCGCTGCACGACTTCATGGCGCGCGCCGCCAGCGACGACGCCCGCAGCGCCGGCGGCAGTTTCAGCAACATGGTCAGCTGGGTATCGCTGCCGCAGATCCGCGACCGCATCCGCGCCTCGTCGGCGCAGGGCAGCATGCCGCGCTAATGGATAACGGATTAACGGATAAATTCAGGATAACGATGCACGCATTTTTTTACAGTCTGCCATGCCCATGACCACTGCGCCCCGCAAGCCGGCCGGCTTTACCATTGTCGAAATCGCCATCGTGCTGCTGGTGGTCGGCCTGATGATCGGCGGCCTGGTGGCGCCGCTGTCGTCGCAGCTCGAGCAGCGTCGCGTCAGCGAAACTCAGCGCACGATGGAAGAAGCGCGCGAAGCGCTGTACGGCTTTGCGCTGCGCAACGGCTACCTGCCCTGCCCGGCCATTTCCGCCGTTGACGGCCGCGAAGACCGCAACGGCAGCGAGTGCAACAAACGCTACGGCTATCTGCCCTGGGCCGCGCTGGGCGTGGGCCGGCTCGACGGCTGGGGCCGCCTGCTGGCCTATTCGCTGACGCCCTCGTTCGGCAACAGTGTCGGCTTTTTCTCGCTCAACACCGCGCGCGACATCACCATCGCCACGCGCGGCATGGACGGCCAGTTGCTGCCGGCAAGCGAAGTCAATGACATTCCCGCCGTGATCGTCTCGTTCGGACGCAACGGCTACGGCGCCACCAGCGACCAGAACACGCGCCTGCTCGATGCCGGCGTCAACAACATCGATGAAAAAACCAATCTGCAGGGTGGCGGCATTGCCTTTGTCAGCCGTCCGCCCAGCACCGACCCGCGCGCCGCCGGCGGCGAATTCGATGACCTGATACTGTGGATTTCCCCCAACATCCTGTACAACCGCATGGTCGCGGCGCAAAAGCTGCCATGATCGCCAGGAACATGAACATGAGCCTGACCATAGCCCGCTACACGCTGCTGGAAGCGCTGCGCAACCGCCTGCTGTGGCTGCTGATCGTAGCGGCGCTGGGCGCGGTGGGGCTGGCCGGCTTTCTGCACGAACTGGCGCTGACCGAGAGCCGGCAACTGCAGGCGGCGCTGCTGGGCGCCGTGCTGCGGCTGGCGGCGGTGTTTTTGGTCGCCACCTTCGTCATCACCAGCATGGTGCGCGAAGCCAGCGACAAGGGGCTGGAACTGCTGCTGGCGCTGCCGATGCCGCGCGCCGTCTACCTGGCCGGCAAGCTGCTCGGTTTTGGCGCACTGGCCCTGCTGCCGGCGCTGCTGTTCGGTGCGCTGGCGCTGCTGCTGGCGCCGCCCGAACAGGCCGCCCTGTGGGCCTTTTCCCTGCTGTGCGAATGCTGGATCGTCGCCGCCTTCAGCCTGCTGTGCATGCTGACGCTGCAACAGGTGCTGCCGGCCATGGCCGCCGCGCTGGCGTTTTATGTGATGGCGCGCTCGATCGGCGTGCTGCAATTGCTGGGCCATGGTGGTGGTGGCCAAGCCGACTGGGGCCAGCAACTGCTCGCCGGCGGCGTCGATATGCTGGCCCTGCTGCTGCCCCACCTCGACCAGTTTACCCGCAGCGACTGGCTGGTGTACCACGGCGGCAACAGCGCCGATCTGCTGGCGATCAGCGTGCAAACCGCGCTGTACGTCACGCTGATGGCGGCCGCCGGCTTGTTCGACCTTTACCGCAAGCAGCTCTGAATGCGCGGCGACGGCTTCCCTACACCAAGCCAGGCGCCAGGTCAGTCGCCACGTCAGGCGCCGCGCGCCGTGCTGCTGCTGTTGCTGGTGGCGCTGGCGCTGCAACTGGCGTGGCAGGCCAGCCGCGTGCCGGCCAGGCAAATCCAATCGCCAACATTGCCACCAGTACCGCCGCTGGCAGCGTTGCAGCTGGCGGCGCTGGGCGAGCCGGTGGCGCTGTCGCGCCTGACCATGTTGTACGTGCAGGGCTTTGACGATCCGGCCGGCGCCAGCATTGCCTGGCGCCAGCTCGATTATTCCACCCTGGCCGGCTGGCTGCAGCGGGTGCTGGAACTCGACCCGCGCGGCCAGTCGCCGTTGCTGGCGGCCAGCATGGTGTATGGCGCCGTCAGCGATCCGGCGCGGGCCCGGCTGATGCTGGACTTTGTCCATGCACGTTTTGCCGAAGATCCCGAGCGCCGCTGGCCATGGCTGGCGCACGCGGCGCTGGTGGCCCGCCACACGCTGCACGACCTGCCGCTGGCGCAACGCTACGCCCGTGATATCCGCCTGCACACGCGGCCCGGCAGCACGCCGGCGTGGGCGCGCGAGCTCGAGATTTTCATCCTGGAAGACATGAATGAACTTGACAGCGCCCGTGCGCTGATTGGCGGCTTGATCAGCAGCGGCCAGGTGCGCGACCCGCGCGAACTGCACTGGCTGGCCAACCGTCTCGACCAGTTGAACGCCACAAGCCAGCACAAACGGCAAAACACCCCGCCTGCTCCGTAACCCTTGCTGTAATATAGAATTTGATTTGAAGAAAGGATTTTCCATGCCCGCCACCGCCCCTGCTACCCTTGCTCCCCGTGCTCACCATTCCCAACAGGGCGGCTTTACCCTGGTCGAGATCGCGATTGTGCTGGTCATCATCGGCCTGCTGCTCGGGGGCGTGCTCAAGGGTCAGAGCCTGATCGACAGCGCCCGTGTCAAAAATATCATTCAGCAATCGACCTCGCTGACGGCCGCCGTCAACGCCTACCAGGATAAATTCCGCGCCCTGCCTGGCGACGATGTGCAAGGCACGACCCACGCGCCGGGCGCCACCGGCAATGGCAATGGCGACGGCCAGATCGCCGAATACCTGCTGGCGCCGCAACACCTGGCGCTGGCCGGTTTTATTACCGGTTCGTTCAACGGCACGACCGACTTCATGACCAGCGCCCAGGGCGGCGCCGTGTATATTTACAACGACGCCATCGGCGGACGCGGCGGCAATGGCATCCGCCTCGACAACCTGCCGGACAGCTTTGCCGAGCAGATCGACAGCAAGCTCGACGATGGTAAATTCGATACCGGTTCGGTGCGCGCCACCGCGCCCTACACCAACAATGGCAGCGTGATCCAGCGTACCGCCGTGTTCTTCTGAGCCTGACAGCGGAGTGTCACGCCGTGCCTGCCCCCCCCAGCCCCCGCTCTCGCCTGCCGTCGATCCGCGCGCAAATCGCCCTGCTGGTGCTGGCCTGCGCGCTGCCGACGACGATAGGCTTTGGCGCCGTGGTACGCGAGTTCTACAGCCGCGAGCGCAACACGCTGATGGAAGACACGCGCAAGGCCGCACGCGTGGTAGCCGCGGCCATCGACCGCGATCTGCTGCAAAGCGAGGGCGCCGCGCAGGCGCTGGCGATTTCGCCGAGCATCCGCAATAACGATTTTGACACGCTGCGGCTGCAAGCCGGCGGCCTGCTGGGTCCACAGTTTCCAGCTTCGCAATTTTTACTGAGCGACAGCAGCGGCCAGGTGGCGATGCACGTCGGTGCACCGCTGCCCGACACCTTTAACGCCTTTAACAATGCCAGCCGGCTGGCCGCGCTGTTCCACGCGGCGCGTCCGCAATTGTCGGTGGTATACGTGGCCGGCAGCGCGCTGCTGGCGGTCGATGTGCCGGTATTCCTGGAAAACCAGGTGGTGTATGCGCTGACCGCGCTGCTCAAGCCCGACCAGCTCGACAACATCCTGCGCGACGAAAAAATCCAGCCGCACCAGAGCATGACGCTGTACGACGCCGACGGCAAACTGGTGGCGCAATCGGGCGGGCCGCGCCAGTTGCTGGGCCAGCCGGCCGACCCGGCACTGCGCGCGCGGCTGCAGCAATCGCCCGATGCACTGCTGTCGAGCAGCGACACCGAAGGCAAGCCGATCTACCTCGGCTACAACCGCTCGCCGGTCAGCGGCACCACGGTGGCCATTGCCACGCCGCAGGCCAAGGCCCTGGAAGAACTGCTGCGCGCCGTCACCAATATCTCGCTGGCCATGGGCCTGGTGCTGTTGGGCGGCTTTTCGCTGGCCTGGCTAGTGGGCGGACGCATCGCCCGCTCGGTGCGGGCGCTGGTCGGCCCGGCCGAAGCGCTGGCCAGCGGCAAGCCCTTTACGCTGGAAGCGATGACGTTCCGCGAAGCCGAGGCCGTGGCCCACGCCTTCAATGCGCTGGAAGCCGACCTGCAAGCCCACCGCCACGAGCTGGAAAAACTGGTGGCCGAACGCACCGGGCAACTGGAAAAATCGCGCTCCCAGCTGGAAACCCTGTACGCCACGGCGCCGGTGGGCCTGAGCTATGTGGACAGCGAACTGCGCATCATCCGCGTCAATGATTTCCAGGCGGCGCTGAGCGGCGAAAAAGTCGTGGCCCACCTGGGCCGCCACATCGGCGACATGATCCGTGACGCCGAGTTACGGCGCGGCATCCTGGAAGACTACCGGACCGTGCTGGCCAGCGGCAAACCGCTCACCGGCGTCGAGCGCAGCGGCCAGGTCAGCGCCAGCAAAGGCTCTGGCGCCGGCGCCGCCCAGTTGCACCACTGGGTAGCCAGCTACTATCCGCAGTTTGACCAGCACGGCAAGGTGGCGGCGATTACCGGCCTGCTGCTCGACGTGACCGACCAGAAACGCATCGCCAGCGAACTGCAGCGCTCGCGCCAATTGATCAGTTCGGTGGTGGAAAACATGCCGGCCATGATCTTCCTCAAGCGCGCCTCCGATCTCGGCTATGAAATGCTGAACCGCTATGGCGCCGTGCTGTCGGGCGGCAACAACGGCGAGGAATTCATCGGCAAGTATGACCTTGACCTGTATCCGCCCGCACTGGCCGAACAGTACAACGCCGACGACCGCGCCGTGCTGGCCTCGCCGCCCGGCCAGATCACGGAAATCGCCGAAGAACCGATCACCAACCGCCACGGCGAAACGCGCTACCTGACCACGCGCAAGGTGGCGCTGCGCGACGAGCATGGCGCGGCCACCCACGTGCTGGGCCTGGCGCTCGACATTACCGAACGCAAGCAGGCGCGCGAAGCGCTGCGCGACTCGGTCGAACAACTGGCCAAGAGCGAACAATTCCTGCGCACCATCACCGACAGCCTGCCCGGCATGGTGGCTTACTGGGATGCCGATCTGCGTTGCCGCTTTGCCAACCGCCATTTCCTCGATTGGCATCGCATGAGCAGCGAACAGATGCTGGGCGCCGCCATGCCCGAGGTGCTGGGGGCTGCTTCCTACGCGCAGAACACCGTCTATGTGCAGGGCGCGCTGGACGGCGAACCGCAGGGTTTCGCCGGCGAGCTGCTGTGGCCATCGGGCCAGCGCAGCTACACCTGGGTCAATTACATTCCCGACGTGGGCGAACACGGCGCCGTGCGCGGCTTCTTCGTGCTGGTGTCGGACGTGACCGAACTCCGGGAAACCGGCCTGCACCTGCAGGAACTGAATGCAGAACTGGTGGTCGCGCGCGACCGCGCCGAAGCGGCCAGCCGCGCCAAGAGTGAATTCCTGGCCAATATGAGCCATGAAATCCGCACGCCGATGAACGCCATCATCGGCCTGGCGCGGCTGTTGCAGGAAGCGCCGCTGGCGCCGCGCGAGCGCAGCTACCTCGACAAGATCCAGATCGCCACCCAGTCGCTGCTGGCGGTGGTCAATGATGTGCTCGACTTTTCCCGCGTGGAAGCGGGCCAGTTGCTGCTCGAACACGCGCCGTTCAATCTGCAACAAATTCTGGACAGCATCAGCGTGATGATCAGCGGCAGCGCCGCCGACAAGGGTATCGAGCTGGTCTACGATATCGACCCGCACCTGCCCACTGCGCTGGCTGGCGACCCCATGCGGCTGCAACAGGTCTTGCTCAACCTGCTCAGCAACGCCGTCAAATTTACCGCCACCGGCGAGGTCGTGCTGTCGGTGCGCGCCGCCGCTGCCGCCCCTGGTGCGGGCGCTGAAGCAGCCGATGGCAGGCACGCCATGCTGGTCGAATTCCGCGTGCGCGATACCGGCGTCGGCATTCCCGCCGAGTTGCAGGCGCGCATTTTCGAAGCTTTTTCCCAGGCCGACAGCAGCACCAGCCGCCAGTTTGGCGGCGTTGGCCTGGGCCTGGCGATTTCGCGCCAGCTGGCCGACATGATGGGCGGCGCCGTCGACGTACGCAGTGCGCCCGGCCAGGGCGCCGAATTCCTGTTTGTCTGTCCGCTCGAGTGCACGGCGCCGGCCACGCCACCATTGCTGCCGGCCGCCGCCACCGCGCTGGCGGTCCTGATTGTGGACGACAATGCGAGCGTGGGCGCGGCCTTGCTCAGCATTTGCGAGTGGCTGGGCTGGCACGCCGACGTCGCCGCCGGCATCGAGCAGGCGCAGCGCCTGCTGGCCGAGCGCCAGCGCGCCGGCCAGCGTTACGACCTGCTGCTGCTCGACCATGCACTGGCCGATGCGCACGGCGCCGCACTGCTCGACGCCCAGGCAGTGGCGCCGCTACCGGTATTGATCATGCTGTCCGAGCACGAGGCTGCACTGGCGGCCCGCTACGACAGTAGCGCAGGCGTGGCCGGCATCCTGGCCAAGCCGATCAGCCCGCAGCGTCTGCTCGAGCGCGTGCGCATGCTGCTCTCTGGTGAACCTGGCGCAGGTAGCGAAGGCAGGCCGGGTTCTGCCTCCATGGCGCCGGCGCCGCAATCGCCACTGCATGGCCGCCTGGCCGGCATGCGCATCCTGCTGGTGGAAGACAATGAAATCAACCAGGAAGTGGCGCAATACATGCTGTCGCACGCGGGCGCAACCGTGGAACTGGTCAGCAACGGGCAGCTGGCGGTGGACTTGCTGCGGGACGACGCCAGCCGCTTCGACGCGGTGCTGATGGATGTGCAGATGCCGGTGCTTAACGGCTACGATGCGACCGAAGCCATCCGCCGCGCCGGACTGACCTTGCCGGTGATCGCCATGACCGCCAACGTCATGGAAGACGACCGCCGCCGCGCCGCCGAGGCCGGCATGAACGCCCACGTGGCCAAGCCGGTCGACGTAGAAGAACTGATCAGCGTGCTGACCAGTCTGGCGCCCGATTCAGTGCCGCAGAGCAACGTCCACGTACCTGCATTGGCCACTACTGGCATGGCATGGCAACACGACGATGCTGACACAGCGCCGGCCTACAGCATGCCGCCCGACCTGCCCGGCATCGATCTCGACACGGCGCTGGCACGCCTGGGCGGCAACTTCGACACGCTGGCGGCACTGCTCAAGCGCTTCGGGCAAGCCCATGGCAATACCGTGCCGGAGGTAAGGGCTCATTTGGACGCCGGCGAGCACAAGCTGGCATTGCAGGCGCTGCACAGGCTGCGCGGCGTGGCCGCCAACCTGGGGGCCAATGAGGTGGCGCGCCTGACGGCCCAGGTCGAGGCCGCCCTGCACGCCGGTCGGGAGGACAGCATCGTCCATCCCTTGCTCGATCAGCTGGAACAGGCGCTCGGCACGGTGGTGGCCGGCGCCGAAAACCTGAACCTGGCTGTAGCGAATATTCCAGTAAGCAACACTGCGGCGCCTGATTTGGCTCTGCGGCTGGCGGAGTTAAAAGATTTGCTTCAAAATAATAACCTGAAGGCGCTCGAGCACTTCAAGGTGCTGCGGCCTGCCCTGGCGGGGATGGAGCAGGCCGCCGCGCTGGCCGACGCCATCGAAACCCTGAACTTCGATATTGCCGGCCCATTGGTGGAAAAAATGATGCAGCGAAAGGATAGTGCATGAGTTGGACGGACCTGGCCCGGAACGGCCGCATTCTCGTGGTGGACGACGCCATGGAGAATATCCAGATCCTGCACCAGGCACTGCGTGGCGAACACGAAGTGCAGTTCGCCCTGTCCGGCGAGAAGGCGCTGGAACTGGCGACGGCACAGCAACCGGACCTGATCCTGCTCGACGCCGTCATGCCCGGCATGGACGGCTACGCTGTGTGCGCGGCACTGCAGGCGTCACCGCGCCTGCAGGATATCCCCGTCATTTTTGTCACAGCCCTGAACAAACCGGAAGATGAAACCCGCGCGCTGGAAGCCGGCGCGGTGGACTTCATCAGCAAACCGTTCAACGTCGCCGTGGTGCGCGCCCGCGTGCACAGCCAGCTGACCATCAAGCGCCAGGCCGACGCGATGCGCGAGCTGAGCATGACCGATGGCCTGACCGGCGTGGCCAACCGCCGCAATTTCAACGACAGGTTCGATGCCGAATGGCGCCGCTGCAGCCGCGCCGGCCTGCCGCTGTCGCTGATCATGATCGATATCGACCACTTCAAGCTGTACAACGACCGCTACGGCCACCAGGCCGGCGACCTGTGCCTGCAAGCCGTCAGCGCCGCCATGAAAGGCTGCGCCAGCCGCCCGCAAGACTTGCTGGCGCGCTATGGCGGCGAAGAATTCATTTTGCTGCTGCCGCAGGAAGGCCCGGACGGCGCCGAAGCGGTGGCCCAGCGCATCCAGGACGAAGTACGCAAGCTGGCGCTGCCACACGAGGCCTCGCCAACTTCCGCCAGCGTGACCATCAGCATGGGCCTGGCCACCGCCATGCCACCGCTCGAACTGGCCGAAGCCAACGCCCTGATCCGCAGCGCCGACGCCAATCTGTACCGCGCCAAGCAGACCGGGCGCGACCGTTATTGCCTGCAGGTGGCGTGAGCCGGCATCACGGCAGGCACATCATGTCGGTTCAGGCTTGTTCAGTTGCCAGCGCCCTGCGTATCCTGTCCAGGATGTCGGTTTGCACCAGCGGATGCACGGTGCCTGGGGGATAACAGCGCACCAGTCCCATGTGTGAAATAGCGTGGGCCTTTTCGAATACCCGGTTCTCGATGTGCTGATGGGCCGCCGTGGCGGTTGCCAGGTTGTCTTCGTAACGCCAGTCGGCGCCCAGCCAGTCTCCCTGTGATGAGAAATTCAGGCAGGTGGCGACATTCGACGGAATCTGGCGGTTATCGACGTTCCACTGGATCGGCGTCAGCCGGCCCAACCCGCCCGAGCCCAGCGTGACCAGCAGCCGCACCGGCACCTGGCGCTGCGCCAGTTCCCGGGCAATTTTCACGGCATGAAAACCACCGAGGCTGTAACCAATCACAACGATCTCGCGTTGCTGCCTGCTGGCCTGCTCAAGCTCGTCGGCAATCCGTTTTACGCAATGCAGATAGCCGAACATGGTGGCCTCGGCGCCAGTATGTTCGCGCAGAAACTGCAGCAAATGGTCGCGCATATACGTGCGGCCCCACAGGCCGTGGATCACCGCCGCTACCGCGCCGTCTTGTGCGCCAACCGACAATGGCCGGTCGGGGTGCTGAAAACGCTGCAACATATTCATGACGCCAGGCATCGTTCACGCATGCTGCAAAAACCCCTTTTGGGCGATGAAGCGCTCCAGGTGGTGATCGACATCGCCCAGCGTCAGTTCGATGGCGGTCAGCCGCTTGAAGTGATGCGAGGCGGGCAGTTCATCGCTGACGCCCATGCCGCCATGCAACTGCACCGCCTGCTGGCCAATAAAACGGGCCGCCTGCCCTACCCGCACCTTGGCGGCCGACACCACGCGGCGCCGTTCGCCGGCGTCGCCGCAGTCGATGCGCGCTGCCGCCAGCATGGCCATCGAACGCGCCTGCTCGAGGTGGATGTACATGTCGGCCATGCGGTGCTGCAAGGCCTGGAAGCTGCCGATCGCCACGCCGAACTGCTGGCGGGTTTTGACATAGTCCAGCGTGCTCGAGAACAGCGCATCCATGGCCCCGAGCGCCTCACCGCATAGCAGGCTGACGCCGTAGTCGGCGGCCTGGTCGAGCATGTCGCAGCCGCCACCGAGCCGTCCCAGCAAAGCCGAGGCCGGCACTGCCACGTGATTGAACTGCACGGTGGCGGCGCGCTGGCCGTCCAGTGTGCGGTAGTCGCGTATGGTCAGGCCCGGCGTATCGGTGCGCACCACAAACAGGCTGATGCCATGCGGGTCGCGCTGGACGCCGGCGCTGCGCGCCGAGACGATCAGGGCGTCGGCCTGGGCGCCGTGGATCACCATGGTCTTGCTACCGTGTATGCGGTAGCCTTCGCCGTTGATGGCGGCCAGGGTCTTGATATCGGCCAGATCGTAGCGCGAGTGTTTTTCGCCGAGCGCGCAGGCCAGCCTGGCGCGGCCTTCGGCGACGTCCTGCAGCAAATGGTACTGGTTGCCGGCCAGGGTGAGGAAGTAGGCGCCCCAGGCGGTGGCAAAGTATGGCTCGACCACCAGGCCACGCCCCAGTTCCTGCATGACCACCAGCAGATCGACAGCGTCGCCATCGAAACCGCCTTGCGCCGAGGGCACGAACAGGGCCGTCATGCCGAGGTCGGCGAGCGTGCGCCAGGCAGCGGCGGACATGCCTTGCGGCGAATGCACGATGCGCTGGCGCACCTCGAAGGTATAGTCCTTGTCGATCCAGCGCCGCAACGCGTCAGCGAATTGTTGTTGTTCCTGGCTGAAATTAAAATCCATGATGTTTCCTCACAGTCCCAGAATCAGCTGGGCGATGATGTTTTTCTGAATTTCGTTGCTGCCACCGTAAATCGAGGTTTTGCGCAGGTTCAGATAGTTGGCGCCCAGTGACGCACCGGCGTCGTCGCCGGTAATGGCGTGATCGCTACGGCCTTCCAGGTAATCGAGATCCAGCGCCAGCGCATTGGGTCCCAGCACTTCCATCATCAGTTCGGCCAGCAACTGCTGGATTTCGGTGCCGCGTATCTTCAGCAGCGATGCTTCCGGTCCCGGCGAATGGGCTTCGCGCGTGATCACGCGCAGCACCGTGGTTTCCAGGGCCATCAGTTCAATCTCGAGATTGGCGACCTTGGTGGCAAAGGCAAAGTCCTGCAACAGCGGCTTGCCATGCCGGAAATGCTCAGTCGCAAGCTTTTTCAGCGAGGCCAGTTCGCGCTTGGAACGGCCCACGCCGGCAATGCCGGTGCGTTCATGGCCCAGCAGGTACTTGGCGTAAGTCCAGCCCTTGTTTTCCTGACCGATCAGGTTGTGCGCGGGCACACGGACGTTTTCAAAAAACACTTCGTTGACTTCGTGTTCTTCGTCCAGCGTGATGATGGGGCGCACCGTGATGCCGGGCGACTTCATATCGATGAGCAGGAAGGAAATACCCTCCTGCTTGCGCACGGTGGGGTCGGTGCGTACCAGGCAGAACATCATGTCGGCATACTGGGCCAGCGTGGTCCAGGTCTTTTGGCCGTTGACGATGTAGCTGTCGCCGATGCGTATGGCGCGGGTTTTGAGTGAAGCCAGGTCGGAGCCGGAGCCCGGTTCCGAATAGCCCTGGCACCACCAGTCGTCGCAGTTGAGGATGCGCGGCAGATAATGGGCTTTTTGCGCAGCGCTGCCAAACGCCATGATCACCGGCGCCACCATGCTCACGCCAAACGGCAGGATTTGCGGGGTGCCGGCGCGGCCGCATTCTTCTTCCCAGATATGGCGCTGGGTCGGGGTCCAGCCGGTGCCGCCGTATTCAACCGGCCAGCCGGCGCCGGCCCAGCCCTGGCGCGCGACGATCTGGTGCCAGCGTACATAGTCACGCCGCGTCAGGCGCAGGTGGTTGCGTACTTTTTTTTGCAAATCAGCGGGAAGGTTGTTGTCCAAAAAGAACCGTACCTTGTCGCGAAAGGCGAGGTCCGCCGCCGTGTAGCTCAAATCCATGCCGTCTCCATCATCTGGCCCATCTGCCCTCATCCAGGCTATCCCTGATTAAGGCGACCATTCTGGGCCATTTATTTATTTTGCTGCAATTTTTTTACATAAGTGTCGCCTGCGCTCAGCGCACGTCCGTGCTGGTCGCGCGGCAACATGGGCGCCAGCGGCGCGCCGTCGTCTTGTGTCAGCAGTTGCGAATGCGCCTCGCCGTTGGCAAACAGATATTGCTCGCCCCACTGGCGCAGCGCCACCACCAGCGGAAACAGGCTGCGCCCCCTGTCCGTCAGCACATATTCCTGGTAGGCGCTGCCGTCAGACGCAGGCTGCACCGCCAGCACGCCGGCGCCGACCAGCGCCGCCAAACGGTCGGACAGGATGTTACGCGCCATGCCGAGATGGCGCTGAAAATCGCTGAACCGGCATACCCCGTCAAACGCGTCGCGCACCAGCAGCAGCGACCAGCGGTCTCCCACCAGGTCGAGTGCGCGCGCCACCGGACAGGCATCGTCCTGCATCGATTTACGTTTGGCCATCGCTCCCATTCCGAAAATTCTCACCACAGGGTTGCATTTTAAAACCACATTTCGTAGACTACAACTGGTTTTTATTTAAAACCAGTTTACTGATCTCCCGTCCATGCATAATCCTGCCCTGCCTCGTACACTGACCTTCCTGCTTGCCGGCGCCTGCGCGCTCAGCGTTGCCAATGTGTATTACGCCCAGCCCCTGCTCGACGCACTGGCCGCCGACTTTGCCATCAGCCATGCCGCCGTCGGCGGTGTCATCACGGCTACGCAGGCCGGCAGTGTGCTGGCGCTGCTGTTACTGGTGCCGCTCGGCGACCTCATGCCACGCCGAAAGTTACTGTTTCTGCAATTACTGGCGCTGGCAATCGCGCTGCTGGGCGTGGCCTGCGCCCGCCAGACGCCGGTGCTGATGGCGGCCATGCTGCTGGTCGGCATGCTGGGCACGGCCATGACCCAGGGCTTGATTGCCTGCGCCGCCGCCATCGCCGCGCCGGCGGAGCGCGGCAAGGTGGTGGGCGCCGCCCAGGGTGGCGTAGTCACAGGTTTGCTGCTAGCCAGGGTGATGGCCGGACTGATAGCCGACCTGGCCGGCTGGCGTGCCGTGTATGGCGCCTCGGCCCTGGCGATGGTGGCAACGGCCCTGCTGTTGTGGCGCACGTTGCCGGCGTTGCAGTCTCCGTCCACAGCCATGCCCTATCTGCGGCTGGTCGGCTCGACGCTAACCTTGCTACGCCAAGATCGCGTGCTGCGCGTGCGCAGCGTTATCGCCCTGCTCATGTTTGCGGCGTTTAACATCATGTGGAGTGCGCTGGTGCTGCCTCTCAGCGCTGCGCCCTACCATTATTCGACTACCACCATCGGCGCTTTCGGCCTGATCGGTCTGGCCGGCGCCATGGCTGCTGCACGCGCTGGACGCTGGGCCGACCATGGGCTGGGGCAACGCACCAGTGCTGCGGCGCTGGTCTTGCTGGTGCTGGCCTGGCTGCCGCTGGGCCTGGCTTTTGGCGGCAGCGAAGTTCGCACCCTGATAATGCTGGCGATTGGCATAGTCATGCTCGATCTTGGCGTGCAGGCACTACAAGTGACGAACCAGAGCATGATCCTGCAAGGCAGCGCCAATGCCCATGCGCGGCTGATAGGGGCGTATATGTTGTTCTATGCGGCCGGCAGCGGCGCCGGCGCCATGGCTGCCACTGCTGTCTATTCAATGGCAGGCTGGAATGGCGTATGTTTGCTGGGCGGCACAGTGAGCCTGGCCGCCCTGCTGTTCTGGCTGCATGCCGGCAGGCACCGGCATATTGCTCATTAGCGCATCGTGTACACTTGCTGCGCCGTATCAACAGCAAAGTTTTTGCTGCTGTCCCAGTAGGTGAAGGTGTAACGCACCACGTCGCCTATCTTCAATCCAGCGGCGGTGTAGCTGTTAACACCGGCGTTATGCGGCATGCGCACGTTTTGCTGGGGGCCGTTGTTGACGCTGTAATGAACATCGGCCCAGCTACTGCTGTTCCAGGTAAATTTCAGCATCGTGGCGCTGGTCTGCGTGACGGCTGCCGGGGCTGGCGTTGGTGTCGGTGTCGGTGTCGGTGTCGGCGTTGGTGTCGGTGTCGGTGTCGGCGTGGGGGCTGGCGCAGGCACGCCGCTGTCCCACACAATATCGTCTATCGCCATCTGGAACGCGGCCCCCGGCAAGGCAGTGCTGTCGCTGGCGATCTGGAACAGGTCGAGCATGGACTGCAAGGCAACCTTGCTGCCAGCCAGGTCGGCCACCGGTATCGTGGCTATCCCCCAATCGCCGTTGCGCACCAGGCCATAGGTGGTTGCATTGGCCGGGAAATGCACCGTATTCTGGTTGGTATAAGTATCCTGTATGCCGACGGTGAAGGCCACGTTGGCTGGTATCCTGATCCTGAACCGGACGCTGCCCTGGAGGAAATTGCTCATGTCGCGCGCCACGCGCGACTGCACGCTGCCACCGAACCACTGGCCGGGAGTTTGATAATTCCATGCCAACACATTGCTGCCCTCGAAAGGCGGTAGTGTGCCATTGACCACCGACGCGGTATTCCAGACGAACACATCGGACGAGGTGCCCGCCACCAGCTTGTTGGCAACCACCGTATTGTCGGTGAACACACCAAATTTTCCCGTCTCGGGGCTGGTCTGGGTGCCCAGCTTTACCGTGCCCTTGCCATCAAGCTGGTACACCCGGATGTAATCCACATACATGGTGCCGGGCAGCGGCGAACTGACCTGCGCCGGCGTCGCCGCATCGGTAAAATTGCCGCCCACCGCCAGGTTGAGCAGCAAATAAAACGGTGCCTGCAGCGCCGGCGAGTTGACCGCCAGCGGGTTGTTATACAGATTGTGCTCAACGCCGTTATCGACCACCGTGAAGCGCATCTGTGATTCGGTCCAGTACAGGCGATAAGTCACGAAG
>JBEVNE010000110.1:0-10568 GCA_040508275.1 Duganella sp.
TCGGCGTCGAACAGCGCGACATCGTCGAGGAAGGCGCCCCAGCGCAGGCATTCGCGCTCGGCTTCGGTCAGCCCGGCGCCGCCCACCTGTTTCCAGTCCCAGCGCTGCGGCGGCACTTCGCTGACAGCATCGCCGCCGCTTTGCAGCAGGCGCCACAACGCCTCCGGGCCATCAGCCATGGGAAAGGCTGCGCTGAGGCCAATGATGGCGATACCTTCGGTGGTGCGGTCCTGCGCCACGGGGAGCTGCACTGTCTTTGTCATCAGGCGATGGGCCGATTTGCCTGGCTGGCCGGCTGTTACGGCGGCTGGCGCAGCGGAAGTGCTGGTTACCGGGGTGTCTCGCGCGGCCAGCGCCGCGCCATGGCGCTGCAACAGGTAGTGCGTGAGCGCGTGTACTGTGCCATGGTCAAAAAACAGCGTCACATCGAGCTCCAGGCCGAGCCGCCGGTTCAGGGTTTGCGCCAGCTGTACACCGGTGATCGAATCGACGCCATAGGCAGTAAAAGGCTCGTCGGGATCGATATCGGCGGCATCGACTTTCAGCGCTGCCGACAGCACTTCGGTAATCAGCTGGGCCAGGTCTGCTGGCTGCGCAGCTTGCGTCGTCTCCGTCTGAGGCACGGGCAACATGGTCTGCAGCTGGCCAGCGCCGGCCAGGAAGCCCGCATACACGCCCTGCGCCAGTTCCGCCAGCGGGCGCGTGACGTTGACCAGCGCATGCTGGTCCTGGGCATCGGCCAGCAGGATTTCCAGCGCATCCATGCCCTCGGCAGCGCTGATGGAGCCGACGCCGATGCGCGCCATCCGTTCGCGATAATCGTCGCTGGCCGCCACGCCCACGCCGCCCCAGTAACCCCAGTTCATCACCTTGACCGTGCAAGGCCAGTGCGCCGCCAGCGCCTGCGCCCAGGCATCCTGGAAGGCGCAGCCGGCGACATAATTGGCCTGCCCCGGTGGGCAGGCGAAAGCCACCAGCGACGAGAAGCACAGCACAAAGTCGAGTGCATCGCCGGCGAATACCTGCGCCAGGCGCACGCTGGTCTCGGCCTTGCTGGCATACACGGCGCCAAATTCCGCCTGGTTCATGCTGGCCAGGCTGCGGTCGTGCAGCACGGCGGCCGCCTGCACCAGCCCATCAATGCGGCCATAACGGGCCAGCACGGTCTCGCGCGCCTGCGCCAGCGCTGTGCGGCAGGTGGCGTCCGCCGCCAGATACAGCGGCGCTTCGCCCCATTGCGCCAGGCGCGCCTGAAGCTGGCCTATCGCTTCGTCGGCAGGCCGGCGGCCGATCCACACCACGCGCGCCTGATAGTGGCGCATCACGTATTCAGTCCACAGCGCGCCAATGCCGCCTGCGCCGCCGATCACCAGGTACACACCGCCGCTGCGATAGCCCGACTCGCGCAGGCGCGGCGCCGCCACCCGTTCCAGCACGTGCAGCGGCGCCAGCTTGCGCTGGTGATGCACGCCGCCCCGCAGCACGGCCTCGCCGGCCGGCAGCCTGAACGCCGTGGGCAGCGCCACCTGGGCACAGTCTTCCGTGGACCAGCCCTGCGCCAGGTCTATCATGCGCACGCTCCAGCCAGGATATTCCCGGGCCAGCGTGCCGGCCAGGCCGCGCACGCCGGCGTGGGTGGGGTTGACACATTCGCCGTCGCGCACAGCGGCAGCCCCGGTGGTAATGAAGGTCCAGGCCAGCGCGCGGCTGCCATAACCATGGTCGAGCAGGTTTTTGATGGTATGGAATACCGCGTACACGCCGTCGTCCTGCGCAGCCAGCAGGGCGTCGCTGTCCGGCGCCAAAGCTACGCCGTCGTCTGCCGCCCACACCACGTGATCGACACCATTGATCGCATCACCATCTAATGCCTGGGGCCACAATGCCTGCAAGGCTGGCCTTACGCTGTCTGGCGCCAGCAGCAATACCTTCTCGCCGCTGCGCGGCGTCAGCACGGCGCCGTCCTGCGGCTGGCCGGTCAATGGCTCCCACACGGGGGCCAACAGCAGCCCGTGCGGCTGATTTGACAATGGCGGCGGCAGGCTGCCGGTGCGCGTGGCGGCTTGGGGCACAGACTGGCCGGCGGCCGAGCGGGAAGCGAAGCCGCCAATCTGCACGCACAGGCGTCCGGCATCGTCGTACAGGTCGATATCGAGGCGCATACTGGCCTGGTCTGGCGCGCCTGCGCCATCGGCCAGCGGGGAATGACGCGCGCGCACTGTCATCTGCGCTGTGCATGGCGCCAGCACGTCGAGCTGACGAAGGTGGAAAGGCAGCGGCGCAGCGATGACGGCGCCATCTTTGCCCATTTTCGGCATCAGAAAGCCGATCCCCGCCTGCAGCGCGCCATCAAGCATGGCAGGATGAAGCACATAATCCGCCCCCTCTTCCCGGGCTTGTGCCGGCAGGCGCAGGTGCGCCAGCACCTGTTGCGTGTCGCCGTCCACGCATAGTTCGTGCAGCGGACGGTGGGCCGGCCCATAGCCGATGCCCATGGCGGCAAACTGCTGATAGACGGCCGCGGCATCGAAGCGGACAGCGTGCGCCGGGACAGACAGGTCCGGCGCTGGCTGGTCGCCAGGCGGTATATGGATATGGGCGGCATGGCCCTGGCAGTGGAGCCGTGATTCGCTGCCCCTGCCGCTACTGACAACAAAGGCGATCTGTCCATCCCCGGATGGCGTCAGCGTCACCTCAACCTCCATCGCTCCCTCCCCGGCCGCCAGCATCAGCGGCTGCAGCCAGGCGACGTCGCGCAGACGCCAGCCCTGCTGTACATGTTTGGCGTCCTGTGCATCGGCCAGCGCTGCGCGCACCATTTCCAGATACGCGGCTGCCGGCAACACCGGCAGTCCCATTACCACATGGTCGCGCAGGAAAAATTCGCGTCCATGGAAAGTGCTGCGGTAGCGCTGCGCCGAAAAATCGGAAACATTGCGCTGTAGCAGCGGGTGCAGCATGGGGCTGGCGCTACCGCCAGCGGTGGCACCCAGCTGGCGCGTTTCAGGCGCAGGCACCCAGCAGCGTTCGCGGGCGAACGGGTAGCCGGGCAGCGCCATGCGGCGCGGCGGCTGGCCGTGATACACAGGAGTCCAGTCCAGCTCCAGCCCATGTACCCACAGCGCCAGCACCTGCCGGTATTTGCCGCGCTCTAACCAGCCACTGACCACCACCCGCCATTCCTCGTCGGACTGTAGCAGCGCCACCGCCGCGTGCTGCGCCTTGGCCGAACCGTGGTAGATGTCGGGCATGCCGGCGGCGCGCTCAGCGAGCACTGCTTCCAGCCGCTCGCGCAGTTGCGCCAGCGACGTCACCACCAGCGCCAGCCGGTGCACCATGGCTTCCCGGCCCAGTTGCAGCGTGGCCGCCATCGCCGGCAGGTCGGCATCGCTCATCTGCTGGCTGGCCGCATGCAGCGCCTGCACGGCATCGCGCAGCTGCGCGGCGTTGCGGGCCGACAGCACGATGATGTGCGGCCTGCCATCGGCAATCACGTCAGAAGCGGGAGCGCAGTACTGTTCGAGCACCACATGGGCGTTGGCGCCGCCGAAACCGAACGAGCTGACGCCGGCGCGGCGCGCTAACGCCCTGCCCTCGGAGTCAACAGGCGCTGGCCATGCCTGATTTTCGCGCACGATAAAGAAGGGGCTGCCTTCCAGCTCCAGGTAGGGATTGAGCTCGTCCACATGCAGGCTGCGCACCAGCGTGTTGTGGCGCATCTGCAGCAGCACCTTGATTACGCCGGCCATTCCCGCCGCCAGTTCCAGGTGGCCGATATTGCTCTTGACCGAGGCAAGGCCGCAATGCGGCTGCGCCGGTGGCGCCACGCCGTGGTCGCGGTACAGCGTCGCATAGGCGCTTTTCAGGCCATTGATTTCGATCGGATCGCCGAGTGCCGTGCCGGTACCATGCGCCTCGATGTAGCCGACGCTGCGCGGATCGACGCCGGCGCCGGTCATGGCGGTTCTGATCAGGTCCGCCTGGGCGTTGGGATTCGGTGCGGTGAGCGAATGGGCGCGGCCGCCGTGGTTTTCTGCACTGGCCAGCAATACCGCATGCACAGGATCGCCGGCCCGTTCGGCATCGCCGAGGCGCTTGAGCAGCAGCACGCCCACGCCCTCGCCACGTACGTAGCCGTTGGCGCCGCGCGCAAAGGTTTTGCAGCGGCCGTCCTCGCACAGCATGCCTGCCTTGCGAAAACCGATATGGCCGTCCGCCGTGACCAGGGTGTTGACGGCGCCCACCAGCGCCATGTCGCAGTGGCCGGCATCCATGGCCGCCATGGCGCGGTGGATCGCCACCAGCGCCGACGAACAGGCAGTTTCCACCGGTTCGCTGGGACCGTGCAGGTTGAGCAGATAGCTGATGCGGTTGGCCGCCACCGACGGCACCATGCCGGTAATCGTGGAAGCATCAACCGCCAGGCCGGCCTGCGCCAGCAGGTCGCTATAGCCGCTGTGGGCAGTGGCCATGAATACGCCGGTACGGCTGCCGGACAGGCTGCGCGGATTGTAGCCGGCATCTTCGATGGCATGCCAGGCGTGCTGCAACAGCAGCCGGTGCTGCGGGTCCATCAGCTCGGCCTCGCGCGGGGAGATGCCGAAGAACAGCGGGTCGAAATCGGCAATGCCGTCGATGAAGCCACCCCATTTGACATCGGTTTTGTGCGGCTCGGTGGCCGGATCGCCGAACATGGCGCGCCAGTCCCAGCGCCCGGCAGGCACTTCGCTGATGCAGTCGCGCCCTTCGAGCAGGTTGTCCCAGAACTGCGCCAGCCCCTGCGCCTGCGGAAAACTGGCGCTCACGCCGACGATGGCGATGCGCTTGCCCGACGGTGATGGTGGCGCTGATGCTGGTGCTGGAGCAGCCGTGCTGGCAGCGGGCGCCTGCTGTGCTGGCGCCAGCGGATGGCGCTGGGCCACCGCCTCGGGATAGTGGCGCGCCAGGTAGCGCGCAAACGCCTTCAGGCTGGGATACTCGAAAAAGATGGTCGGGTTGAGCGGACGCTCGGGCGGCAGACGGTATTCGTCATTGAGCCGGTTGCCGAGCGAGGTCAGGTTGATCGAGTCGAAACCGTAGGCGCTCAGTTCTTCCTCTGGGCTGATCTCATCGACGGCCACCTGTAGCAGGCCTGCCACTTCGCTGCGCAGCAGGTCCAGTACCGCAGTTTCTGACGCATTGATGGCGCTGGCGGGCAAGGGCAAGGGCAAGGCTGGCGGCGGCGTGGTGAAAGTTCTCTCGCGCATCGGGCTGGCAGCAGCCACTCGGACGGAAAAGCCCGCGAGCGCCACGCAGCGCCTGCCGCTGTCGTCGAACAGGTCGATGTCATATTTTTGCACGCGCGCGTCCGCTGCGGCGCCCTCTGCTGCGCGTATCCAGGCCCACATGTGGGCCGTGGTGGACGCGGCGATGTGGACGTGTTCTATCGCAAAAGGCAGCGCCAGAGAGGGAGATGCACTGTGCTGCGCCAGTGTCAGTACAGCAGTGGCGTGCAAGGCGGCGTCCATGATCCACGGGTGCAGCACCCAGCCGTGCTTCTGTGTATTTTCCTCGAGCTGTGGCGCCGCCAGTTGCGCCAGCCACTGGCCGCTGCCATCGGTGTGCAACGCCGTCACTGCCCGGTAGCCATCGCCATAGTCAAAGCCGTGCTGACGGTAGGCCGCATAGAGTTGATTGGCCTCCGGCCCCTTCTGGGAACATGCTGCCTGCAAGGCGGCCAATGTCGGCGCCGGTGCTAACGGCGCGGCGCCAGACTGCACCTGCCCCTGGCAATGCACGCGCGCTGGTTCGCTGTCGCTGGTAATGGTAAACGCCAGGCGTTGGCCGGCCTGGGCCGACGTTTGCAGCGCAACCAGTTCGATGCGGATCTCGTGGTCTGCCACCTTATCTTTCAATTGGCTGGGGTCGCAGACGATGGGCTGCAACCATGCCACATTGTGCAGAGCGATGTCGCTGCCACCCGTTTCCAGCGCAGCGCTGGCTGCGGCCCATACCATTTCGAGGTAAGCCACGCCCGGCACCAGCACACGCTGCTCCACCACGTGGCCTGCCAACCAGGGTTCATCGCCGCGCAGCTTCAGGGCATAGCAGTGATGGTGTTGCTGATCTGTGGTCATCGCACTGGCGATACTGCGTAGCGACAAGCGGCTCACTGCGGTTTTGGACGCCGACGCCATCGCCGGCGCGCCTGAGCGTGCGGGCGGCAGCCAGCATGGCCGCGCATCGAACGGGTACGGTGGCAAATCCGTGAGGCGCGGCCGACGCGCGCTGGCAGTGGCGGGCCATCTTATATTCGCCCCCTGCGCCCACGCTGCCGCCACTTCAAGCGGGACGCCGGCGGCTGCCAGTTCCACGCCGGGCTTGTCGCGCCGCCCCAGGAAGCCGCGCGCCGACGTCTGTCCGTTCAGCGCCAGTGCCAGCAGCCGCTGCAGATCTTCCATATCGTCCGGCACAAACGCGGCGCGCCAGCGCAAGGCATCGCGCTGGCGTAGCGAAAACGCCAGTGGCGCCAGCGCCGTCTGCGGGTGGTTTGCCAGCCATGCCTGCACGGCGCGCAACTGCGCTTGCAGACTGGTCTCCGATTGCGCCGACAGCAGCACAATACGGTCACAGTCGTGTTCCTGATGCTGCTCCTGCCCATGGCTGGAGCCGAGATACTCGCGGATCACCACATGGGCATTGTAGCCGCCCGCCGCAAAACCGTTGATGCCCGCCACGCGCGGCGCGCCATCATGGCGTTGCCATGGCGCGGCGTCGGGCGACAGGACAAAGCGCTGCGGGTCCAGTCCCAGGTCGGGATCGATCTGCTCAAGTCCATGGACGCCGGCCACCATGCCATGCTGGAGCTGGAGCACCACCTTCACCAGCGACACCAGGCCGGACGCCGCCTCGGCATGACCGGTAGCCGCCTTGGAGGTAGCAAGACGAAGTGGCAGCCTCGGTACGTCGCCGGCGAGCGCCGACTTGATGGCGGCAATCTCGGCAAAGTCGCCGCCGCGCACACCGGAAGCATGGCACTCGATCAGCGACAGCGCCTGCGGCGCGATGCCAGCCTGCTTCCAGGCGGCCTGCATTACGGCTACCTGCTGCGCCACGTGGCCGGCCGCCAGCGACAGGGTTTTGCCGCTGTTATTGACGGCCGAACCGGCCACGATCCCGTAGATGCGGTCGCCGTCGGCCTCGGCGCGGGCCAGCGATTTCAGCACTACACTGACTATCGCTTCGCCGCGCAACTGGCCATCGCTGTCCTTGCTGAACAGGCGCGCCTGCTCCTGCTCCGTCAGCAAGGTGCCGCTGCGGGCGGCAAAGCCATAGGGATGCAGCAGCAGGTTGGTGGCGCCGACGATGGCCTGGTCGATCTCGCCGCTGCGGATCAGGCGCGCCGCTTCGTGCAGCGCCACCAGGGAACTCGTGCACTCGGCATTGACCAGCCGGCACGGCCCCTGAATGTTGAACACCCGCGCCACGCGCGCGGCAAACATCGCCTGCTCGTTGCCGGCCCAGGTATGGGCATCGTTGATCCAGCCCTGGTCGTGCAGCAGCTTCTGGTAGTCGGCCGACAGATTGGCGATGAACAGGCCGGTGCGCGGCCCGCCAAAGGTTGCCAGCGCATGGCCGCTATCGTTCATGCTGTGCACGATCTCCTGCAACAGCAGGCGCTGTTGCGGATCAATGAAGCGCACTTCGTCGGGCAGCATCTGGAAGTAACCGTGATCAAAATACTCGACGCCATCGATCAGCGCGGCATGACCAATCTGCGTCCCGGCGCACACGCTGTTCCGCACGGGCGTGTCGGGGATGGCCGTGACCAGCGTACGGCCAACGGCAAGCGCCTGCCACAACTGCTGTACCGAATCGCATTGCGGAAAGCGGCCGGCCATGCCGACGATGGCAACCTGATCAAGCTGGGAGGGTGACGGTGGCACGGCATCCGCACGCGCCTCCTGCACCGGCTGGCGTTGTCCCTGGAACAGCTGGCGCAGGCGCTGCTGGTGATGATTGAAATCGGTATCGAGAAACTGCAGATAGTTTTCCATCTGCGTTTCAATGGCGGCAATGCGGCCGTCGCGCACGCGCAGCTTCATGGCGGCGATCAGCCCGTCCGCGCACCGCAAAATGTAGGGTGACGGCTGCTCGACGGTAGCGCGCAGGAACACCCGCAGGCGGTCGCCATCGCGCAGGTAAAAGTCGTCAAAGCGCGTACCCTGATGCTCGCCCAGACAGGTATGCAATGCATACACAAAGGTCTTCCAGGACTGTACGCCAACACCCTGGCTGCCGCCCGTGTCGTAGACGATGTCCTGGTTTTGAATGTCGCGCATATTGCGCAGCGACGAGCGGTTGAGGAAGCAGTCGTTCATGCGCTGAAACAGCGTGCACATGGCCGCAGTGGACGGATCGTCAGTGGCCTCGATGGCGCCGTCCACGCAGGCCAGCAGACGCTCCTGCACCACCTGTGGGTACTGCATTGGCGCTGCCAGCGGCAGTTTGCCGAGCAAAAACAGGAAGTCCGGCGTCTGCTGCCAGATATCGGTGATGCGGCCATCACGCACCTGCAGTACCACCTTGCAGTAATTGGAATGCAGCTTGCCGCCAGCGATATCGGGGTGCCAGCGCAGGGAGCGCCAGCGATAGATCAGCATGACCTTGTCGTCGCGCGTGAGCACCAGTTCCGGTTCCATGTCAAGCTCGCTGGCATGGATGTGCGCCGTGGCGATGAACTGGCGATAGGCATCCACGCCATGCAACTGGCGCGCATGGAAGTGAAACACCAGCGCCGGATCGAACAGCGCGGCGACAGCGTCCGCCGCCAGTGCGCCATTCCAGGCGCCGCGAAACGCCTGCGCAATATCGCAGCCCCAGGGCTGAAGGTAATTGTGTTTGCTGTTGTCCATGATCGGCGTCTACGTTGCGTGCATTACAGGAAAAGCTCGGACTTCTCATCCCGCACCTGGCTGTTGCGCAGGTAGGGAATCTTGACCATGCCGGCCGTTTCGCGCATTTCGGCAAACTTGGCAAAGATCGCCTGCGCCTGTTCCTGCCGGCTGGCCGGCTGCGCATGGGTGGCGATCTGCTTGAGAAAGGCGAAATACTCCTTGTCCACCACCACCTGCTCTTCCCACAGCTCTCTGGCGGTATGCGCCGCCGGCGTATCGAGCCCCTTGCGGAACATGTAGTACGATGAAATCCGGCCGCGCGCCTGCTCGACGATCCCGGACAGGAATTTCATCGCATCGAGTGGGCCGATATCGGAGCTCAGCAGGGTGTCGTAGATGCGCTGGGTTTTGGCAAAGCCGCGCACATGGCGGCTGTAATGCTCGCCGTAGAGCTGCGGCTCGTCGATGATCTTGTCGGCCATCGCCGCCATGCAGGCCAGCATGCTGATCTGCGAACCCGAGGTAAACCAGGTGCTGGCGGCACAGCCGCCGACCATGGCCCAGTTGGCGCCAAAAAAGCGCTCATACATGAAATGCTGCGAGGGCACGCTGACGATCTCCTTGCGCCGGCCGAACTCCTTGCTGTAATCGATGCCGCGCTTCTGGTAAGCCTTGGTCAGGGCGGTGATGATTTCTTCGGGATTGCGATCGCCTATGTCTTCGGGCGCCATGCTGATGCCGACCGAAACATATTTTCCGAGCGGGATAAACCATGACACGCCATTGAGCTGGTCGAACGCCGTCTCGGCGCGCAGCAGCGTGGTGGCGTGCATCCACGGCAGGTCTTCGCGGTGACAGAGGTCCTCGCAATCCTTTTGCACATAATGGGTAAAGATCACCTGGCGCGGCTGGTCGAAATTCTGGTAAGGGATCTCCAGTTTGCGACCCAGCAGGCGGATATGGTTGGTGCAATCCCAGGCATAGCTGGGGCGGATGGTCATGCCGTTTTTCAGGTGCAGCAGCTCGATGCGGTCGGTCGCCTTGTCGTGCTCCACGTCCACCACCATGTCGTCAATCCAGTAGCATTCCCCGGCGGCGCTCACCTCGTCGTAGAGCGCCTGGTCAAAGCCCACGCGGTCGACGTGAATGAACGCGCGCGGCGCCTTGTCCAGGAACAGCGAGGCCATGGTGCCGAAAAAATCGAAGCGCAACCCGGCGACGATATCGCCCATGAAGAATGGCGTGTAGTTCTTGGCGAACAGGTATTTGTCGTAGCCCTCGAAATCCTGGGTGAACTCGATCGTGCATGCCTCCGTCATCGATTCGCCGAGCTTGGGCGTATCACCCAATTGCCTGGAACCGACCAGCACGTGGCGGATGTTCTTGCGGCACAGTGCACGGCTGATCAACATGCCGCCAATGCCACCGCCGATGATCACCGGGACGTTTTGCGGCACTTCGCCGTGGCTGCCAAGGGTGATGGCGCTGGCCGAGGGCGTTGCCGGTGCTTCTGGTGCTGCTGGTGCTGCTGGTGCTGCTGGTGCTGCTGGTGCTGCTGGCGATGGCGCCGGTATGGCGCGCGCCATATCGACGGCCAGCATGGCCAGGTAATGATCGACCTTGGCGGATTTATGTTCGACCAGGTAGGCAGTAAACGCATCGAGCGTGGCATGCTCGAAAAATACGCCGGGA
>JBEVNE010000112.1:0-26026 GCA_040508275.1 Duganella sp.
GTGGTCGATATCCGTTCGGCCAAGGGCTTTGGCACGACGATATCGATTTCGCTGCCGCTGACGCTGGCGATCCTCGACGGCATGTCGATCCGCGTGGGCGAGGAAGTGTATATCCTGCCGCTGGGCTTCGTGATCGAATCGCTGCAGCCGGTGCCCGACGATGTGAAGGAAATCAGCGGCAAGGGCCGTGTGATCAAGGTGCGCGGCGAGTATCTGCCGCTGGTGCCCCTGTACCAGATGTTCGACATCACGCCGCGCTTTACCGACCCCTGCCAGGGCATCGTGGTCATCATCGAGACGGACGGGCGCAAGGCCGGCCTGTTCATCGACGACCTGGTTGGCCAGCAGCAGGTGGTGGTGAAGAACCTGGAATCGAATTACCGCAAGGTGACCGGCATTTCCGGCGCCACCATTTTGGGCGACGGCGGCGTATCGCTGATTCTCGACGTCGCCGCCCTGATACGCTCGTCGCGCCAGCTGGCCGACGAACAGATTTTTTCGTAGAGAGGAACCATCATGTCAGACCCATTGACCACCGGCGCCAACGAGATCGCCGGCCACGAATACCTGGCCTTCAAGCTCGGCGCCGAAGAATACGGCATCGACATTTTGAAGGTGCAGGAAATCCGTGGCTACGAAGCGGTGACCCGCATCGCCAACGCGCCCGACTTCATCAAGGGTGTGATCAACCTGCGCGGCATCATCATTCCGGTGGTGGACATGCGCATCAAGTTCAACCTGGGCGAGCCGATCTACGACCAGTTCACCGTGGTGATCATCTTGAACATCAGCGGCCGCATCGTCGGCATGGTGGTCGATTCGGTGTCGGACGTGACCACGCTGACGCCCGAGCAGGTCAAGCCGGCGCCGGAAATGGGCACGGCCTTCAGCTCCGACTACATGATCGGCCTGGGCACCATCGATGAACGCATGCTGATCCTGGTAAATATCGACAAACTGATGTTGAGCCCTGAAATGGGCCTGATGGAACAACTGGCGGCCTAAACCCAGCCCCGGAAGCGGTAAGCGTCCCTGCCCGCGGCGCGCCCCACAGAGGGAGCGCCGAAAGATTTTCAAGCCCACCGCGTGGACGTCGCCGGTGGTAGAAACCTATTGAGCATTCGGGGGAACAGAGATGAATTTACGCGATTTCACGATCGGCACGCGCTGGCGTGCCGGCCCATATCCTCCTCAGCCGGATGGGCCCGGGCAGCAGCGGCGCAAGCCCGCCTGGCCGCCCGCGCCACCAAGCCCGCATCTTTCTTCCCCCAAACCTGCCATGCCGGTCGCCGCCAGCGCCGATGAGCGGGTCGAGTTTTGAACAACGCCATACCAGCAGCACACTAAGGATCACATACCATGCCGCAAACCAAGGACACCGTCAAAGAATTCGATTTCAACGCCAGGGACTTCGAGCGTGTGCGCGGCCTCATTTACAAGCGGGCCGGCATTTCGCTGGCCGACAGCAAGCAGGAAATGGTCTACAGCCGCCTGGCGCGGCGCCTGCGCGCCACCGGCATCGATTCGTTTGCCAAGTATCTCGACGACCTCGAAGCCGGCCGCCTGGGCGAGGAATGGGAGTCGTTTACCAATGCGCTGACCACCAATCTGACCTCGTTCTTCCGCGAAGCGCATCATTTCCCGCTGCTGGCCGAGCACGTAAAAAACAAGCGTGAAACGCTCAATATCTGGTGCTCGGCCTCGTCCACCGGCGAGGAGCCTTATTCGATCGCCATGACCGTCTGCGAAGCGTTCAATACGCTCACGCCCAACTGCCACATCATCGCCACCGATATCGACACCAATGTGCTGGCCCATGCCGCCAATGGGGTGTACACGATGGACCGGCTCGACAAGATGTCGCCCGAACGCTCACGGCGCTTTTTCCTGAAAGGCAAGGGCGAGCGGGAAGGGCAGGCGCGCGTGCGCCAGGAGCTGCGCAACATGATCACTTTCAAGCCGCTCAACCTGCTGGCCGACAGCTGGCCGATCAATGGCCAGTTCGACGTGATCTTTTGCCGCAACGTGATGATCTATTTCGACAAGGACACCCAGCGCAAGATCCTGTCGCGCTTTGTTCCGCTGATGAAGCCGGACGCGTTGCTGTTCGCCGGCCATTCGGAAAATTTCCTCTACGTGTCTGACTCGCTGAAACTGCGCGGCAAGACGGTGTACGAGCTCGACGACAAACACCGGGCCGCCGCCAAAGCGCCGCACCGTCCCTAGAGAGCTGCCATGGACATCGAACAATTTGCCACCAATCTGTACTACGACCGCACCTTCGATTGCGAAGCGGCCAAGATCCTGCCTGGCGAATATTATTTCACCAGCAAGGACATGCTGATCGTGACCGTGCTCGGTTCGTGCGTGGCGGCCTGCATCCGCGACCGTACCACCGGGCTGGGCGGCATGAATCACTTCATGCTGCCCGACGGCGGCGCCGATGGCAGCCCTGTGTCCGGCTCGGCCCGTTATGGCAGTTATGCCATGGAAATCCTGATCAATGACCTGCTCAAGGCCGGGGCCAAACGCGACAACCTGGAAGCCAAGGTATTCGGCGGCGGCGCCGTGCTCAAGGGCTTTACAGCGATTAACGTTGGCGAGCGCAACGCCGCTTTCGTGCTCAATTACCTGAAGACCGAGCGCATCCGCGTGGTGGCGGAAGACCTCAACGATATCCACCCGCGCAAGGTGTATTTTTTCCCGCGCACGGGCAAGGTGCTGGTCAAAAAACTGATGCAGACCCACAATGACACGCTGGCCAAGCGCGAAGTCGAGTACGCCAGCCGCCTGAAAAAGGCGCCGGTTGGCGGGGAAATCGATTTGTTTTAATTTGTAGAAAGCAAAGTTATGAAGATCAAAGTTCTCATCGTCGACGATTCTGCATTGATCCGCAGTGTCATGAGCGAGATCATCAACAGCCAGGCCGATATGGAAGTGGTGGCGACGGCGCCCGATCCGCTGGTTGCGCGCGAGTTGATCAAGCAGCACAACCCCGACGTGCTGACGCTGGACGTCGAGATGCCGAAAATGGATGGCCTCGATTTCCTGGAAAAACTGATGCGCCTGCGGCCGATGCCGGTGGTGATGGTGTCGTCGCTGACCGAACGCGGTTCGGAAATCACCATGCGCGCCCTGGAGCTCGGCGCGGTCGACTTTGTCACCAAGCCGAAGATTTCGATCCAGAGCGGCATGCGCGAATATACCGACCTGATCGCCGATAAAATCCGCGCCGCCGCCAAGGCCCGCGTGCGGGCGCGTACCTTGCCGCAGGCTGGCGCGGCCGGCCAGCCGAGCCAGCCGCTGTCGGCGCTGCGCAACCCGCTGCTGTCGTCGGAAAAGCTGATCATCGTCGGCGCTTCCACCGGCGGCACCGAAGCGATCCGCGAATTCCTCATGCAGATGCCGTCGGACTGTCCCGGCATCCTGATCACCCAGCACATGCCGGAGGGCTTTACGCGTTCATTCGCCAAGCGCCTCGATTCGCTGTGCAAGATCTCGGTGCAGGAGGCGCAGGGCAACGAGCGCGTGCTGCCGGGCCACGCGTATATCGCCCCCGGCCATTCGCACCTGTACCTGACCCGCAGCGGCGCCAACTACATGACCAAAATCGACCAGGCCGAACCGGTCAACCGCCATCGTCCGTCGGTGGATGTGCTGTTCCGCTCGGCGGCGCAGGCGGCCGGCAAGAATGCGGTGGGCGTGATCCTGACCGGCATGGGCAAGGATGGCGCCGCCGGCATGCTGGAGATGAAGGCGGCCGGCGCGTATAATTTCGCCCAGGATGAAGCGAGTTGCGTGGTGTTTGGCATGCCGCGCGAAGCGATTGCCGTCGGCGCCACGCACGAAGTCGGCGCCTTGACGGCACTGCCGGGCATGGTACTTGGCCACCTGGCACAGCATGGCATGCGCGCTTTGCGCGTATAAAAAGGCTTCAGCGTGACATTCCCGGACCAAATGTGGTTCGGATGACGTTTTACTGCTACTTTGTTCGCCTTGGAGCAACGAAAATGCTATCCTACAACTTGCTGGGAATTTGTAGGCAATATTAACAACCGCGTAAAGAAACAACGGAGTAATTCATGGCTGATCCGAAGATGAAATTTTTAGTTGTTGACGATTTTTCGACGATGCGTCGCATCGTCCGAAATCTGTTAAAAGAACTGGGTTATGCCAATGTCGACGAAGCAGAAGACGGCGTAATGGCGCTGGCCAAGCTGCGTGCCGAGTCGTTCGACTTCGTCGTGTCGGACTGGAATATGCCTAACATGGATGGCTTGACGATGTTGCAAAACATCCGTGCCGATCCGGCACTGGCCAAGCTGCCGGTGCTGATGGTGACCGCCGAAGCCAAGAAGGAAAACATCATCGCGGCGGCGCAAGCCGGCGCCAACGGTTATGTGGTCAAGCCGTTTACTGCCGCCACCCTCGACGAAAAACTCAACAAGATCTTCGAGAAGCTGGGCACGTAATTGTAGGGATGTACCTGGCGTTGCCGGCGCACAGCGTGCATCGGCAATCAACCGATGTTTGTTCGGTCACAGGGCGGTGGGCTGAGAGCTTTACGCGGTCTTGGCCCGGCGTCTGATGGACTGCCTGCCTTCGGACGATCATGCACCATACCCACTTTCTGGTTCGTGAACCGCTGCTCGATCCGCAGCAGCGGGTGGTCGGGTATGAGCTGTGCTGGCAACAGCCCCAGCCTCACGACTCCACCACGCCCCTTGCTGCTGCAGCGCTGACGTCGTCGGCGTCCGCGCTGGAATCTCTGCTCGCTTTCGTGGCCGGCCAGGTGGTCGGCGGCGACGATGGCCAACGCTGGCTGTTGCGCGATAAACTCCTTTTTCTGGAAGCCGTACCGGCCATGCTGGCGGCCGAGGCCTTGCAGCGCTTGCCGCCCGCGTATTGCGTGCTGTCGCTGCCGGCCGCTTCGCTGGCAGAACCCGCTACCTTGCAGGCGGTGCAGGCGTTGCGTGCGGGCGGTCTCGGCATCTTGCTGCGCCATACGGCGCGCGCACCGGCCGGCCTCAAGCTCGACACGCTGGCATCCTACGTGGAAGTGCGCTTCAGCGGCAGCAATGTCGCCACCCAGGCGCGCGCCTATGCCACCCTCAAGCAGTCGGGGCTGGCCATGGTGGCCCGGCCGGTCAGCAACTGGGCTGATTTTGACGCCTGCGCCACGCTCGGTCTGAATGCCTTTGTCGGCAAGCTGCACCTGACGCCGCGCCCCAGCACCAGCGCCAAGGGCATCAACCCGGCGCAGGCCATCATCCTGCAACTGATGCAGATGGTGAAACAGAATGCCGACATCGTCCAGCTCGAGGCGGTGCTCAAACGCGATCCCGCGCTGTCGTATAAATTGCTGCGATATATCAATTCGGCGGGCTTTGGCGCCGGGCGCGAGGTGCAATCGATGCGCCAGGCGCTGACCTTGCTCGGCTATGCGCCGCTGGACCGCTGGCTGACCCTGCTGCTGGCAACGGCCAGTACCTCGGGCTACTCGCCGGTGCTGCTGGAAACAGCCGTGGTGCGCGGCCGCCTGGCAGAGTTGCTGGCGCAGGATGTACTGGGCAAGAACGATGCCGAGCAGGTATTTGTGGCGGGAATGTTTTCACTGCTCGATCGGCTGCTCGGCGTGAGCATGGAGGAAGTGCTTGGCAATATCGGGCTGCCCGATGAAGTGATCGCTGCCTTGCTCACGCGCAGCGGCCGCTACGGCCCCTACCTGGCGCTGGCCGAAGCGTGCGAACTCAATTCCGACCTGGTGGCAGGGTTGGCCATGTCGCTCAAGCTGAGCCCGGAACAAATCAACCGGGCCCACCTGTCGGCGCTGGCCTGGGCCCAGCATGTGGCGGTTTGATCCAGCGCAAAGCCTGCAGTGCGCCGCTTGACGGCTGTCTTCAACAGGTAGAGCATCGGCCCATGAACTCACCAGCCGACAAACCCTACATCGATGCCCGCCACGAAGCCGTGCTGGAGCATGTTGACGGCCGCGTCAATACCTTCATGGCGCGCATGGATGGCCGCTTTGCCGAAACCTATGCCAAAATCGATACGCTCGGCGCCGACCTGCGCCGCGACATGGCCGACAGCACCACACGCATCGTCCAGTGGACCGTCAGCACCTTTATCGCCACGGTGGCAATTTTCATGACCATGGTGGCGTTCATGTTCAATAACGCCCAGCCTAAAACCTCATCACCAGCGGCCGGCAACGTGCCGGCGGTGGTGGTAACGGTCTCGCCGCAGAACCTCAAGCTGGAACCGCCGCCAGCCAGCGCGCCGCCGGCGCGCTAAGGTTTAACGCGTGCTGCCCGGGCCGGCCAATCAAATTTCCAGGTTATCGATCAATCGCGTACCACCCAGCTTGGCTGCGGCCAGCACCACCAGCGGTGCGTCTTGCGCCAGATCGCCGGCGCTGGGCGCCTGCAGGTCGCTGCGTTTGCGGATCGAGACATAATCGGGATTCCAGCCGCGCCCGGCCAGGCTGTCCATGGCCTTGCGTTCGACCTGTGCAATATCGCGCTGGCCGGCGCGTACTTCGTCGGCCACCAGGTTGAGCGCCTGGAACAGCGCCGGCGCTTCGGCCCGCTCCGTATCGGACAGATACATATTGCGCGACGACAGCGCCAGACCATCCTCGGCGCGATAGGTTTCCGCTCCGATGATCTCGGTGGGCAGGGCGAACTGGCGGCTCATATTACGCACCATCATCAGCTGCTGGTAATCCTTCTTGCCGAACACGGCCACCTTCGGTTGCACGCACGAAAACAGCTTGAGCACGATGGTGGTCACACCGGTGAAAAAGCCGGGGCGGAACTCGCCTTCCAGCGTATTGCCCAGGTCCGACGGCGGGTTGACGCGGAACTCCTGCGGTTCCGGGTACAGGTCTTTTTCAGTCGGCGCGAACAGCACGTACACGCCTTCTTTTTCCAGTTTTTCAACGTCGGCCTGGAAGGTGCGCGGATATTTGTCGAAATCTTCGTTGGGGCCGAACTGCAGGCGGTTGACGAAGATCGATGCGACCACCGGATCGCCATGCTTGCGGGCCAGGCGCATCAGCGACAGGTGGCCTTCGTGCAGATTGCCCATGGTCGGGACAAAAGCGGTGCGCAATTGGCCGCTCAGCTGGTCGCGCAATTCTTCAATGGTGGTGATGATTTTCATGGGTGGTTTCGATAAGGCATTCAGGGGCGCAGTCGCGCAGCGCCGTTATAACATTTTTCAGGCGAACATGGGGATCAGGCGGGAGAATAGGCCAGACGCACATAGATCGGCGCGAATGGTTCAGCCTGGGTAATCTCGATCAGGGTTTCCTTGGCCAGTTCGAGCAGCGCAACAAAATTCACCACCACTACCGGCACGCCGCTGGCAACGTTGAACAGGTCGGCAAACTCGATGAAGCGCTGGGTTTGCAGGCGCCGCAAAATGCTGCTCATGTGCTCGCGTACCGATAGTTCCTCGCGGCTGATCTTGTGATGCTGAACCAGCCGCGCCCTTTTCATGACATCAAGCCAGGCTTGCTGCAAATCGACCGCGGCCACGTCCGGCAGCACCGGCACCAGGCTTTGTTCGATGTGGATCGCGGTGCGCACCACGTCGCGGTCCGCCTGCGGCAACGCGTTGAGGTCGTAGGCCGCCAGCTTGATCTGCTCATAGTCGAGCAGGCGCCGTACCAGCTCCGCGCGCGGGTCGTCGACTTCCACGTCGAGTTCGGTTTGCCGTTGCGGCAGCAGCATGCGCGACTTGATTTCGATCAGCATGGCCGCCATCAAGAGGTATTCGGCTGCCAGTTCCAGGTTCGACTTGCGGATCTGGTCCACGTACTTCAGGTACTGCAGCGTGAGCTCCGACATTGGAATGTCGAGGATGTTGAAGTTCTGCTTGCGGATCAGGTACAGCAACAAGTCCAGCGGACCTTCGAAGGCGTCGAGGAAGACTTCCAGCGCGTCGGGCGGGATGTACAGGTCGTTGGGCAGCTTGAGCAAGGGCTCGCCGTACAGGCGCGCCGTCGCTGCAAGGTCAGCGCCGGTATCTGCTTCCGCGTTGGCCTGCTGCTCTGGCTCTGTTTGCTCTGGCAACATGTCCGCCGCCCCGGGCCGCTCAGAGCTTGTTCTGGTAGACGTAAGCTTGCTGCTTGACGGCCGACTTCAGCTGGCGTTCCTGCTCGTCGAGCGAAACAGGCGGGCGGTCCCACAGCAGGGCGCGGCCCTGTTGCTGGCCGGCTTCGATGCCCGGATTCTTTTCTTTCAACGCCTTGATGAACAGGGTATGGTCGGATTCGTATCCAGAATGTTGTTTAGAAAGTTTCATATAGACCAAGTGAGTGGATCAGCAACAGGTATTTTACCGCGCCGCAGCGCGAAGGCGCTAATTCTATCGCTTGCCGGAACGTCTACAAGCGGAATCGGTTAAGCTGCGGTGTCAATAAGGCAAATTCGTGTTGCAAATTCAAGAACTGATTCCATGACCCATCGTCTCACCCCGCGCAGCGTTGCATTGTTGACGCTGCCGCCGCTGCTGTGGGCAGGGAACACCATCGTCGGCCGCCTGGTGCACGACATGGTGCCGCCCTTGCTGCTCAATTTTTTGCGCTGGCTGATCGCCCTGGCCATCTTGCTGGTGATGGCCGGTCCGGTGTTCCGTCCAGCGGCTGGACTGTGGCCGCACTGGCGGCGCTTCGCCTTGCTGGGCTTGCTCGGCATCGGCATGTATAACGCGCTGCAATATATGGCGCTACAAAGTTCGTCGCCGATCAATGTCACGCTGGTGGCATCCGGTCTGCCGGTATGGATGATGTTATCGGGCTGGCTGTTCTTCGGCGTTCCGGTGCAGCGGCGCCAGGTGGCCGGCGCCGTGCTGTCGGTTGGCGGCGTGCTGCTGGTGCTGGCGCGCGGCGAATGGCGCCACTTGCTGGAATTGCGGCTGGTCGCCGGCGACCTGTTCATGATCCTGGCGACGATCGCCTGGTCATTCTATAGCTGGCTGCTGGCGCGCACTACCGAGCCTGCCGCGCTGCGTGCCGACTGGGCGGCCTTTTTGCTGGCGCAGGTGGGCTTTGGCGTCTTGTGGTCGGGGGCGTTTGCAGCGGGGGAGCAGGCGATGGCCCCGATTGCTGTGCAGTGGGGCTGGCCATTGGCAGCGGCGTTGCTGTACGTGGCGGTGGGGCCGGCGGTGATTGCTTTCCGCTGCTGGGGCGAGGGTGTGCGCCAGGCCGGTCCCGGCATTGGTGCGTTCTTTGTCAATCTCACGCCGCTGTTCACGGCGCTGTTGTCGGCCGCCATCCTTGGCGAGCCGCCGCATGGTTATCATGCGGCGGCCTTTGTGCTGATCGTCGCCGGGATCGTGGTATCGGCCCGGCGTTGACGCTGTTAGCGCTGCATCGTACGCGTGTTGCAGTCGGCTTTTGCCAGGGCGTTGTCATGTTTGCCGGCGTGGGCGGCCGTTTCCCTCGGTGCGGCGGCCGATGGACCATCGACGCAATTGACGTTGACGCTGCGCTGCGCATTGGCGGTCTTGACCTCGGCGCGGCTCGTTGCTGGTGCGGTCTGGGTGGCGGCATGGCTAGGCAGGGTAGGGTGCAGCTCGCCTGAGGTGGTGGCTGCCTGGCTGGCCGTGGTGCTCGGCGCCTGCATAGGTTGCATAGGTTGGGCCGTTTGCTGGACTGGCTGTTGTTGAGGCGTTGCCTGTCCCATCGGCTGCGGTGCGCCAGCCGGAGTTTGCGCCAACACGCTGGCGCTCATGCAGGCGGCGGCCACCAGGGCGCTCAGTTTTACGGTCAGTTTGGTATCCATGTCAGCTCCTCTTGTTGCGGTGAATGAGGCTTGATTGTTCCATGGGTAGGCGAGTTGAGCCGTAGGACGATGTCTCATGTGCAGGTCGGACTGAGGGTTGCCGGCTTGCCATCCTGTCCCTGCTTCATTTGCAATATTTCGGTATGCCCTGTCAACCGAGCGGCTTGATGTGGCGCGTACCCATCTGGCGGCAGTAGCTGGCGCAGGCGTGGCGGGCGGCGGTGGCTGCCGTGTGCACCAGCATGTCCGCGTTGGTATGGAAGCACAGCGAGACGATGATGGGCGGCGGCTCCGGTTGCACCGGCAATTCGACAAATTCGCCATCTTCCAGCGCGCCGACCACGAACAGGCTGGGAATGGCCGCCACCCCATAGCCGTCGCGTACCAGTTGCACGATGGCCGCCACCGAGGGCGAGCAGGTGATGCGCGTCTGTTCCAGCGGGATTTGCGCCAGGTTGGCCATCTTGCTGACGATTTCCTCGACGGCGCGCTGCGGCGCGGTGCCGCGCCCGAAGGTCAGGATGGGCAATTGCAGCAGGCGCTCGAGCAAGCCTTCGCTGCGCCCATCGAGCAAGCCGCGCCGGCCGATCCAGCGCAGCGGATAGACGGCCAGCGCCTGCGACACGATCTCGTTGCTGACCACGCCTTCAACCTGGATCACCAAATCGAGCTCACGCGCGCACAGGCGCCTCTCCAGCACCTGGCTGGTATCGACCGCCAGGTCCACTTCAAGCTCGGGATACAACACATTGAGTTCGCGGATGTACTGCGCCAGCCAGCTGTGCACCACTGATTCGATCACGCCCAGGCGCAGCCGACCGCGAATTGCACTGTCTTTGTGCGCTGCCGCCTGCAGGCGGCGGGTGGCGTCCACCACCGCCTTGGCGTGGCCGAGCAGGTACTCGGCATGGGCGGTCAGGCGAAATTCCTTGCTGTTGCGGTCGATCAGCTCGGTTTGCAATTCATCTTCCAAGGTCTTGATTCGCAAGGAAATGGCGGCCGGTGTGGCGTGCAGGGCGCGGGCCGTGGCACGAAAACTGCGTAGCTGGGCGAGCGTGACGAAGGTTTCAAGGAAGCGCGTATTCATGAAACCAGAATACCCGAACTGCCTGCACCGGTGTAGGTCATGGCGTTAAGAAAAACTATGCAGCCACAACAAAAATAACTAGATGGCAAGGCGCTGTTATTCGGGATTATTCTTAACTCATGCAGTTTTCACTTGTGTTCATGACAGTTTAAAGAAAGATAAGATATGACCCCATTCGAATTAAGGCAGCAGGTGCGCAGCGGCGCCTTCCGTCTGCCCACCGCCGGCTATTGCGGCGACCATGCCCAGGCTAACCTGGTGATTTTGCCGCAGCAATACGCTGGCGATTTCCTGCTGTTTTGCCAGCGCAACCCGCGCGCCTGCCCGCTGCTCGACGTTGGTACACCCGGCCAATGGAACTTGACGGCGCTCGGCGCCGACATGGATCTGCGCAGCGACGTGCCCGGCTACAACGTCTACCGCCACGGTGAACTGGCCGAGCAGCCGCATGATCTGCATGCACTGTGGCGCGACGACCTGGTGGTGTTTGCCATCGGCTGTTCGTTTTCGTTCGAACAGATGCTGATGGACGCCGGCATCCCACTGCGCCACGTGGCGCAGCGCCAGAACGTCGCCATGTACCGCAGCAACCGCAGCAACCAGCCCGCTGGCCCTTTCGCCGGCAATATGGTGGTGTCGATGCGGCCGATGAAGGCGGCCGACGCGATTCGCGCGATCCAGATCACCAGCCGTTTTCCGGCCATCCATGGTGCCCCGGTGCACCTGGGCGACCCGGCGCTGATCGGCATCGCCGACATCGACCGGCCCGACTACGGCGACCCGGTCGAGATCAAGGAAGACGAGATTCCCGTGTTCTGGGCTTGCGGCGTGACGCCCCAGGAAGCCATCCGCCACGCGCGCCTGCCGCTGGTGATTACCCACCAGCCTGGCTACATGCTGGTGACCGATATCCGCAACGCCGACCTGGCCGCGTTCTGACCATCTGAAGCACACAACCACGCAGCACTGGCAGCGGCTCCCCTGGGCGCCGTTGGCTGGACGACTGCGTCCATAAAAAAGAGGGAGCATGATGAGTACCAAAATGAGCAGCAACACACTCAGTAGCGGCAAAAAAGAAGGCTATTTTGCCTGGTTTGGCGAGCTGACCAGCAAGGAACGCCGTACGTTCTGGAGCTGCAAGATCGGCTACGCGCTCGACGCCATGGACACCCAGTTCCTGAGCTTCGTGATTCCGACCCTGATCGCGACCTGGGGCTTATCGAAAGGCGATGCCGGCCTGATCGGCACCGTGACCCTGCTGACGTCGGCCGCCGGCGGCTGGATCGCCGGTATCATGTCGGACCGCATCGGACGCGTCAAAACGCTGCAGATCACCATTCTGTGGTTTGCCTTCTTTACCGTGCTGTGCGGCTTTGCGCAAAACTTTGAACAGCTGCTGGTGGCGCGCGCGCTGATGGGCTTTGGCATGGGCGGCGAATGGACCGCCGGCGCCATCCTGATCGGTGAAGTGATCCGCGCCAAGGACCGCGGCAAGGCGGTCGGCATGGTGCAAGCCGGCTGGGCGCTGGGCTGGGGCATGGCGGCGCTCCTGTACGCGCTGATGTTTTCCATCCTGCCGGCCGACTGGGCCTGGCGCGCGCTGTTCCTGCTCGGTATCCTGCCAGCCATTTTCGTGATCTTTGTGCGTCGCTTCGTGGAAGAGCCGGAAGTGTTCATGGCCCAGCAGCGAAAGGCCGAGGCGGCCCAGGAGCGGGCCTCGTTCACCCAGATTTTCTCGCCCAAGATGATCAGCATTACGCTGCGCGCCGTGCTGCTGACCACCGGCGCCCAGGGCGGCTACTACGCCATCACCACCTGGCTGCCCACCTACCTGAAAACCGAGCGCCAGCTGACCGTGCTGGGCACGGGCGGCTACCTGGCCATGGTCATCGTCGGTTCCTACGTCGGTTACCTGGTCAGCGCCTATCTGACCGACCTGCTGGGCCGCAAGAAGAACTTCATCCTGTTCGCACTGGGCTCGCTGCTGATCGCCCTCGCTTATACCCGTATTCCGGTGAACGACGGCGTGATGCTGTTCCTCGGTTTTCCGCTCGGCTTTTTTGTGTCCGGTGTGTTCAGCGGCATGGGCGCCTTTTTGACCGAGCTGTTCCCGACAGAAATCCGTGGTTCCGGCCAGGGCTTCAGCTACAACATGGGCCGCGCCATCGGCTCCTTGTTCCCGCTGTTTATCGGTTTGAGCAGCAAATCGATGGCGCTTGGCGAGGCAATCGGCATCTTTGCCGCCGTTGCCTACGGCGTGATGATCATCGCCGCGCTGACCCTGCCCGAAACCAAGGGCAAGCAACTCGAATCCTGAATATCAATTGAAGGCATCTCTATCATGAAAAACGACTTTCCCGCCCACCCCCTGCGCTGGCAATTCTGGGTCGATCGCGGCGGTACTTTTACCGACATCGTGGCTCGCCGTCCCGACGGCAAGCTGGTCACGCACAAGCTGCTGTCCGAGTGCCCGGAGCGCTATGACGACGCCGTCACCCAGGGCATGCGCGACCTGCTCGGTATCAAGACCGGCGCGCCGCTGCCCACCGAGCAGATCGAAGTGATCAAGATGGGCACCACGGTGGCCACCAACGCCCTGCTCGAGCGCAAGGGCGCGCGCACGGCGCTGGCCATCACGCGCGGTTTTGCCGACCAACTGCGCATTGGCTACCAGGACCGTCCCGACATTTTCGCCATGAAGATCGCCTTGCCGGACCTGATTTACCAGCAGGTGATCGAGATCGACGAGCGCATCGGCGCCCACGGCGAGGTGTTGCAGGCGCCTGACGAAGACGTGGTGCGCCGCCAGTTTGCGGCGCTGCGCGGGCAGGGCTACGACGCCATCGCCATCGTGCTGATGCACGCCTACCGCTTCCCGCGCCATGAACAGCAGTTGCGGCGCCTGGCCGAGCAGGCGGGCTTTGCACAGATCTCAGTCAGCCACGAGGTCAGCCCCTTGATGAAAATCGTCGGCCGCGGCGATACCACGGTGGTCGATGCCTACCTGTCGCCGGTGCTGCGCGACTATGTTGCGCGGGTGTCTGCCGATACCGGCGACGCTCGCATCATGTTCATGCAGTCGAACGGCGGCCTGACCGACGCCAGCCGCTTCCAGGGCAAGGATGCGATTCTGTCCGGCCCGGCCGGCGGCATCGTCGGCGCCGTGCGCAGCTGCGAGGCGATCGGCCTGAAGCAGGTGATCGGCTTTGACATGGGCGGCACCTCGACCGACGTGGCCCACTACGACGGCGCTTATGAGCGTGTGTTCGAGACGGTGGTGGCGGGGGTGCGCGTGCGCGCGCCGATGATGCATATCCACACCGTGGCGGCAGGCGGCGGCTCGATCTGCCGCTTTGAAAACGGCCGCTTTAAAGTCGGCCCGGAATCGGCCGGCGCCAACCCGGGACCGGCCAGCTACCGCAAGGGTGGGCCGCTGACGGTCACCGACTGCAACGTCATGCTGGGCCGCATCCAGCCCGAGCACTTCCCCCACGTGTTCGGCCCCAACGGCGATCAGCCGCTCGACCGCGACGTGGTGGCGCGCGCCTTTGGCGCCCTGGCAGAACAGATCGAGCGCGAGACCGGCACGCGCCTGTCGCCGTCGGCCGTGGCCGACGGCTTCCTGGCGGTGGCGGTAGACAATATGGCGCAGGCCATCAAGTCGATTTCCGTCGAGCGCGGCTACGATGTCAGCCGCTATGCCATGTGCTGCTTCGGCGGCGCCGGCGGCCAGCATGCCTGCCGCGTGGCTGATGTGCTGGGCATGAGCACGATTGCCATCCATCCGTTTGCCGGCGTGTTGTCGGCCTTCGGCATGGGCCTGGCCGATATCCGCGCCATCCGCGAGGGCGCTGTCGAACAGCTGCTCAGCGACGGCACGCTCGCTGCCCTGCAGCCGCGCATTGCCGCCTTGTCGCGGGAAGCTACGGACGAGCTGCTGGCGCAGCAGGTGGCGCCGGCGGCGATCCGGGTCGAGCTGAGCGCCCGCCTCAAATACCAGGACAGCGATTCCACGCTGACGGTGCCGCTGGGCGCGCCGGACGAGATGGCGGCGGCTTTTGCCGCCCTGTACCGCAGCCGCTTCGGTTTCGTCATGGCAGGACAGGCGCTGGTGATCGAATCGGTGGCGGCTGAAGCGATTGGCGCCGGCGATGGCGCCGATGTCGAGATCAGTGTGCCGGCCGCCGCAGCGTCTGCCACCGCAGCGGGCCGCGTCTACAGCTATGTTGATGGCCAGACCGTGCCGATCGCGCTGCATGTGCGTGCCGAACTGGCCGTGGGCAGCTGCATCCACGGTCCGGCGCTGATCCGCGAGCAGATCGCTACTACCGTCGTCGATGCCGGCTGGAGTGCGCGCGTGCTGCCCGACCACACGCTGCTGTTAGAGCGCAGCGGCGCCGCCGGCAGCGCCCACAAGATGACTACCGCCGTGCACCCGATCCACCTCGAGATCTTCAACAATCTGTTCATGTCGATCGCGCGCCAGATGGGCACCACGCTGGAAAACACCGCCTACTCGGTCAACATGAAAGAGCGGCTGGACTTTTCCTGTGCGCTGTTCGACAGCACCGGCAACCTGATCGCCAACGCCCCGCACATCCCGGTCCACCTGGGATCGATGAGCGACAGCGTGCAATGCGTGATCCGCCAGCACGCCGCCAGCATGGCGCCTGGCGACGCCTACATGCTCAACGTGCCCTACAACGGCGGCACCCACCTGCCCGATATCACGGTGGTCTGCCCCGTGTATGGCAGCAGCGATGCGCCGCAGTTTTACGTGGCGGCGCGCGGCCACCACGGCGATGTCGGCGGCATTACCCCGGGCTCGATGCCGCCCAACAGCACCACCATCGAGCAGGAAGGTGTGTTGCTCGATAACGTCAAGATCGTTGAGAAAGGCGTGTTCCTGGAAGCAGAAGTTCGCGCCATGTTTGCCGCCGGCCCATGGCCGAGCCGCAATATCGACCAGAACATCGCCGATCTGATTGCCCAGCTCGGCGCTTGTGAGACGGGCGCCAGCGAACTGCTGAAAGCGGCCGTCATCTACGGCGAAGAAGTGGTGGTCGCGTACATGCAGCACGTGCAGGATAACGCCGAAGCGGCCGTGCGCAAGGCCATCGTCGGCCTGCGCGATGCCAGCTTCAGCTACGAGATGGACGACGGCGCGCAGATCAAGGTGCAGCTGACCATCGACCGCGCCAGCGGCGGCGCGATTGTGGACTTTAGCGGCACCAGCGAACAGCGCCCCAGCAATTTCAACGCGCCGCTGTCAGTGTGCAAGGCGGCCGTGCTGTACGTGTTCCGTACACTGATCGACAGCGATATCCCGATGAACGAGGGGGTGCTCAAGCCGCTCCGGCTGATCGTGCCAGAGGGCTCGATGCTCAATCCGCGCTATCCGGCGGCGGTGGTGGCCGGTAATGTCGAAGTGTCGCAAACCGTCACCGACGCGCTGTACGGCGCACTCGGCGTGCTGTCGGCCTCGCAGGGCACGATGAACAATTTTACGTTCGGTAACGACGAACATCAGTACTACGAAACCATTGCCGGCGGCTCCGGCGCCGGCCCCGGTTTCAATGGCACGGCGGCGGTGCAGACCCATATGACCAATTCGCGCATGACCGATCCCGAAGTGCTCGAATGGCGCTTCCCGGTGCTGGTGGAAACCCACGCGATTCTGCGCGGCAGCGGCGGCGAAGGCGCGCAGCAGGGTGGCGATGGCGCGCTGCGCCGCATCCGCTTCCTGGAGGCGATGACGGCCAATATCCTTGCCGGTCATCGCCGCATTGCACCGTTCGGGCTGGAGGGCGGCGCGGCCGGTGCGCTCGGTCGTAACTGGGTGGAGCGCCACGACGGCGCGGTCGAGCGTTTTGGCGCTACCCATACCGCCGACATGCAGGCCGGCGACGTGTTTGCCATCGAGACGCCGGGCGGTGGCGGCTTTGGACTGAAAAAAGCAGATCAACAATAAATCAACAATCAAAGTGAGCGATAAGAACATGAAAAAGACACTTTATGCCCTTGCCGTGGGGGCGCTGGCCGCCAGCGGCACAGCGGCGGCGCAGTCCAACGTTACGCTGTACGGCCTGGTCGATATGGGGCTGGTGCGCGAAAGCGGTGGCAGCGCCAATACCGTCAAGCTGACCAGCGGCGTGGAGGCTGGCTCGCGCCTTGGCTTCAAGGGCCGCGAAGATCTGGGCGGCGGCATGGCAGCGATATTTTTACTGGAAAACGGCTTCCAGTCCGATACCGGCGCGCTGGGTCAGGGCGGCCTGCTGTTTGGGCGCCAGGCCTATGTCGGCCTGCAAACGGCGGGCGGCACGCTGACCGTGGGGCGCCAGTACACCCCGCAGTACATGGCGATTGCCACGGTGGACCCGTTCAATTCCGGCACGGCAGGCGATACCAAGAATCTGATGATGGCGACAGGTAATGCCGCCAGCCGCATGGATAACTCGCTCAAATACAGCTCGCCGGTGGTCCATGGCCTGAATGCCGAGCTGGTCTATGGAGCCGGCGAAGTGGCCGGCGACAGCGCTGCCGGCCGCCAGCTGGGTGGGGCGCTCGGCTATGCCAGCGGTGCGCTGACGCTGCGCCTGGCGCATCATCACCGCGACAACGACAGCGCCACCGTGCGCAACACCAGCAGCGCCCGGAATACCGTACTGACGGCGCTGTACGACGCCGGCGCGTTCAAGGCGCACCTGGCTTACGGGGTGGACAAGGGGCTCAACAGCGCACTGCCGCGCAATCTGAACAATCCGTTCGGCTATGTGCGGGCGCCGGTGCCGAGCACCGACAGCGACGTGCTGCTGCTGGGGCTCACCGTGCCGCAGGGCGCCGGCACCTGGCTGGTGTCGTATATCCGCAAGAATGACAGGACAGCGTTCGACCAGGATGCGCAGCAGTTTGCCGGCGGCTACCGTTACGCGCTGTCGAAACGTACCGACCTGTATGCAGTGTATGCCTGGATTCGCAACCGCAACGGTGCAGGCTACACGGCGGGCAGCGCCATCGAGGGCGGCAGCGGCAACCGCGCGCTCAATCTCGGCATCCGTCATATCTTTTAAACGACACTGCCGTCCGGCGACGTTGATCGCGGGACGGCAGCGGGTCTCAAGCATGGACGCTTTATTTATGGGCAGTTACCGAGCTCGTAATTGCCTTCGGCCGTCTGTGCCAAGGTGGTGACGAAGAAGATCGCGCTCAGCCCCAGAAAATCGTTGGAACCCTTGGCGTAGGCCAGGCCATACTTGCTGTAGGCGCGGCCTGCCGCCACGTGGGCGTAGTTGCTCGAAGTGGTGGTGCTGCAGATCCAGCCGTTACCGCCACCGCTGGTGGTGACCGACACCGGCGACGACAGCGCGCTTTCGCCGGCAGAACCTACCGACGATACGGCGATGCTGTAGCTGGTGTTGGGTGTGAGGCCGGTTACCGTGTAGCTGGTGGTGGTCAGCGGAGCGGAGGTGACGCGGGCGCCGTTGACGTAGACGTGGTAACCGGTGGCGCCGCCAGCGGCGTTCCAGGTAATCGGCACCGAGGTGCTGGACGGCGCGCCAGCGGCAAGGCCGGTCGGTGGCGTCAGCGCTGGTTCGTTACCGACCAAAAACTGGGCGACGCTGCACTGTGCCGAGGTCAGGCCCTCGGCATCGGTGGCGGTGACCGTGCCGCTGTAATAGCCGGCCGCCAGGTTATAGGTCTTGCTGAAGCTGGCGCCGCTGCCGGCCGCTGCATCGTCAATCGCCGTCGGGCCGTTGAGCACCACGCGGTAGCTGGTCACATTGCCGCTGGCCGAAGCGCTGACCGTGGCGCTGGTGGCGCTGATTGCCGCTGCCGAGCAGGACTTGATTTCGGGACCGGTACTGGTGTTCAGGCGCAGGTTGTTCTTGTACCAGAAATCCATCACGAAGGCAGGATAGTTGACCTTGGTGGCGTCAACATAATGGCCGTTCTGACCGCCAGGGCCTGCCGGCCATGCGTGGCCCATGCCGGCCACGGTGATTTCGTGGGTGCGCACCTTGCGGTTGCTGTCCAGGTAGGGGATGTTGGTGCCGCCGCCGGGAATGGTTTCTGCGGCGCCCTGGGTGAACTGGCCGCCATACACCAGCCGCATCGCAGCGGTGTCGAGCGGTCCGTAGGCTTGCGCCACCGTGTAGTCGGCGGTGCCCCAGATGGCGCCGGCGATCTGCGTGCTGAACTTGCTGGCATTACTGCCGGCAATCGCCTTGCAGCGGCTGGCCGCCGTGCTGGCCGTAAAGCCTTGCGGCACCGAGCCGATCTGCAAGGTGGTGGTGCCCAGCGGCGGACCGGCATTGATGCCGGCGCCGGCAAACACATCGGGCGCCAGGCAAGCCATGACCATGGTCTGGCCGCCACCCGATGACAGGCCGGTCACGTACACCTGGTTGGGGTCGATCGCGTATTGCGGATCCTTGATGAAGCGGTTCACCAGATCGAGCAGGATGGCGTCGTGGCCGCCACCGCTGCGGGTATGACTGGTGTTGGCATAGTCCCAGCAGTGGTTGTAGTAGACGTTGCCGGTGGCGTTGGGGGCCAGGATGACCGCGCCGTACTTGTCGCCCATGGCGGCCCAGTTGTAGCCGCCGTCGGTGTTATTGATGACGTCGCCGGAAGCGGTTTGCTGGCAGCCGTGCAGCACCAGCACCAGTGCGCGCTTGCCGGCCAGCGTCGGTTCGGACGAGGGCCAGTAGAAGAAGCCGGTCAGGTTGCCGCCGTTGACGCTGTCGGCAGCCCAGGTTTGTTGTGCACTCCACTTGCCCGGACCAGGCGTGGCGGCGAATGCTGGCCAGGACCAGCATAGAAGTATACAGGCGAGCGCGCGCAACAGCAGGCGCTGGAGGGGGGAAGTCATGATGAGTCTCCGTTATAGAAAGTGGGGTACTGCCGCAGCCAAACTTTGTGGCCGAAGGAAATATTAATTCAAGAAAATATTCATTCAAGTCCCCCTCGTATTTCTACTGTTGCGTGTGTGACGAATGTCGAGTTCTGGTGTTCCTGCAAGAAGTGGCTGGCAAAGCAAGCCTTATGGCATAAGGCGAACTGATCGTTAAAGCGTGACCGATATGCTCCGGTGATGCCGTCCATAACGCCACGGCCATGCGGTCAGGAGCGCTCATTGTTTCATCGCGGCTGGTGGCGAGGCGTAGGAGCCAGTCCCGCTGCGCAGTCGGAGCAGGGCATGGGGGAAAGTCGGGCAAGGCCGCCGTCAGCGCGCTGAGGGTCAGCGGTGGCGGCGGTGGTGATGGCGGGAAGTGGGGCGGGCGACGCTTAGCGGATGCGCATGCCTGGCTCTGCGCCCGGCCATGGATTGAGGATGTAGATGCCTGGTTTGGCTTTTTCGTCGGCTGCCGATGCGGCCAGCACCATGCCTTCGGACACGCCAAACTTCATCTTGCGCGGCGCCAGATTGGCGACCATCACCGTCAGTTTGCCGACCAGGTCTTCCGGTTGATACATCGACTTGATGCCCGAGAAGACATTGCGCAACCGCCCTTCGCCGACGTCGAGCGTGAGGCGCAGCAGCTTGTCGGAACCATCGACATGTTCGCAGTTGACGATTTTCGCCACGCGCAGATCGATCTTGACGAAATCGTCGATGCTGATCTGCGGCGCCAGTTCTTCCACGCCTTCCGGCATGGGCGTGGCTGCGGCGGCCGGCGCCAGTTCTGCCTTCGCTTGCTTGGCCTGTTTCGCCGGTTTTTCCGCTGGCGCTGCAGCGGCAGCCGCCTGCTGGGCCGGTGCATCGAACAGGTCTTCGATCATCTTGGCGTCCACCCGCGTCATCAAATGGGTGTAGGCGCCGATGGTACGGCCGAGCATGGACTGCGACACGGCGCCGCTGGCGACATCGGTGTCAAGCCAGGTCAGCTGCTGGTCGTTGAGGAAGGTGGACACATTGGCGGCCACACCCGGCAACACCGGCGAGAGCAGGATGGTCAGCTGGCGGAACAGGATCAGTGCGGTGGTGCAGACGTCGTGCAGCTCGGCCAGCCTGGCTTCGTCCTTGGCGAGGATCCACGGCTTGTTTTCATCGACATACTGGTTGGTGATGTCGGCGATTTCCATGATTTCACGCAGCGCCTTGCCATACTCGCGGGCGTCGAAGTTGGCGCCGATATTGGCCTGGCGTTCCACGCCTTCGGGCGTGACCAGCGCACGCCTGATCCATTCCTGGGCGCCGGCCGACAGCGACGAAGCCAGCTTGCCGTCGAATTTTTTGGCGATGAAACCGGCGCAGCGGCTGGCGATGTTGACGAACTTGCCGATCAAATCGCTGTTCACGCGGGCGACGAAGTCTTCACCGGTGAAGTCCAGGTCTTCCACCTTCGAGTTGAGCTTGAAGGCGATGTAGTAGCGCAGCCATTCCGGGTTCATGCCCAGGTTCAGGTAGCGCAGCGGCGAAATGCCGGTGCCGCGCGACTTCGACATTTTTTCGTTGTTGACGGTCAGGTGGCCGTGCACATTGACCTTGAGCTTGTCGATGACGGGATGACCGGCGAACTTGAGCATCGCTGGCCAGAACAGCAGGTGGAACGACACGATATCCTTGCCGATGAAGTGGATCTGTTCGGTGGCCGGGTCGTTCAGCAGCGCGTTGAAGTCGATGCCCTGTTTGTCGCAATAGTTTTTCAGGCTGGCCAGGTAGCCGACCGGCGCATCGAGCCAGACGTAGAAGAACTTGCCCGGTGCATCGGGAATCGGGATGCCGAAGTAGGGCGCATCGCGCGAGATATCCCAGTCGGCCAGTTTTTCACCGGATTCGCCCAGCCACTCGCTGACCTTGTTGACCATTTCGGGCTGCAGACGGCCCGGCGTGTTGAGCCAGTCCTTGAGGAACTGGTAGCAGCGCGGGTCGGACAGCTTGAAGAAATACTGTTCCGAATCCTTGAGCACTGGCGTGGCGTTGGTAAACACCGAGAACGGGTTGATCAGTTCAGTGGGCTGGTAGGCGGCGCCGCACACTTCGCAGTTGTCGCCGTACTGGTCCTTGGCGTGGCAGGTCGGGCACTCGCCCTTGATGTTGCGGTCGGCCAGGAACATGCCTTTGACCGGGTCGTAGAAGCGCGGCACGATCTTGGTCTGAATCAGGCCGGCGTCGCGCAGCTTGCGGTAGATGCTTTGCGACAGATCGACGTTTTCCGGCGAATCGGTGGAGTACCAGTTATCAAAAGCGATATGGAAGCCGTCCAGGTACTGGGCGCGGCCGGCGGCGATCTTGGCGACGAATTCCTGCGGCGTGATGCCTTCCTTTTCGGCGGCGATCATGATCGGCGTGCCATGGGTATCGTCGGCGCCGACAAAGTGCACCGTGCGCGGCTGGCCGTCGTCCTGCTGCATTCGCTGGAACCGTACCCAGATGTCGGCCTGGATGTACTCCATCATGTGGCCAATATGGAAAGCGGCATTTGCGTAGGGCAGGGCGGTGGTGACAAACAGCTTGCGGGTCATGGTTGATGCACTTTGTGGGTGGAAAAGGAGCATTTTACCAGCGCTTCGGGCGCGGCGGCACGCGGACGCCGCTGGCACCCGGCATTTCAGGCCCGATGCGCTAGAATGGACGCCTATTTCACGGAGTCCCTTATGAGCATCACAGTAGAACAAGTCAAAGCGGCGCTGGCGCAGATCATCGATCCGAATACCGGCAAAGATTACGTCTCCGGCAAGGCCGTGAAGAACCTCAAGGTCGAAGGCGGCACTATTTCGCTTGATATTGAACTCGGCTATCCGGCAGTAAGCCAGTTCGACGCCATCCGCAGCAGTGTGAGCAGCGCCCTCGAGGCACTGCCTGGCGCGGGCACAGCCAGCGTCGGCGTATCGTCGAAAATCATTTCGCACACGGTGCAGCGCGGCCTCAAGCTGATGCCCAATGTTAAAAACATCATTGCCGTCGCCTCTGGCAAGGGCGGCGTGGGCAAATCGACCACCGCCGTCAACCTGGCGCTGGCGCTGGCCGCCGAAGGTGCAGCAGTTGGCCTGCTCGACGCAGATATCTATGGCCCATCGCAGCCGACGATGCTGGGCGTAGCGGGCCGCCGGCCGGAAACCCTGGACGGAAAAACCATGGAGCCGCTGGAAAACTACGACGTGCAGGTGTCGTCGATCGGCTTTTTGATCGATCCGGACGAACCGATGGTATGGCGCGGCCCCATGGTTACCCAGGCGCTGCAGCAGTTGCTGGAGCAAACCAACTGGAAGGACCTCGATTACCTGATCGTCGATATGCCGCCCGGCACCGGCGACATTCAGCTGACCTTGTCGCAAAAAGTGCCGGTCACCGGCGCCGTGATCGTCACCACGCCGCAGGACATCGCCCTGTTAGATGCCCGCAAGGGTTTGAAAATGTTCGAAAAGGTCGGCATTCCGATCCTCGGCATCGTGGAAAACATGAGCACCCATATCTGCTCGAACTGCGGCCACGCGGAAGAAATCTTTGGCGCCGGTGGCGGCGCCAAGATGTGCGCGGACTTCAATGTCGATTTCCTTGGCGCGCTGCCGCTGACCATGGCGATCCGCGAACAGGCCGATTCCGGCAAACCGACCGTGGTGGCCGACCCGGACGGCCCGGTGGCCGTCATCTACAAAGAGATCGCCCGCAAGGTGGCCGTGCAGGTGGCGGAAAAAGCCAAGGACTTGAGCAGCAAGTTCCCTAGTATCGTGATCAAGAACGACTGATACCGGAACCCTGGCGCGCGGTTGCCCGGCCAAAAGCCCGCCACCTTCAGGCCCAGCAACCGGCGCCCTCGGCGTTGCTGCTCGACGAGGCGCGTATGCAGCGCAACATTGTACGGATGCAGCAGCGCATGGATAGGCTGGCGTCACACGCCCGGCAGGCCGCGCAGGGGCAGTGCTCACCAGCATTTGCTGCACCTGTTCGCGGGTAATCATGGTGGCCTCATAGAGCACTCTGTAGTGCAGTGTGTACTCGACTGTGGTGACCAGGAAGTCAAGCAACTTCGGCGCGGCTGCGCCAACGCGGTAAAATACGCCTCTTTATATATAAGCTTTCCACACCGATGACCAACGCACCAGCCAAGCCAGTCCGTACCCGTTTTGCTCCCAGCCCAACCGGCTACCTTCACCTGGGCGGCGCCCGCACGGCGCTGTATTCGTGGGCGTTTGCCCGTCACTTTGGCGGCACCTTCGTGCTGCGCATTGAAGACACCGATCTGGAGCGCTCCACGCCGGAAGCCGTGCAAGCCATTATCGAAGGCATGGAGTGGCTGGGCCTGGGTCACGATGAAGGTCCGTTCTATCAGATGCAGCGCATGGACCGCTACCGCGAAGTACTGGCGCAAATGCTGGCCGCCGGTACTGCCTACCAGTGCTATTCGTCGCCCGAGGAAGTGCAGGCCATGCGCGAGCGCGCCACGGCCGCCGGCGAAAAGCCGCGCTACGACGGCACATGGCGCCCGGAAGCGGGCAAGACGCTGCCTGCCATTCCGGAAGGCCGCAAGCCGGTGCTGCGCTTTAAAAACCCGCTCGACGGCGAAGTGACGTGGAACGATTTCGTCAAAGGTCCTATCACCATCGGCAACAAGGAGCTGGACGATCTGGTGATCGCCCGCCCGGACGGCACGCCGACCTATAACTTCTGCGTGGCCATCGACGACCTCGATATGGAAATCACCCATGTGCTGCGCGGTGACGACCACGTGAACAATACGCCGCGCCAGATCAACATCCTGCGCGCCATCGGCGCCGCGCTGCCGGAGTACGGCCACCTGCCGATGATCCTGGGTTCGGACGGTGCCAAGATGTCCAAGCGTAAGGACGCCGTCAACGTCATGCAATATCCGGCGCAGGGCTATCTGCCGGAAGCGATTCTGAACTACCTGGCACGCCTGGGCTGGAGCCATGGCGACGAAGAAGTGTTTTCGATGGAGCAGATGATTGCCTGGTTCGACGGCAGCCACCTGTCCAATTCGGCGGCGCAGTTCAATATCGAAAAACTCAACTGGCTCAACAACCACTATATCAAGCAGGCTGACAACGAGCGCCTGGCTGCCCTGGCGCAGCCGCGCATGCTGGAAGCGGGTGCCGTGTTCGACGGCGCACCAGCGCTGCCGCTGGTGCTGGCGCTGTTCAAGGAGCGCACCAATACTGTTAATGAACTCGCCGACGCCGCCATGCTGTTCTACCGCGAACCGCAACCGGATGCTGCACTGCTGACCCAGCACGTGACCGACGCCGTCAAGCCGGCGCTGGCGCAATTTGCCGAGCGTTGCCAGACCGTGCAATGGAACAAGGCAGCGCTGGCCGCCATGATCAAGGAAGTGCTGGCCGCGAACAGCCTCAAGATGCCACAGATCGCCATGCCGCTGCGCCTGTTTATTACGGGCCAACTGCAGACGCCGGCAATCGATGCGGTGCTGGAAATCTTCGGCCGCGAAGTGGTTGTGGCACGCCTGGCGAAGTTCCTTTAATTATAGGGCGCCTCGATAACCTACTGCGCAGCCCGCTCTCGTATCTCCGTTGCTCAGCATACCTCCGTACGCCTCCGCTACTCGATACGATATCGAGCCGCTCGCCACGGTTCTCGAAGCACCCTATAAAGCAGAGGCAAAGTTGCGAAATGGTATTTGCATATTCCGCCGCCTCTGCTATACTCTTGTCTCTCGCGCAAACGGGGGTATAGCTCAGCTGGGAGAGCGCTTGCATGGCATGCAAGAGGTCAGCGGTTCGATCCCGCTTACCTCCACCAGTTTTGCAGAGAATGTCGTAAAAAAGTAGTACGGTAGTAAGTGTGTTGTAGTTCGGGTCCCCATCGTCTAGAGGCCTAGGACATCACCCTTTCACGGTGAGTACCGGGGTTCGAATCCCCGTGGGGACGCCAGCTTCGCCAAGGCTGGTAGTAGTAAAGTAGTGTTGTTCTCTGCGCCAGGGGGGTATAGCTCAGCTGGGAGAGCGCTTGCATGGCATGCAAGAGGTCAGCGGTTCGATCCCGCTTACCTCCACCAACAGCGCAGAACGCATAGTAATCGGAAGTTCCATGGTCCCCATCGTCTAGAGGCCTAGGACATCACCCTTTCACGGTGAGTACCGGGGTTCGAATCCCCGTGGGGACGCCAGTGTTGCCAACGCTGGTGCTTGTAAGTAGTAGTAAATGTAGTAGACTGTTTTCTGC
>JBEVNE010000126.1:0-4012 GCA_040508275.1 Duganella sp.
ACCAGCTCAAGCTGCGCATTCCGGTGGCCGGCAAGATCATCCTGAAAGCCACGCTGGCGCGCTTTGCCCGCAGTTTCGCCCTGTCGAGCCGCAGCGGCGTGCCGATCGTGCAGGCGCTGACGGTGGTGTCGCAGACGGTGGACAACGCCTGGCTGGCCTCGCGCGTGGAGCAGATGCGCGACGGCGTCGAGCGCGGCGAGAGCATCTTGCGCACAGCGGCGGCGGCCGGCGTATTCACGCCCGTGGTGCTGCAAATGATTGCGGTGGGCGAGGAGAGCGGTTCGATCGACGATCTGATGGACGAAGTGGCGCAGATGTACGAGCGCGAGGTCGATTACGAGCTGAAAACCCTGTCGGCGCAGATCGAGCCGATTCTGATCGTGTTTCTCGGGATTATGGTGCTGGTGCTGGCGCTGGGAATCTTCCTGCCGATCTGGGACCTGGGCAAGGCCTCATTGCGCAAATAGCAATATCTGCATCTTGTATCACTTTGTGTCGGCGAAACAACGGCAAGGTGTGGCTGTTTGTTAAATATAGCGGCAATTCTTTTAGATGCCCGAGCGAAACTATTAATTTTCAAGGTAAAATCGTTGCACGTGTTCAATAATTTTGGTGTTGCGGAAATATCAGCTCAATTGGAGAAGTGTTATGAATAAGCAGTCGATGTCGGGCGCCCGCGCCCAGGGTGGCCAGTCGGGTTTTACGCTGATCGAGTTGATCGTGGTGATCGTGATTCTCGGTATTCTGGCGGCGACGGCGTTGCCGCGAATGGCCAATCTGGGCGGCAACGCCAGGACTGCTTCTTTGAATGCAGTACGCGGCTCGCTTGCTTCTGTTTCCGCTATGGCGCGTGGACAATTTTTGGTCGCCGCCGGTACAGCTGTTAATAACGTCGTCATGGAAGGTGTCACCGTCGCGCTGACCAATGGCTATCCTTCGGCTGCGCTGACCACCTTCACCGCCGCCGGACTGGTTGCCGCTGACTACACTTATGTAGCGCCAAGCACGGCGGCCACCGCCAACTCGCCCGCTACCGACGCCAACAGTTTCGCGGTCATTCCTGCGGGCATAACCGGTACTCCTGCCGGTCTTACCTGCTTTGTCCTCTACACGCAATCTGCTGGCGTTAATCTTCCACCAACGATTGCCGCGACCACCAACGGTTGCTGATATCGGGAGCAGGTGCTGGCCATGGGCGTTGTAGCGCAAGCGTGTGATGGCCGGCACCCGGATAGCACTGCCCGGGTGTCTCGCTGCAATGGCTTCACCATGGTCGAACTGATCATGGTGATGGTGCTGATGGGCATCCTGGCCGCTGTCGGCGTCAGCCGGTTTTTCGATCAGCGTACCTTCGAGGCGCGCGCTTACGCCGACCAGGCCGCAGGGCTGATACGCTACGCTCAGAAGCTGGCCATCGCGCAAAACCGCCCGGTCTTTGTGCGTTCGACTCCCACCGGATTTGCCGTCTGTTTCGACGCTGGCGCCGCCTGCGCCAATGCCAATGCTCGTGCCCAGGCGCCGGGCGGCAGCAACAACGGCAGCGCCGAAAGTCGCGCCTTTTGCGTGGCCGGCAGCGCGTATGTCGCCAACTGGGCATGCCTGGGCAAGCCCACCTCCATAGCCGTCAACACCACTCCGGCACGTGCCGAAATGGCAGCCAACGGTTTTTTCTTTTTTGACGCCCAGGGCCGGCCGTTCAACAGCACCGACGCGGTGGGCGGGGCTTCGACCTTCACCGCACTGCCGATCACTTTTACCAGCGGTAACCAGGTCTATACCGTGACCGTGGCGCAGGTGACCGGCTATGTCTTCTAGCCATCCTTCGCGCGCCAGCGGCGTGACCATCGTCGAACTGATCATTTTCATGGTCATCATGGGTGTGGCAGCCGCCGGCGTGATCGGCCTGCTCAACCTCGGCGCCACCAGCAGCGCCGATCCATTGCGCCGCAAGCAGGCGATGATGATCGCCGAAGCGCTGATGGAAGAAGTGCAGCAGGCGCGCTTCACGTTCTGTGCTGCCAATGATCCCGCTGCCGACACGGCCACGCAGCAAAACAACTGCACCGTCGCGCCGATGGTGGTGGGCGCGAGGGTGGCTGGTGCTACCCGTCCTTATGGCAATGTCGCCGACTATGCCAACGTTGCCGGTGCGGCGGAGCGCACGTTTGCCGTTATTGGCATCGATACCGACATCAATGGCCTGGCGCTGGGCGCCAATGCGGCAGGCGTTAGCACGCTGGGGGCGATCACCTCCACGGTCACGCTCAATTACCTGAACACGGCCGCGCGCGCTCTGGGGCCGGCCAACCTGGCGATCCTGTCAACCGCCGCCAATGTCAACGCCTTACAGATCACCATCATCACCCGGTACGGAACGGCACCGAATGATGTCGTCCAGCTCGATGGCTACCGCACGCGCTACGCACCGGAGGTGCTGCCATGATGCGCGCAAACGTCTCCAACCGGCGCCAGCAGGGATTCACCCTGGTCGAGGCCATCGTCGCCATCGTGCTGACCGCCATCCTGGCCGGCACCATGGTGCTGTTCATCAACCGGCCGGTACGCAATTACATCGACAGCGCCGCCCGCGCTGAACTCAGCGACGCAGCCGACCTGGCGCTGCGGCGCATGGCGCGCGAGCTGCGCGCCTCGCTGCCCAACAGCATGCGGCTGACCACGGCCGGCGGCGTGCAATTCCTGGAATTCATCCCGACCTCGGGCGGTGGCCGCTATCTGTCGGTCGAAGATGCGCCGAACAACGGTACGCCGCTCAGTTTTACTGCTGCCAACGCGCAGACCTTCAGTGTCGCCGGCGCCATGGCGGGTACACCGTTTCCTGCCGGCGTGCGCAGCTATATCGCCATCTACAACCTCGGCCCCGGTTTCCAGGATGCCGATGCCTATGCCGCCAGCAACCTGGCGCAGGTGACCGCTGTAAACACTGTGCTGCAAAACGGGCAGAACTTCCTCAACATTGCTTACGCCAATATTCTGCGTGCCGAGAGCGATGCAGCCAACCCCATATCGCCCTGGGCCAACCCGTTTGCCGAGCCGTTCCGGGCTGGACGTTCACCGAACACCTCGCCGGAGCAACGCTTTCAGGTCGTCCAACTGCCGGTGATTTTCCGCTGCGCCGGCAATGTCAATGGCACAGGTACGCTCACGCGGTCGGTCGCCGCCACCTTCAGCACCGTCGCTTCGACGCCGGCAGCGAATGCCGGTGCATTGTTGGCCGATAATGTCGTGAGCTGCAACTTCACCATGGGGACCAATGCCAACCGCCAGACCGCGCTGGTCGGCCTGAACCTGACGCTCGGGCGTATGCGGCCCGATGGCGGACTGGAAACGGTCAGCCTGACCCATCAAATCAACGTCAACAACATGCCATGAGAAACGCCATGCATCGTCGATCGTCCGGAGTGGCGCTGGTCACGGCCATCTTCCTGCTGCTGGTGCTGGCCGGGCTCGGTGTGGCCGTGGTGTCGCTGACCACGTCGCAGAAAACGGCGGCCGTGCAGGACGAACAGGGCGCACGCGCCTACCAGGCCGCCAGGGCGGGCATGGAGTGGGCGCTGTTTACCCAGTTGCAAGGGGCGGGGCTGAACTGCCCGGCGAACTTCACATTTGCCATGCCGGCCGGCACCACGCTGTCGGCATTCACCGTCACCGTGAGCTGCACCGCACCGTCGGCAGGATTTGGCCCCAACAATCCCGTGGATGCCAGCGCCGGCCATTTTGTCATTACCTCGACTGCCTGCAATGGGCCGCCCGGCGTGGCTTGCCCTGGACCGACCAACAGTCCCGAATACGTTCAGCGCGTGATCAGTTCGCAGCTTTAAAGAAACAAGCTGTAAGGAAAAATGTGTATTTTTACGGCATGAATGTGAAATTTGGCGAAGCCGGCCTGAAACTTGAATATAATCAACTAACTAGCACCCACCAGGTAGATTGCCGGCATGGTTTTTTTTGCACGTAATAAAAAGAAAGATGGCTGGATCACGGTTTCCTTCGC
>JBEVNE010000185.1:0-7506 GCA_040508275.1 Duganella sp.
GCGCTGATTTGATCGAATAGGGGGAGGGATAAAACTGGAGCGGGAGAAGAGTCTCGAACTCTCGACCTCAACCTTGGCAAGGTTGCGCTCTACCAACTGAGCTACTCCCGCATTGGAGTGACTTGCAAACTAACTATTTACTGCGCCAATCCAGCCTTCCGAAAAAAACTGGAGCGGGAGAAGAGTCTCGAACTCTCGACCTCAACCTTGGCAAGGTTGCGCTCTACCAACTGAGCTACTCCCGCGTCGTCGTCATCAACAACAGGCCAGCATTATAGAGTATCTGGGCAGGCTGTCAATGGTCAAACCGGGCTGGGCGAAAAAGATTTACCCGGTTTTCCCTGGCTCACAGATGACCAGCCTTTTCCTTGATCAGCGGCCAGGCCAGGCGCAGGTAATAGAACATCGACCAGACCGTCAGCACCGCAGCGATTTCCAGCAGGCGCGCGCCCCAGAATTGCGAGTCGATGGCGCCTCCCAGCACGTCGTGATACAGCAGCAGTGGAATGGCGGCCATCTGCGCGGTGGTCTTGATCTTGCCCAGCGAGCTGACCGCCACCGATTTCGAGGCGCCGATTTGCGCCATCCATTCGCGCAGCGCGGAAATGGCGATTTCGCGGCCGATGATGATGAAGGACAGTACGGCGTTGGCGCGGTCCAGTTGCACCAGCACGATCAGGGCGCCTGCCACCATCAGCTTGTCGGCTACTGGGTCGAGAAAGGCGCCAAAGGCCGAAGTCTGGTTCCAGCGGCGCGCCAGAAAGCCGTCGAACCAGTCGGTGACGGCGGCTATGATGAATACCAGCGTCGCGGCCAGATTCTGGTCGGCGACCGGCAGCATCGAGGTCGGCAGGTAGTACACGCCGACTACCAGCGGAATCAGCGCCACGCGCAACCAGGTCAACAGAATCGGGATATTAAAAGGCATAGACAGGCATAAACTTGGTAAAAAAGGTAGGGCCGTGAGAATTTTGGAAACGCGCCGCTAGTCTACCTTGCCGCCGTACATTAAACCAGCACGTTAGGCGGCTAGCGCTCCGACATGGCCGAACTCAGTGCAGCTGGCGGTAAATTTCCTCAGCCAGCGCGTTCGATATGCCTTCCACCTGTTTCAGGTCTTCCACGCTGGCGTTGACCACGCCGCGCAAGCCGCCAAAGCGCGCCAACAGGCGCTGGCGGCGCTTGGCGCCGATGCCTTCGATCTCTTCCAGGCGCGAAGTCTGGCGCGTTTTGGCGCGCTTGGCGCGCATGCCGGTAATCGCAAAGCGGTGCGCCTCGTCGCGGATCTGCGCCACCAGCATCAGCGCCGCCGACTCCTTGCCCAGCTCCTGCGGCGCGCGGCCATCGACAAACATCAACGTTTCCAGGCCCACGCGGCGCCCTTCCCCCTTGGCCACGCCGACGATCAGGCTGATATCGAGCCCCAGTTCGGCAAACACCTGGCGCGCCATTTCGATTTGCCCCTTGCCGCCGTCGATCAACACCACGTCCGGCATCACGCCGTCGCCGTTGGCGACTTTTTCATAGCGGCGGTACAGCACCTGGCGCATGGCGGCGTAATCGTCGCCAGGCGTGATGTCGTTGATGTTGTAGCGGCGGTATTCGCCGTTCTGCATGGCGTGATGATGAAACACCACGCACGAAGCCTGCGTCGCTTCGCCCTGGGTATGGCTGATGTCGAAACATTCCACGCGCAGGGTGTCGATATCGTCGGGCGTCAGCGACAGCGCTTCTACCAGCGCGCGCGTGCGCGACTGCTGCGAGCCCTGCTCCGACAACAGCCGCGCCAGCGAAATCTCGGCGCCCTTGTGGGCCAGTTCCAGCCATTTGCGGCGCTGGTCCTGCGGCTGGAAGATCAGGTTGATGCGGTGGCCGCACTGCTCCTGCAAGGCCTGGATCAGGGCCGGGTGATTGAATTCAATATTCAGGATCAGCGTGCCGGGAATGAATTTGTCGGCATAGTGCTGCGCCAGGAAGGCGGCCAGCACCTCGACCTCAATCGACTCTTCGGCAATCGCTTCGGCGTCGCTGACATGGGTGGGGAAATAAGCGCGGTCGCCCAGGTGGCGGCCACCGCGCACCATCGCCAGGTTGACGCAGGCGCGGCCACCCTGTACCAGCACGGCGATGATATCGACGTCGGCGTCGCCCGTGGTTTCCATGCTTTGCTGGTGCAGCACGCGAGACAGCGACTGGATCTGATTGCGTACCGCTGCCGCCTGCTCAAACTTGAGTTCAGCGGCATAGCCGTGCATTTTCTTTTCCAGGTCTTCCAGCACTTCGCTCTGGCGCCCACGCAGGAAGCGCGCGGCGTTGTTCACGTCGAGCTGGTAGTCGTCCTTGCTGATCAGATCGACGCAGGGCGCGCTGCAGCGGCCGATCTGGTGCAGCAGGCAGGGGCGCGTGCGGTTGGCGTACACGCTCTCCTCGCAGGTGCGGATCTGGAACACCTTCTGCAGGATCTGCATCGACTCCTTAACCGCCCACGAGCTCGGGAAAGGTCCGAAATACTGGTTCTTCTTGTCCACCGCGCCGCGGTAATACACCATGCGCGGCGCCTCGCCACCGGTGATCTTCAGGTAGGGATACGATTTATCGTCGCGGAACAGGATGTTAAAGCGCGGACTGAGCGCCTTGATCAGGTTGTTCTCGAGGATCAGCGCTTCGGCCTCGCTGTGCGTGACCGTGGTTTCCAGGCGCGCGATGCGCTCGACCATCATGGCGATGCGCGGACTGGCCAGGTTTTTCTGGAAGTAGCTCGACACGCGCTTTTTCAGGTCGCGCGCCTTGCCCACATACAGTACCTTGTCTTCGGCGTCGAAGTAACGGTACACGCCCGGCAGGTTGGGCAGCTTGGCCACCGTGGCCAGCACCTGGTCACGCGGCTGTGGGACGCCTTGGGATTCGCTCATGACTGTCTCGCTGCTTCGTTTCAGGGCGCCTGTTCGACGATGACAAACGCCACCGCATACTCGGCCTCGTCGCTGACCGTCACCTGCGCCGTCAGGCGGTTCTGCTCCATGAATTCCTTGAGCACGCCGCTGCACACGATGACCGGCTTGCCGCTCGGCGCATTGAGCATCTGCGCGGCCGGCCAGGTCATCGGCATGCGGATGCCCAGGCCTATCGCCTTGGCAAACGCCTCTTTGGCGGCAAAGCGCGTGGCGACAAAGCGCAGGCCGCGCAGCGGATGTTTGGCCTTGCGCGCCAGGTATTTTTCCATCTCCTGCGGCCCGAGGATTTTTTGGGCAAAGCGGTCGCCATGGCGCGCCAGCGCTGCCTCGATGCGCGGGATCTTGCAGATATCGGTGCCGATGCCGTAGATCACCGCGCCCCCAGCCGGGTGGACACCATGATCGCCTTCATTTCACGCACGGCGTTTTCCCAGCCGACAAACACTGCGTGGGCGACGATGGCGTGACCGATGTTCAATTCGGCGATATCGGGAATCGCCGCAATCGCCTGCACATTGGTGTAATGCAGGCCGTGGCCGGCATTCACTTTCAAGCCCTTGCCGGCGCCGTAGCGCACACCGCGCGCGATGCGTTCGAGCTCAAGCGCCTGCTCGGCGCCTTCGGTGTCGGCATAGCGGCCAGTGTGCAATTCGATTACCGGCGCGCCGGCTTCCACGGTGGCGTTCATCTGCTCTTCGTCGGCGTCGATGAACAGGCTGACGCGGATGCCTTCGGCCTGCAACTGCTTGACTGCCGCCTGCACGGCATTGAAATTGCCGGCCACATCGAGGCCGCCTTCGGTGGTCACTTCGGTACGCTTTTCAGGCACCAGGCAAACGTCGGCCGGCTTGATGCGGCAGGCAAAGTCGATCATTTCCTGGGTGACGGCCGCTTCCAGGTTCATGCGCGTGAGCAGCTGCGGCGCCAGCGCAATGACGTCGGCATCCTTGATGTGGCGGCGGTCTTCGCGCAGGTGCAGGGTAATGCAGTCGGCGCCGGCCTGCTCGGCCAGCAGCGCGGCGCGGATCGGATCGGGATAGGCGGTGCCGCGCGCATTGCGCAGCGTGGCGACGTGGTCGATATTCACGCCCAGGTCGATGATGGTGCCGCAGGGTTGCAAAAAGCTCATTCGTTATCTACCGTCATTCAGGTTGGTCATTATGGCAATACAAATATGGCAATACAGATATAGCAATACAGATATAGCAATACAGATATGGCAATACTACAGTTGCGCCAGGTCGAGCAGTATCTGGCGCGTATTCAGCGGTGCGCCGTTGAGGTGGTGCGCCACCAGAAAACGCATCAGCTGCTTGCTCTGCGACTGCGTGGCCGCGTCCTGGTAATCTTCGCGCTCCATGTCGAGCAGCGTTTTGCCGGCCACGCGCGGCCACGGATCGGCGGCACGCTGCGGGCGCGGACCGCGCTCGGGGTCCACCACGTAGATCAGGTCGGCCTGCACGGCGCTGCGGGTATCGGTGCAGCGCGCCAGGTCGGCCGCCACCCCCGTCTCCTTAAGTAAGGCCCGTTCGAATTTTCGCAAGACGATGGGCGCCGGTTCCTGGTGCGCCAGCTGGTTCAGCGTAGAAACATAGTGATCGAACAGCGCCGGATGGGGATCGTCGCGCGCCAGCAGCTTGACCAGCAGTTCGTTGAGATAAAAGCCGCACAGCAGCGCGGTTTTTTCCAGCGGCAGCATGCCGCCCACCCAATCGGCGTCGGTCAGCGTGCGCAGTTCGGATTTGCCTACCCAGCTCGACGACAGCGGCTGGAAGGTTTGCAGCACGCCGCGCAACTGCGAATGCGGGCGCTTGGCGCCCTTGGCGATCAGGGCCACGCGGCCAAAATCTCGCGTGAACAAATCGATGATGAGACTGGTTTCCTTGTACGGGAAACTATGCAGCACAAACGCCGGCTGGCCGTTCACCTTGGTGCCGACCGTGCGCGCCGGCGCTGTGGAGCGCGCACGCCGTACCGGTGCAGCAGCAACAGTAGAAGCAGCGGCAACGGCGTCGGGCGTGGCGGTGGACATGGGTTTATTCGTAGCCGTAAGCGCGCAAGCCTGCCTCGTTGTCGGCCCATCCCGATTTGACCTTGACCCAGATTTCCAGGTATACGGGACCGCCGAACAGTTTTTCCATGTCCAGCCGCGCCTGGGTCGAGACTTCTTTCAGGCGCGCGCCCTTGTTACCGATGATCATCGATTTATGGGTGTCACGCTCGACCAGGATGGCGGCAAACACGCGCCGCAGGTCGCCCTCCTGCTCGAATTTCTCGATCAGCACCGTGCTGGTGTAAGGCAGTTCATCGCCAACGAAGCGGAACAGCTTTTCACGGACGATTTCCGACGCCAGGAATTTTTCGCTGCGGTCGGTAATATCGTCCGGGCCAAAGATCGGATCGTTTTCCGGCAGGAAGCGCTTGATCTCGTTTTGCAGCCCTTCCAGCTGGAAGCGCAGCTTGGCCGAGACCGGCACCACGGCGGCAAAATTGAACTTGGCCGCCACCTGCTGGGCAAACGGCAGCAACACGGCCTTGTCTTTCACACGGTCGGCTTTGTTGATCACCAGCACCACCGGCACTTCGGTCGGCAGCAGGTCCAGCACTTGCTGGTCGGCCGGGCCAAAGGTGCCGGCCTCGATCACGTACAGGATCAGGTCGGACGAAATCAGCGTGTTGGTGACCGTCTTGTTGAGCGTTTTGTTCAGCGCGTTGGAGTGGCGCGTCTGGAAGCCCGGGGTATCGACATAGATGAACTGGGCGTCGTCATAGGTCATGATGCCCGTGATGCGGTGGCGCGTGGTCTGCGCCTTGCGCGAGGTAATGCTGACCTTGGCGCCGATCAGGGTATTCATCAGCGTCGACTTGCCAACGTTGGGGCGGCCGACAATGGCAATATAGCCACAACGGAAGTTGGTGGGGGTCGTTTCGGTAGTCATGATCGTTTCTCGAAGAATTACTTGTTTGCTGCCTGCTTCGATGACGCCGGCGCTGGCGCGTAGTCTTCGGCGTCGTCATCGGACTGTACTGTGGCAATCCCGGCCAGCTTGAGCTGGGCGGCGCGCGGCCTGGCCTTGCGCGCTGCAGCCGGGGTTTTTACCAGGGCCTGCTGGGCGGCTTCCAGCGCCAGCTTGGCGGCGGCCTGCTCGCCTGCGCGGCGGCTGCCGCCACGGCCAAAGACCTGGATGGACAGCTTGGGAATCTGGCATTCGATCTCGAATTCCTGGCTGTGGGCGGCGCCATGGGTGGCTACCACGCTGTACAGGGGCAGCGACATCTTGCGGCTCTGCAGGTACTCCTGCAACAGCGTCTTGGCATCCTTGCCCAGGGTTTGCGGATCGACCGAGTCGAGGATGGGAATGTAAAAGGCGCGAATGGCGCTGCGCGCCGGCTCAAAGCCGCCGTCGAGGAAAATCGCGCCAAGAATTGCTTCCAGCGTGTCGGCCAGAATCGATGGGCGGCGGAAACCACCCGATTTCAGCTCGCCCTCGCCCAGCCGCAAAAACTGCGACAGTTCGAGCTTTTGAGCGATTTCAAACAACGACTGCTGCTTGACCAGGTTGGCGCGCAGGCGCGACAGGTCGCCCTCGTCGATGGTCACATAGCGCTCGTACAGGATCGAGGCCACCACGCAGTTGAGTACGGAATCGCCGAGAAACTCCAGCCTTTCGTTATGCGCACTGCTATGGCTACGATGCGTGAGCGCCTGCTGGAGCAGACCGGCATCCTGAAAAGTGTAGCCTAGACGAGTTTGCAATAACTGAAGATTCATTGGTCCGTTTTTCTGTATGGTTTAATCGGTTTTGGCCGCCGCAGCCGCAGGCGCGGTTTTGGCGGTGGCGCCCTGGTATTCCAGGAGCAGGCTGGCCGGTCCGACCAGCGGGATTTTCTTTTCGTAAGCAAAGCTCACTTGCAGTTCGCCGCCGTCGCGCTCGATCACCAGGTCGCGCCCGGCAATTGCCGTAATGTAATTGACGGTGGCGTTGGCATTGAACAGGCGGCGTATCTCGGCCGGCGAATCGCCACCGCCAGCCTTGGCGGCGACGATGGCGTTGCGCACCGAGCGGTACTCGGTGTAGGTGGGCAGGATTTTCAGCGCCAGCATGGCGATCACGCCCAGCACGGCAAGCACCACGATCAGTCCGGTCAGGGTCACACCCGTTTGCCGTCGCCGCGGCAGGCAGCTCATTTCAGCGCGCATTGCTGCTCCTTGTCTATAGGTACCCCGTTTATGCAACTGCACCTTTATTGGATACTGCCAATACGACGCAGATTACCGAAGTTCATCCATACGAAAAATGCCTTGCCGACGATGTTTTCATCAGGAACAAAGCCCCAGTAGCGGCTGTCCTGGCTGTTGTCACGGTTATCGCCCATCATGAAGTAGTTCCCGGCAGGTACTACACAGGTGAAGCTGTCGTAGGTGTAGGTGCACGCGTCACGATGCGGGAAATTCCCGACCAGGCCCGGATTGATGCTCGGCGCACGCTCGGTATTGAGGATGCGGTGCGTAACGCCGGTCAAGCCTTCCTGATATTGCTTGTGATATACC
>JBEVNE010000263.1:0-4695 GCA_040508275.1 Duganella sp.
GGCGGCGAGACCGGCGGCCAGGCCACGCTGGTGCGCAACATCGCCGGCGGCTCGCGCGGATCGCAGGCCGACTTCACGCTGGCGCGCACTGGCGCCACGGCCGACTACACCTTGCTGCGCCTGGGCGCCAGCGCTACTCAGGCCATAGCCAGGGACTGGCTGCTGCGTGCGATTGCCAACGGCCAGTACACGCGCGATGCGCTGATTCCCGGCGAGCAGTTCGGCGCCGGCGGCGCCACTTCGGTGCGCGGCTTTGCCGAGCGCGAAGTGTCCAACGACAAGGGCGTGAGCTTGAACCTGGAAGCCTACACGCCCAATCTGTGCGCGACGGCCGGCTGGAACTGCCGCCTGCTGGCGTTTTACGACAGCGCCCACGTGCGCCGCAACCGCGCCTTGCCCGGCGAACTCGAACGCACCACGCTGGCCAGCGCCGGCCTGGGCGCGCGCGTGCTGCTGTCCACCTATGTGAGCCTGCAACTGGACTACGGCCATGTGCTGCGCGCCGGCGCCACCGCGCGCAAGGACGCCAACCGCCTGCACCTGCGCCTTGGCCTGGCTTATTGATGTTGGCCCCGATGTTGGACCGGAACTGGAAAACGACTATGTCACCACGCACTTACCCGATGGCGCCGCGGCGCTTGTTACTACAGGCACTGTTGCTGGTCTCCCTGCTGGTCCTGGCCAGCGCCGGCTGGGCGGCGCAGGTGGCCGGCACCGTGGTCCACCTGAGCGGCCCGCTGCTGGCCAAGAAAGCCGGCGGCGCCGTACGCATCCTGTCGCAGCGTTCCGAGGTGGAAAGCGGCGATACGCTGGTCACGGAAAAAAACACCTATGCGATGATCAAGTTCATCGACAACAGCGAAATCACGCTCAAGCCCTCGACCACCTTCAAGGTCGAAGGCTTTGCCTTTGACGCCGACAAGCCGGAGCAGGACCAGGCTTCGTTCAACCTGGTCAAGGGCGGACTGCGCTCGGTCACCGGCATGCTGGGCAAGCGCAACAAGGAAAAATTTTCGATGAAAACACCAGGCGCCACCATCGGCATCCGTGGAACCACCTTTATTGCCGAGATGGTGATGCCTGGCGGTCCGGCCCCTGGCCAGCGCCCACCCGGCTTGTACACACAAGTGCTCGACGGTATGATCGCGCTGAAAAATAACGGTGGTACGCAGAATTTCAGCGCCGGCCAGTTCGGTTTTACGCCGAATTTTTCTGTTCCCCCGGTGATCGTGCCAAACAACCCGGGCATCCAGTTTACGCCGCCACCGGTGTTCAGTGCACCGGCCGCCAACGGTGCGGCGGCGCCGATGGGCAATGCTGGCGGGGTTGATTGCGAGGTGCGTTGAGCTTGACCTTCCCATCGTGGGATACTTGATGCTGTGCGTAATTGAACGCCAACCAGCAGAAAGCAAGCGATGAGTTCTTCCACGGCCCCGTTCCAGCAGTCGATCAAGATCGAAGGCATGAGTTGTGCATCCTGTGTCGGCCGCGTCGAGCGGGTGTTGTCGGCGCTGCCCGGCGTGGACAGCGTCAGCGTCAACCTGGCGACCGAGATGGCGCGCCTGGAATCGCCGCAGCCGGTCGATTTTGCCCTGATCGCGCGGGCGCTCGACAAGGCCGGCTTCCAGGCGGTGCCGCCGGCGCCGCCTGCCGGCGCGGCCATCAGCACTGAAGCGCCCCGTACCGGCGTTGGCGCCGCTACCCCGGCCTTTGCCCACAGCGGCTACGCCGTGCTGGCGGCGCTGCTGCTGTCGCTGCCGCTGGTGGCGCCCATGCTGCTGGAGCTGGCGGGCGGCCACTGGATGCTGGACGGCCATGTGCAACTGCTGCTGGCCACGCCCGTGCAATTCTGGCTCGGTGCGCGCTTTTACCGCGCCGGCTGGCGCGCCGCGCTGGCGGGCAGCGGCAATATGGACTTGCTGGTGGCCTTAGGCACCAGCGCCGCCTGGGGCTTGAGCCTGTACCTGCTGCTGACCCAGGGCGCTGGCGCCCACCTGTACTTTGAAGCGTCGGCCATGGTCATTACGCTGGTATTGCTGGGCAAATGGCTGGAAGCACGCGCCAAGCGCCAGACCGCGTCTGCCATCCGCGCGCTGCAGGCGCTGCGGCCCGAGTCGGCGCGCGTGCGGCGCCTGCATCCACAGCAGCACGAGCAGGATGTCGATGTACCGATTGCCGAAGTCGCCGTGGGCGACCTGGTGGTGGTGCGTCCCGGTGAACGCATCGCCGCCGATGGCGTGGTGCACGAGGGCGCCAGCCAGGTCGATGAAGCGCTGATCACCGGTGAAAGCTTGCCGGTGGCGCGCCATGTGGGCGACCGTGTGACCGGCGGCGCCGTCAACGGCGAAGGTTTGCTGCTGGTGCGCGTGACGGCCGTGGGCGCCGAAAGCACGCTGGCGCGCATTATCCGGCTGGTGGAAGACGCGCAGGCCGCCAAGGCGCCCGTGCAGCAGCTGGTGGACCGTGTGAGCGCCATCTTTGTGCCGGTGGTGCTGGTGCTGGCGCTGCTGACGCTGGCCGGCTGGTGGCTGGCCGGCGGCGACGGCGAGCGCGCCCTGATCCACGCCGTGGCGGTGCTGGTGATCGCCTGCCCGTGCGCGCTCGGACTGGCCACCCCGGCCGCCATCATGGCCGGCACCGGCGCGGCGGCGCGTTACGGCATCCTGATCAAGGATGCGACGGCCTTGGAACTTGCCCATCGCATCAACACGGTGGCCTTCGATAAAACCGGTACGCTGACCGAAGGCAAGCCCGTGCTGGCGGCACTGGAAGCGGCTGCCGGCGTAGCGTCCGAACGCTTGCTGGCGCTGGCCGCCGCCACCCAGCGCGGCAGCGAGCATGCACTGGCGCGCGCGGTGTTGCAGGCGCAGCAAGAGCAACAAGAGCAGCAAGAGCAGCAAGAGCAGAAACAGAGGCGGCAAGAACCAGCAGAAACGCTGCTGACGGCAACCGCCGTCAGCGCCTTGCCCGGGCGCGGTGTGGCCGCCACGGTGGACGGTATGCGCCTGCTGCTGGGCAGCACGCGCCTGATGCAGGAGCAGGGCGTGGCGCTGGAAGCGCTGGCCGCGCGCGCTGCCGCGCTGGAGGCGCAGGGCTTGACCATCTCGTGGCTGGCCACCGTGCAGGATCGCGAGCAGGAGCAAGGGCCGCATGAGCAACCGGGCGAACAGACCGTGCAATCCACCGCAAAACTGCTGGGCTTGCTGGCGTTTGGCGACCGCATCAAGCCGCAGGTGCGCGCAGCGGTGCAGTCGCTGCGTGCATTGGGCATCGACACGGTGCTGCTGACCGGCGACAACCAGGGCAGCGCCGACCAGGTCGCTGCGACACTCGGCATCGACCGTGTGGTCGCCAATATGCTGCCGGCCGACAAGGCGGCGGCGATGGCGGCGCTGAAAACCGAAGGCCGCTGCGTGGCCATGGTGGGAGACGGCATCAACGATGCACCGGCGCTGGCTGCCGCCGATGTCGGCATCGCCATGTCCAGCGGCACCGACGTGGCGATGCAGGCAGCCGGCATCACGCTGATGCGCGGCGATCCGGCGCTGGTGGCGGCAGCCATCGATATTTCGCGGCGCAGCTACGGCAAGATCCGCCAGAACCTGTTCTGGGCGTTTATTTACAACCTGGTCGGTATTCCGCTGGCCATGCTGGGCATGCTCAACCCGGTCATCGCCGGCGCCGCCATGGCGCTCAGTTCGGTCAGCGTGCTGACTAACGCCTTGCTGCTGCGCCGCTGGCGCCCGGCTTCAGCGGCGGAGGGAGGAAAGTCATGAATATCGGCCAGGCAGCCGCCGTCTCGGGCGTGACGGCGAAGATGATCCGCTACTACGAAAGCATCGGCCTGATCGCGCCGGGACGGCGCAGTGCAGCCGGTTACCGCATCTATGGAGAAGAAGACTTGCACGCGCTGCGCTTCGTCCGGCGCGCCCGCACGCTCGGCTTTTCGCTCGAGCGCATTGGCGCGCTACTGTCGCTGTGGCACAACCCGGCGCGCGCCAGCGCCGACGTCAAGGCGCTGGCGCTGAGTCACGTGGACGAACTGGACCAGCGCATCAGCGAACTGACGGCAATGCACAATACGCTGCAGCAACTCGCCGCCAGCTGCGAGGGCAACCAGCATGCCGATTGTTCGATCCTGAAAAATCTGGCGGGCGCACCGCCCGATTAACTGATCACGCAGCTACCGGAAATCCGGCATCGGCAATCGCCGCCGTCAGCGGAGCCAGCGGGCTGGTGCTGTCGATCTTTACCGTCTTGCTGGCCAGGTCGATCTCGACCTTGGCCGCCTGTGTGACTGCTTATCCGCGGCGCAATTTGAATTCCGGGATGTCTATGCGGGAGCGACCCAGGACCTTCGTCACGCCTCCGAGCGCCGACAACGGCTTCGCGTTTTCGCCAAAGCGGACAGTGAATACGCCATCTTTCGCCTTCACAGCCAGCGGACCACTGGCTGCGCCGTTATTGATACGAACCTTACGCCGCGCAGCCGCCTCTGCCTTGTACTGAGAGATCAGAGACGACTCATTTGCCTTTTTGTTATTCATGGAAACTCCTGTGGGAATACCCGGTGCAGATAGTCTAGCAGAACACTCCAGGAGCGGCTCGCTGGTGCCAGGTCGAAGCGCATATCGATCGCGCGACCGTTGGCTGCCCACCATTCGGCATCAAGCGCTACGACATCTAGGACAGATG
>JBEVNE010000267.1:0-20192 GCA_040508275.1 Duganella sp.
GCGGGTGTGTAAGTAATACAGCGGCAGCATGCTGCAAACGGAGCCACGACAGTGATGTCGTGGCTTTTTTCGTTTACCTATCGCACTCGCGCTGTTCGGGGCTTAAGCCAGATTGCGCGCATGGAAGCGGATATGGTCTTCGATAAAGGTGGCGATGAAGTAATAGCCGTGGTCATACTGTGCGTGGCGGCGCAGTTCCAGCGGCTGAGCGGCGCGCTCGCAGGCGTCCTCGAAGACTTCGGGGTAGAGCTGCTCAGCCAGAAACTTGTCACCCAGGCCCTGATCGATCAGAATACCGGCCGGGAAGGGCGTTTGCAGGCGCGACATCAGCACCGAGGCGTCGTACTGCTCCCAGGCTGATACGTCGTCGCCTAGATAGCCGCTGAAGGCTTTTTTGCCCCACGGCGCCAGCGATGGCGCGGCAATCGGGGCGAAGGCCGATACCGAGCGGAATGCGTCTGGGCGCTTGAGCGCCAGCGTCAGCGCGCCATGGCCGCCCATCGAGTGGCCGAAGATGCCGATGCGCCCGGCATCGATATTGAGCTCGGCAATCACCAGCTCGCGCAGCTCGTGGATGTAGCTCTGCATGCGGTAGTGCTGCGCCCATGGCGCCTGCGTGGCGTCCAGGTAGAAGCCGGCGCCCACGCCAAAATCCCAGCTCTCGGTCTCGCCCTCGGCATTGGCGCCGCGCGGGCTGGTATCGGGAGCGATCAGCACCAGGCCGGCCTGCGCCGCGTAGCGCTGAGCACCGGCCTTGATCATGAAGGTTTCTTCATTGCAGGTCAGGCCGGCCAGGAAGAACAGCGCCGGCTGCGGCGCGCTGGCGGGGTTTTCGGGAGTGGCCGGCAGGAACACCGAGAAGCGCATCGGCAAACCGATCTCTCGCGATTGATGACGATAAAAGCGCTGAACGCCGCCGAAACAGGCGTGTTCACTCAATAATTCAAGCATTTGGGTATCCTTATGTTTCCTATGGAACAGTAGAGAGGACTGTAATCGGCCATAATAGTACAAGTACGTTGATGTATTTTGCAAAATTAAGGAGAAGTAAATGCCGGATATCCAGGTCATCCTGGCCGACCTCGGTTGGCCACTTGCCATCGCACTCGCCTGGCTCTTGGGAGAATTCATCCATCGCTGGACCCAGCTGCCGCGCATCAGTGTGTATGGTCTGGTCGGTTTTGTGCTGGCCCAGCTGTTTCCCGCCGCTCTCAGCAGCGGCGCTTCCAGCAACGTCGTCACGCTGGCCAACCTGGCTTTTGGCCTGATTCTGTTTGAATTCGGTTACCGCATCAATTTGCGCTGGTTGCGCATCAATCCCTGGATACTCGTCAGCGGACTGGTCGAATCTGCCGCTACGTTTGGCGTGGTCTACCTGATCGCCCACCTGAGCGGCATGCCGTCGTTGACTTCGCTGCTGCTGGCCTCGCTGGCCATGTCGAGCTCGCCGGCTGGCGTGCTGCGCGTGATTAACGAGCAAAACAGCTCGGGCCAGGTCACCGAACGCATTTTGCACCTGGTCGCCATCAACTGCGTGCTGGCGGTGTTCGTGTTCAAGGTGGTGGTCGGCTTCTGGGTCTTTGAAACCTCGGGCAGCCTGACGCAGGCGATTTCGCACAGCCTGATCGAGCTCTTGATTTCGGCCGCGATGGGCGCCGTGCTGGGCTTCATGGTGCCGGCCGTGCTGCGCCGCCTGGGCGCGCTGGCCCAGGATGGCACGATCGCCTTTGCCCTGGGTGTGGTGCTGCTGGTGGCTGGCGCCGCCGCGTTTGAAGTCTCGCCCGTGCTGGCCACGCTGACCTTCGGCCTGGCCGCGCGCCATAGCCGGGTGGCGTTCAGCCGCACCGAGCGCAATTTTGGCGGTATCGGCGAACTGCTGACCGTGCTGCTGTTCGTGTTTGCCGTGTCCACGCTGGAATGGGATCGCGTGGTGGAAGGCGCCGGCCTGGGCATGTTGCTGCTGCTGGCGCGCTTCCTGGTCAAGACCGCCAGCGTGGCGGTGTTTGCCAAGGTGGGCGGCATTTCGTGGCGCAAGGGCGTGCTGACCGGCGTGGCGCTGGCGCCGATGTCGGTGTTTGTCACGCTGCTGCTGGAGCAGACACGCTACATGGGCATCGTGCTGGTCGACGAGCTGGCGGCACTGGCCGCCATGACCTTGCTGCTGGAAGTGGTGGGGCCGATCTTTACCCAGCGCGCGCTGATCATGGCGGCCGAAACGACCAAGAAGGAGCACTGATATGCCATTGGAAAAATTTAATACCTCCGAGCCCCTGACCATGGGCGTGGAGCTCGAGCTGCAACTGGTCAGCCTGTCCGATTACGACCTGAGCGCATCGAGCCCCGACCTGCTGCACCTGCTGGGCCGCAAGCCGTTCCCCGGCAACGTCACGCCGGAAATCACCGAAAGCATGATCGAGATTAACAGCGACGTGCACACCAATCACAATGAACTGGTGGCGCAGCTGCAGGTGATCCGCGACACGCTGGTGCAGGCCGGCGAGCAGCTCAACCTCGGTATTTGCGGCGGCGGCACCCACCCGTTCCAGAAATGGTCGGAGCAGCGTATTTTTTCTAAGCCGCGCTTCAAGGAAGTGTCGGAGCTGTATGGCTACCTGGCCAAGCAGTTTACGATTTTCGGCCAGCACGTGCACATCGGCTGCCCATCGGGCGACGATGCGCTGTTCTTGCTGCATTCGCTGAGCCGCTACGTGCCGCACTTTATTGCGCTGTCCTCTTCGTCACCGTATGTGCAGGGCAATGACACGCTGTTCAATTCGGCGCGCCTGAATTCGGTGTTTGCCTTCCCGATGAGCGGCCGGGCGCCGTTTACGCTGAGCTGGGATAACTTTGAGCACGAGTATTTCGCCAAGATGGAACACACGGGCGTGATCAAGAGCATGAAGGACTTTTACTGGGATATCCGGCCCAAGCCGGAGTTTGGCACCATCGAACTGCGCGTGTGCGATACGCCGCTGACGGTGGAGCGCGCCGCCGCGCTGGCCGCTTACCTGCAGGCGCTGTGCAGCTATCTGCTGGAACGGCGCGAGCAGGAGCCGGCCGAAGACGATTACCTCGTGTATAACTACAACCGCTTCCAGGCGTGCCGCTTCGGTCTCGATGGCACACTCGTGCATCCGAAAACCTACGAAAGCCTGTCGCTGCGCGAAGACATCCTGACCACGCTGCGCAAAATGGAACCCTACGGCGTGAAGCTGGGCGGCATGGAAGGCTTGCAGCACCTGGTGCGCGCCACCCACGAGGGCAGCGACGCCCACTACCTGCGCCAGCAGTTCGACCGCAGCGGCAGCGCTGAAGGCATGGTCGATGCGGCGATTCAGCGCTTCCGTGGCCGCTAGGCCTGGTTTGGCCTGGCGCCGCTCAGCAAAGGCAGAATATCGGCCAGCGCAGCCACCTCATACGTGGGGACGGCTGCCGAGTGGTTGTCCAGCCGGTCGGGATTGAACCAGCAGCTGTCGATGCCGTAGCGGTTGGCGCCGAGGATGTCGGCGTCGAGGCGGTCGCCGATGATGATCATCTGCTCTTTTTGCACCGGGCGGGCCATCTGCGCCGCATACTCGAAAAAGCGCACGTCGGGCTTGGCGTGGCCGCATGCTTCCGAGGTGACCACGAAAGAAAGATGCTCCTGCAGGCCGGAGCTGGCGATGCGTACTTTCTGGACATGCTCGGCGCCATTGGTGATGATGCCCACCTCGCCGATGGCCGCCAGCGCCGCGCAGACTTCTTTGGCGCCATCGATCAGCACCACGGTATTGGCCAGCGAGGCAATGTAGATGGCGCTGGCCTCATCGGGATCGAGCGCCAGTTCGTGGGCCAGAAAGGTCATGCGGAAGCGCTCGACCTTGAGAAAATCCTTGGTTACTTCACCAAGCTCGAAACTGCGCCACAGCGCCACGTTGATGGCCTGGTAGCGGGCGAACAGGCCGTCGGGGAGTGTATCGAGTCCCAGTACCTGCATGGTGTGCTGGAACGACAGGTGCTCGGAAGCCCGGAAGTCGAGCAGGGTGTCGTCGAGGTCGAACAGGAACAGCTGATGCTTCATCGGTCTCTACCTTACACGGTTCAATCGGCGATGGTAGCATAGCAACAGGAAATACCGCAGTCACCGTCATGCGGGGCGGCTGGGTTACACTAGGCGTACTTAACATTTTCCAGGCATTCCCCCAGTGAGCATGATTGATCCGTCGGCGCGCGCGCGCGTGGCTGAGCCCGATTTCGGCGCCTTGTTTGACGTTTTGCCATCGCCCAGCATGGCGCTCACACCCGACCTGACGGTGGTGGCAGCCAACGCGGCGCTGTTGCGCGCCACTGGCGTGCGGCGCGAGCAGGTGCTCGGCTACAACCTGTTCCAGGTGTTCCCTGAAAACCCCGAGCAGCAAGACGCCGACGGCCGCGCCAACATCGCCGCCTCGGTCGCCCGGGTGCTGGCGCGCAAGGAGCGCGACGTCATGGCGGTACAGCGCTACGATGTGCTGGCCGAAGACGGCAGCGGCTATGTCGAACGTCACTGGAAACTCGTGCACCTGCCGGTGTTCGGCGAGGACGGCGGCGTGCGCTACGTGGTCCAGCACAGCGAAGACGTTACCCAGTGCGTGAAGGAAGCCGCTCAGGCCGCAGAGCTGCGCACCGAGATTTCGGCGCAGGCGCAAAAGCTGCGCGAACAGCATTTGATGGCCGAACTGTTCCAGCAGGCACCCGTGTTCATGGCCATGCTCGAGGGGCCGAACCATCGCGTGGCATTCGTCAATTCCGGCTATCTGCAACTGATCGGCCACCGCAATATTCTGGGCATGACCGTGGCCGAAGGCCTGGCCGGCGCCGGCGCGCAGGATGACCTGGCGCTGCTCGACCAGGTATTTTTGACCGGCAAACCGTATGTCGCCAATGGCGCCAAATATGTCGTGCAAGCGGCGCCTTATGGCCCGGTCAGCGAGCGCTATGTCGACTTTGTCTATCAGCCCATGCGCAGGGACGATGGCGTGGTCACCGGCATCCTGGTGCAAGGCATCGACGTGACCGAGCGTGTGCAGACGGAAGTGCGGCGCAATGCACTGGTGCGGCTGGGGGATGCCGTGCGCAACCACAAGCTGCCCGAAGATGTGATCGTCCAGGCCTGCGTGATTCTTGGCGAAACCCTGGGAGTCAGCCGGGTCGGTTACGGCGCCATCGATCCCGAAGCGGAAACGCTGACCGTCGACCAGGACTGGACTGCGCCCGGCGTCGATACACTGGTGGGCACCTTGCGGCTGCGCGATTATGGTTCGTTCATCGATGACCTCAAGCTGGGCAATATGGTCGCCATCGACGACGTTGAAGGCGATCCGCGCACGCGCGCGGCGGCGCTGGCGCTGCAGGGCCGCTATGCCGGCGCCTTTGTCAATGTGCCGCTGTCCGAGCATGGCAAGCTGGTGGCGGTAATCTTTGTCAACAATGCCGCAGCGCGCCAGTGGACCGAGGAAGAACTGGCGCTGATCCGCGAAGTGGCCGAGCGTGCGCGCACCACCAGTGAGCGCCTGCGCAGCGAAATCGCCTTGCGTCTCAGCGAAGCGCGTTTTCGCACGATTGCCGACGCCATGCCGCAAATGGTGTGGTCAACCCTGACCGACGGCTCTCACGATTATTACAACCAGCGCTGGTACGACTTTACCGGGGTGCCGCCCGGCAGCACTCACGGCGACGCCTGGAACGGCCTGCTGCACGCCGAAGATCAGGGGCGTGCGCGTGACATATGGCATCAGAGCCTGGCCAGTGGCGGCATTTACGAAATTGAATACCGCTTGCGCCATGCCTCGGGCGAATACCGCTGGGTGCTGGCGCGCGCACTGCCGATCCGCGACGACACTTCCGCCATCATCCGCTGGATGGGTACGTGCACTGATATCCACGCGCAAAAGCTGGCGGAAGCGGGCTGGCGCCAGGCCAGCCAGCGCAAGGATGAATTTTTGGCCATGCTGGCGCACGAGTTGCGCAATCCGCTGGCGCCGATCAGTACGGCGGCGCAGCTGCTCAAGCTGCGTGGCGGCCATGAACCGCATGTGCAGCAGGCCAGCGACATCATCATCCGCCAGGTGCGCCACATGACCGAGCTGGTGGACGATCTGCTCGATGTATCACGCGTGACGCGCGGCCTGGTGCAATTGGCGCAGCAGGATCTTGACGTGCAGGCCATCGTCAGCGGCGCACTGGAACAGGCGCGCCCGCTGATCGACGCGCGCCAGCACGTGCTTTCGCTGCGCCTGCCACCGGCGCCGCTGCACGTGCGCGGCGATAAAACCCGGCTGGTGCAGGCGCTGGCCAACCTGCTCAATAACGCCGCCAAGTACACGCCGCCCGGCGGCTGGATCACGCTGGCGGTGGCGCCGGCATTCGATGCCGAACAGCCGCAGGTGGCCATCAGCGTGACCGACAACGGTATCGGCATGGCGCCGGAACTGCTGCCGCGCGTGTTCGACCTGTTCACCCAGGCCGAACGTACGCCCGACCGCGCCCAGGGTGGCCTGGGGCTGGGACTGGCGCTGGTCAAAAGCATCGCCAGCCTGCACGGCGGCAGCGCCGGCGCGGCCAGCGGCGGCGCGGGGCATGGCAGTACTTTCACCATTGTGCTGCCGCTACTGGCCACGACCATGGCGTTGCCGCCGTCGGTAGCGGTCGCGCCTGCACCCGTGGCCGCGCCGGTGGGCAGCCTGCGCCTGATGATCGTCGACGACAACCAGGACGCCGCCCAGACGCTGGGCGCCCTGATGGAAGCGCACGGCCACCGCGTACTGGTGTTTGAAGACGCCGAAAGCGCCTTGCGCGCCAGCGCCGACAAGCAGGTGGATGCCTACATCCTCGACATCGGCCTGCCCGACATGGACGGCTACGAACTGGCCCGCCGCCTGCGCGCCAACCCCGCCAACAACGGCAAGCTGCTGATCGCGCTGACCGGTTACGGCCAGGCCCAGGACCGCGTGCTGTCAAGCGCCGCCGGCTTCGATCATCACTTCGTCAAGCCGGTCGATCATGCGCAGCTGGCGCGGGTGCTGGTGCCGGGTGGGTAGTGGTCAGTGGAAGCAGTATTGGCGTCCGCGCCGCCCATATCAGTATCCTGATGGCAACCCTCAGAATGAAAAAAGCCAGGATATCCCGGCTTGGTTTGATGTGAAAACTTGAATCTCAAGGGCTGTGAGCGAGGAGTCCAACCGTGACAGCAGCCACCACGCCGACAACGGCCATGAGCGCAGTAACGATGTGGACGACACGTGCGCGCACGGCAGCGTCCGTCTCAAATTTTGCAATAAAGCTATTCATTTCATGTCCTCCACACAATGAAGGGCATTCACACGCTCTTGAAGCTTCATTATAGCGATTAAGCTTCTTGGCGCCAGTTGCGCTAGTAATGAAAAACCAGCGGCAGCGCCGGCCGGAAATCGTGTTGGCGGCCGCAAGCGCCCTGATCGAAGGTGACTTCCATCAGGTGATTTTCACCCTTCAGCATGGTCATGCCTTCGGTGCGGGCGGCGGCCAAGGCGGCGCTGGACCACGGTTTTTCGGTTGGCGTGGTGATGGTGATCGCCGTGATCCGCCATGCGCCGCAGGCATGGTCGAGCGGTTGGCTACGTTCTGTGGGTGCCGCTTCCGGCGGCTGGGCTTGCTCGAAATAAAACCACATGGGCTCGGCCAGATCAGCATCGCGGGCGATGCCGATGGACATGCCGGCGGGCAGATAGGCTGGCGTGTAGGGCCAGACCGGGAAGCTTGCTTCTGTTTGCCCGGGGCATGGGCGGAAGCAGACGCCGAAAGGCGAGGCGTGCGGTTCGCTCAGGCGTTGGTGCAGCATGGTCGGTGCGGTGGCTGCGCTGGTGACTTCTGCTATGTCGGCGATCCACAACAGCTCGATGAAGGCGTTGTGAAAGAAAAAGCGCCGGTTTTGTGTGCCCTGACCAGGATGGATGTTGCCGCTGCCTTCGGTGAGGCCGAAAGTGCGCAGCAGTTCCGCTTCGGGGGCGTTGGCGGTGGCACGCACGAATATATGGTCTATTTGCATGTGGGTATTATCGGATAGGCCATGCTGTTTGTGCGCCGAATTCCAAGGTTTCGCTTGAGCTTTCTGGCTAACAACTCTATAATTTTTAATATTCGAATTAAAGTTCGCAATCCGAATTTTGTAAGAGGAGGTCACAAAGCTGCAGCAGGGCAGGAAAGCGTGCCTGTCGTCGTCCCGCCATGGTTTCAAATTATAATTCGCACTCCGAACCATGAATGGAGTGTGAAATGAAGCAAGCTACCGCAGCGCCCGACGCCAAGAACACCGTGCAGTCGCTGGCCAAGGGATTCCGGGTATTGCAGGCGTTTACCGCGCAGGAGCCGGAACTGACCATGGCCGAGGTGGCGCGCAAGGCGGGGCTCGACAACGCCACGGCGTTTCGCTTCCTGAATACGCTGGTGCAGCTTGGCTATGTCGACAAGGTCGATAACAGCCGTTTGTTCCGGCTGTCGTTGAATGTGCTGGACCTGGGGTTTCATGCGATAGCGCGCTCCGATCTGCGCACGCTGGCAAGGCCGATTCTGCGCGGGCTGGTGGGCGAGATCAATGAGGCGGCGTCGATCGGGGTGCTCGATGGCAGCAGTGTGGTGTATGTGGAGCGGCTGCAGGCGGGGTTGACGCAGCTCGGTGTCGATGTGCGTATCGGTAGCCGCGTGGCGGCGTATTCGAGCGCGGTGGGGCAGGCGATCCTGGCCTGGCTGCCGGTGGCAACGCAGCGCAGCGTGCTGCAAGGCCAGCCGCTGCTGCAGCTGACCGCCACCACGCTGACCGACATCGAGCAGTTGCTGGAACGGCTGCAGCAGATACGCGGCCTTGGTTATGCCTTGTCGAACCAGGAAACCGTGGCCGGCCTGTACGTGATGGCGGCGCCGGTGCTCGATATCGACGGCATGCCGGTGGCGTCGCTGAGTGTGGCGGCGCCGGCGCACCGCAGCAGCCTGGAGCAGTTTGAAGCGAATACCGCGCAAGCGGTGATCGAGGCGGCGCGTACGCTGTCGCGGGCCCTGCAGGCGACCGGCGGCTATGCCGGCCAGCCGGCGCCGCAGACCGCGAACCGCTAGGCCGGGCCTGCAGTGCAGCACCTGCAGCAGTTCGGCGCCAGCGCCACCACCATCATCGTGCTGATGGTGGTGGCGTACATCGCCTTCACGGTGTGGTTGACGGCGCGCTTGCGCAGCCGTACCTCGAGCGAATTCATGGTCGGTGCGCGCAGCATGCCGGCGGTGGTGGTGGGAGTGTTGATGGTGTCGGAGTTTGTCGGCGCCAAGTCGACCATCGGCACCGCGCAGGCGGCGTTCGAGTCGGGCATGGCGGCGTCGTGGGCGGTGCTCAGTGCGGCGCTGGCGTTCCCGCTGTTTGGGCTGCTGATGGCGCGCAGGCTGTACAACTCGGGCGAGTACACGATTTCCGGCGCGGTGTTTCAGCGCTATGGGCGGCCGACGCAGATGACGGTGTCGCTGATCATGATTTATGCGCTGTTGCTGGTCAACGTCGGCAACTACGTGAGCGGTGCAGCGGCGATCGCCACGGTACTGAAGATCAGCCTGCCGATGGCGGCGCTGGTGATCGCGGTGGTGAGCACGTTTTACTTTGCGCTGGGTGGCATGAAAAGCGTGGCCTACGTGAACATCTGGCACAGCGCGGTCAAGTACCTGGGCGTGCTGGTGGTGCTGGCGGTGGCCTTGCAATTGACAGGGGGCGTGCAGCCGATCATCGCCGCGCTGCCGCCGTTTTACTTTACCTGGGATGGCGGCATCGGTGCGCCGACCATTGTGGCTTTTTTTATCGGCAATATCGGCGCGGTGTTTTCGACGCAGTACATCATCCAGGCCATCTCGTCGACCCGTAGCGCCAATGCGGCGCGGCGCGCCACGTATATCGCCGGCTGGCTGGCGATTCCGATCGGCATTGCGCTGGGCCTGACCGGGGTGGCGGCGCGCTATCTGTATCCGGATATGCAGAGCTTATATGCTCTGCCGATCTTTATGCAGAACATGAATGTGTACCTGGCCGGCTTTGTCGCGACCTCGCTGGTGGCGGCGATTTTTGCCGGTGTAAGCACGGTGGCGCTGGCGATTGCCTCGCTGGTGGTGCGCGATTTTTATGTGCCGCTGTGCCAGCCGTCGCCCGAGCGCGAGTTTCGCGCCACCCGGCTGATGGCGCTGGTGATCGGCCTGGCGCCGCTGGTGTTTGTATTTTTTGTGCCTGGCCTGATGCATCTGTCGTTTTTTACGCGAGCATTGCGGCTGTCGATTTCGGTGGTGGCCGTGATCGGGCTGTACCTGCCGTGGTTTGGCAGCGGCCGTGGCGCCGTGCTGGGGCTGATGGCCTCGGCGCTGTGCACCACCGTCTGGTACCTGCTGGGGAATCCCTACGGTATCGACAATATGTATATTGCGCTGGTCATGCCAGCGATCGTAATTCTGATCGAGCGAGGGCTCGGTTGGGGCGGCGGCGTCAAACAATAGGCGCTGCCTATTTTTGTCGTGTAGCGACCCACTTGGAGATGATACGACCAGGTGACGCCTGGAAGCCGGGCTGCCACCAAGGTTATCAAGATACGTATGAAACAAACTAACTTCCTGATCCTGGGCGGCGTGCTGCTGTCCGGCGCCAGCATCTGCGGCAGCGTGTGCGCCCAGACCAATGCCTCGAACGTCAGCATCTACGGCATCGTTGACGTTGCCGTTACCCGCATCGACCATTTGCCGGGCGGCGCCAGAACCTACATGCGTTCCGGTCCCAAGGACGGCAACCGTCTCGGCTTCCAGGGCAGCGAAGACCTGGGCGGCGGCACCAAGGCCATCTTCAAGCTGGAAGCCGGTTTCAATACCGACGACGGCACCGCCGGCCAGGCCGGCAGCCTGTTCAACCGGGCCGCCTTTGTTGGCCTTAGCAACAACAAGCTCGGTACGCTGACCGTGGGGCGCCAGTACTCGCCTTATTTCGACGCCCTGAATCCCCTGGGCCCGGTACCGGTAGTCACCGGCGCCGCCGGCGACCACCCGGGCGATATCGACGGCTTCGACATCACCATCCGTCACAATAACTCGATCAAGTACACCTCGCCGACCTGGAACGGTGTCACGGCCGGCCTGATGGTGGCAGGCGGCGAACAGGCCGGCCACACCGGCAGCGGCGGTTCGCTGAGCGCCTCGCTCAAGCACGACGCCGGCAACTGGCGCAACGCCATCGGCTACCAGTTGCTGAAAAACGGTCCGAACCAGCGCAACTGGGACACCACCACCTCGGCGAGCTTCTCCAAGTCGCCGCTCAACGCCGGCTACCTGTCGGCGCGCGATGTGCAGTACATCGCTGCCGGCACGCGCTACCAGATGGGCAGCGTCAGCCTGGGCGGCTCGGCCAGTAACGTGCAGTACCGTCCCAATGCCACCTCGGTGTACCGCGATACCGCCATCTTCAACACCGCTGCGCTGCTGGCCACCTGGCAGACCGCCAGCCCGTGGCTGCTCGGCGCCGGCTTTACCTACACCCAGGCCAACAAGGCCAATGGCATCAGCGACGGTGCCCGCCACCGCCAGTTCTCGCTGCAGCAGGCCTACTGGATCAGCAAGCGTACCTCGGTCTACCTGCTGGAAGCCACCCAGCGCGCCACCGGCCAGACCCTGGCCGCCGATGGCGTGAGCCGCATCGACGCCGACGCCGTGGTCGGTGTGTCGCAAGCGGGCTTGGTCGGCGCTGGCCGCCACCAGAGCCTGATCGCGCTGGGCCTGCGCCACGCGTTTTAAGCGATGTAGTGGGCGAAGCCTTTTTTGTGGGTTAGCCCGCTTGTGGCCAAGCCCTCTCATTGAGCATTGTCATTCCGCATCGGCGGACCGCCGCGCAAGCGGGAATCCATGCTGAACCGGCAACCCTTAGCTATAAGCCAATTGGATCACACTATGACTATCTCCAGACGCAAATTATTGCTGGGTGCAGGCGCCGTCGCCATCTCCGGCGCGTGGATGACCTGGGGCGTGGCCGCACAGACCGCCCCGACTGCGCCAGCCGCCAATGCCAGCGCAGTTTCAGCGCAGTTCATGCGCGTCTCGCGCCTGCTGATCAACCACCAGCTCGACGATGCAGTCGGCGCGCGCATAGCCGCTGCTGCTGCCGCCAAGTACCCGCAACTGGGCGCCATGCTGGACGCCATCGCAGCTGCTGCGCAGGCGCGCCAGGCCAAACAGGTCGAGGACTTTTTTGCCGATCTCGCACCGGGCGCGCTGCAGGACTTTGCCCACTGGGTGATCTTTGCCTGGTATAGCGGCTGCTCGTCGCCGAAGAAGGATGCGCAGCTGTTCACCTTTGAAGAAGCGCTGACCTACAAGACCACGGCCGATACCGTGGGCATGCCGTCGTACGGCTTCTCCGCTCCGAATCAGTGGGGCCGCCCGATTGTGCCGCTGTCGAACATGCCGGTCTTCTGACCAATTTACCGCCTACCATTATGTCCAATTCCAGAAATCCCAACAGCGCCGACGTGGTCATCGTCGGCACCGGTGTCGTCGGCGTGGCCATTGCCGAAACCCTGCTCGATGCCGGACTGTCCGTGTTGATGCTCGAAGCCGGCCCGCGCGTCACGCGCGCCGAAGTGGTCGAGAACTTCCGCAACCTGCCGCTGGCGCTCAAGGGCGATCCCTCGTCGTGCTATCCGCCGGCCGCGTGGGCGCCGCACCCGATGCCATCGGCCGAAACGCCGGAAGACGCCTATTTGCAGCTGAGCGGCCCTGACCGCTATGCGCAAACCTATATCCGCTACGCCGGCGGCTCCACCTGGCACTGGGCCGGCACCTGCTGGCGCCTGACGCCCGAGGACATGCGCCTGAAAACCCTGTATGGCGTGGGCCGCGACTGGGCCATCGACTACCAGACCCTGGAACCGTACTACACGCGCACCGAATACGCGCTGGGCATTTGCGGCCCGTCCGAAGCGGCCGAGCAATGGCCGCCGGCCAGCGCCGGCAGCGCGCGCTCCAAGCCGTACCCGATGCCGCCGCTGCCGTTCGGCCCCGGCGAGCAGCGCTTTACGGAAGTGGTGAAAACCCTCGGCTACAGCAATATCCCGACCGCGCAGGCGCGCAACAGCGGCACCTCGTATGACGACCGGCCGGCCTGCTGCGCCAGCAACAACTGCGTGCCGGTATGCCCGGTGGGCGCCAAGTACGACGCCGCCACCGCGCTGTCGCGCCTGGAGTCGAAAGGCGCGACGATTACCGCCAACGCCGTGGTCTACCGCCTGGAGACCAATGCCGCCAACCGCATCGAGTCCATCTACTACCTCGACCAGAACAAGGTGACCCACCGCGTGACCGGCAAGCTGTTCGTGCTGGCCTGTAACGGCATTGAAACGCCGAAGCTGCTGCTGATGTCGCGCGACGAGCGCAATCCCAACGGCCTGGCCAACAGCTCCGACCAGGTCGGCCGCAACATGATGGACCACCCGCAGCTGACCATGACCCTGACGCTGGCAGAACCCTACTGGGCTGGCGTGGGGCCGGTGGTCAACAGCGGCATCATGGAAACCTCGCAGGGCGCCTTCCGCAGTGAACATGCGGGCGCTTACTTCCGCTTCAATAATTTTGCGCGCAACCGTTTCGTCACGTTTGCGGCCCTGAAAAAAGGCCTGGTCGGCAAGGCGCTCGACGCTGAAATCCGCCGCATGACCGCCTGCACGGCCGACGTGGTGCTGGCGCACGAAGTGCTGCCGCAGGCCGACAACCGCCTGACGCTGTCCGACAAGAAGGACTGGCTCGGTTTGCCCAAGCCGGCGATTCATTACGATGTGGGCGATTACACGCGCAAATCGGCCGAAGTGTACTCGGTCCCGATCGGCAAGCGCATTGCCACCGCCATGGGCGCCACCGACATCAAGCTCAGTCCCAACTTCAACCAGAGCAAGCACATCATGGGCGGCACCATCATGGGCCTCGATCACCGCGATTCCGTGGTCGATGCCGATTGCCGGGCGCATGACCACGACAACCTGTTCCTGCCGGGCGGCGGCGCCATGGCCAGTACGGCCTGCGGCAACAGCACCATCACCATGGTGGCGCTGGGCTTCAAGGCCGCCGACGCCATCGTGCGCCAGATGAAGGGGGCATGAGCATGAATGCGATGATCAATACCTTAGGACTGGTACTGGCGGGCGCCGTGCTGTCCGGCCAGGCGCAGGCCCAGAAGCAGACCTTCGACAGCGCCACCGTCGAACGTGGCCGCTACCTGGCGCTGGCCTCGGACTGCATGGCTTGCCACACCGCCCATCACGGCAAGCCGATGGCTGGCGGGCTGGTGATGTCGTCGCCGGTGGGCGATATCGTCTCGACCAATATCACGCCGTCGAAGCAGTACGGCATCGGCAACTACACCGAGCAGCAGTTCAGTGCAGCGCTGCGCCATGGCGTGCGCGCCGACGGCCAGATGCTGTACCCGGCCATGCCCTACACCTCGTACGCCAAGATGACGGACGAGGATATCCATGCCATGTACGCCTACTTCATGCAGGAAGTGCCGGCAGTAGAGCAGGGCACCAAAGCCACCAGCCTGCCGTTCCCGATGAACATCCGCCAGTCCATGAAGGTGTGGAATGCGCTGTTCCTCGACGACCAGCCGTTGGCCGCCGCGCCCGAGCGCTCGGCGCAATGGCTGCGCGGACGCTACCTGGCTGAAGGTGCGGCTCACTGCACCACCTGCCACACGCCGCGCGGCATGCTGATGCAGGAAGATACATCGCGCCACCTGGGTGGCGCCCAGGTGGGGCCGTGGTTTGCGCCCAATATCACGTCGCATCCAACCGCCGGCATCGGCAGCTGGAGCGAGGACGAAGTGGTGCAATACCTGCGTACGGGCCGGGTGGAAGGCAAGGCGCAAGCTGCCGGCAGCATGGCCGAGGCGATCAGCCTGAGCTTCAGTAAAATGACGCAAAGCGACCTGCAGGCGATTGCCGTGTATATCAAGACCGTGCCGCCCGTGGCGGGTAACGGCGACCAGGCTGAGCAGGCTACCCGCTTCAACCAGGGCAAGCCGGGCAACGCGCTGGCCAGCCTGCGCGGCACCAGCTATGCCGACAATATCAAGGGCCCGAACCTGGGCGCGCAGCTGTTTTCCGCCAATTGCGCCGCCTGCCATGGCGTCAATGGCCAGGGTACGGCCGATGGCTATTATCCGAGCCTGTTCCATAACTCGGCCACGGTCCACAACAGCAATCTGATCGCGTCCATTCTGCTGGGCGTGGACCGCAAGACTGCCGACGGCCATGTGTTCATGCCACCATTCGGCGACCAGCCCAATGCGCTCAACCACCTGTCGGACCACGAGATTGCGGCGCTGGCCAACTACGTGCTGGTGCGCTACGGCACCGGCGCGCCGAATATCAAGCCGCAGGATGTGGCCGAGATCCGCCAGGGCGGCCCGGAATCGCACATGCTGATGCTGGCGCGCGCCGGCGGCGTGGGCGGCTTGCTGGTGCTGGCGTTGGGGCTGTGGTGGCTGCTGCGCCGCCGGCGTGCCCGCGCCGGCGGCGGTCAACAAGGAGCGCAGTCATGACCACGCCATCCCGCATATCCACCTCGCGCCGCAGCGCGCTGCGCCTGCTCGGCGCAGTGGCGTTGTCCGGCGTGGCCGGGCAACTGCTGCTGGGTACTCGCGCACGGGCGGCGCTGGCCGCCGGCGCGCCGGGAGCAGGGCAGGACCGCGCCGGTTTCGAGCACTTTCTGGACGTCTCGAAAACCCTGACCGGCAAGGCGGCGCCGCATGCCGGGCTGGCGCTGGTGCTGTACCAGGCGCTGCGCGCAAATGCACCCGACTTCGACACTGCGCTGCAGCGCCTGCAGGCGGCCCTGAGCCAGGGTGAAACGCTGGCGCAGGCCGACAAGATGGCGTTCAGCCCCGAACAGAAAGCCGAGCAGGCGCTGAGCCAGGCGATTTTGCAGGCCTGGTACCTGGGCGTGGTGGGCAAGGCTGCCAAGGCCGTGTGCGTGGCCTATACCGACACCTTGTCGAACCAGGCGGTGGCCGATGTGCTGGTGCCGCCGAGCTTTTCCTATGGCCCCTGCGGCAGCTGGGCCGCCAAGCCTTGACTCTGCGCCCTGTGCTCTCTGCCCTGGCTGATGGGCTGATGGGCTGATGTGCTTATTGGCTTGCTTACTGAAAGAAGATTATGAAGTTGATCAATTCTGCCGACATCTGCGTGATAGGCGGCGGCATCTGCGGCGCGCTGCTGGCGCGCAAGCTGGCGCTGGCCGGCAATAGCGTGCTGATGCTCGAATCGGGACCGCGCGTAGGGCGCGGTGAACTGGTGGAGCGTTATCGTCATTCGGCGTTCAAGTCCGACTTTATGGCGCCTTATCCATTTTCCGAGCTGTCGCCGCATCCCACGTTTACCCCGGAAGCCAACAAATACATCGAGCAGGTGGGACCGCATGCATTCCAGGCGCAATATATCCGCATGTTGGGCGGCACCAGCTGGCACTGGGCGGCGCAGATGTGGCGCTACCTGCCGAGCGACTTCAGCACCGAATCGACCTATGGTGTGGGCAAGGACTGGCCGATCAGCTATGGCGACCTGGAACCGTACTACTACGAAGCGGAAGTCATTTCCGGCGTGGGCGGCGCTACCGATACCGGTTCGCCGCGCGCCAAGCCGTATCCGATGGAGACGGTGCCGGCTTCGTACTTCCAGCAACGCCTGACCGAGCGGCTGGCGCCCGAGTTCCGCGTGCAGGACGATTGCACTGCGCGCAACAGCCGCAGCTTCGATGGCCGTCCGGCCTGCTGCGGCAATAACAACTGCATGCCCGTGTGTCCGATCGACGCCCAGTACCATGGCGGCATCGCCGCCGCCAGCGCCGAGCAGGCCGGCGTGCATACGCTTACCGAAGCCGTGGTGTACAAGCTCGAACACGACGACCGGGGCGCCATCGTCGCCGCCCATTACTATGACTGGAACAAGACCAGTCACCGGGTAACGGCCAAGACCTTCGTCATCGCCGCCAACGCCATTGAATCGGTCAAGCTGCTGCTGATGTCGGCCAGCGCCAAGTTCCCCAACGGCCTGGCCAATAGCAGCGACCAGCTGGGCCGCAACCTGTGCGATCACCCGGCCATCGGCGTGACCTTCGACGTTGATGAACCGATCTGGCCGGGCCGCGGGCCGGTCAGCCCGTGCTCGATCGGCCAGTTCCGCGATGGTGACTTCCGCCGCGAGCATGCGCCGTTCCGTATCGATATCTCGAATGCCTCGCAAGTGGCCTCGGTGACCAAGGAGTTGATCGGCGAAGGCTATTACGGCATCAAGCTCGAAGGCGCCATTCGCGACCGCGCCGCGCGCCGCGTCAGCATCAAGAATGCGCTGGAACAGCTGCCCGACCCGAACAACCGCGTCACGCTGAGCGACAAGAAAGACGCGCTGGGCCTGCCCACGCCACGCATTTACTGGGACATCGACGACTACGTGAAGAAGGGCACCGAAGTGACGCGCCAGCGCTACGACGACATCGCCAGACAGCTGGGCGCCACCAACATCAAGCACAGCAAGGCTGGCGCTTTCAGCAACCGCCAGCACATCACCGGCACGCTGTCGATGGGCAGGGATGCCGCCACCAGCGTGACCGATCCATTCGGCCGCGCCCACGACCACCCGAATCTGTACATGGTCGGCACCGGTGTGATGCCCACCGTTGGCACCTGCAACGTCACCCTGACGGCGGTGGCGCTGGCCCTGCGCACGGCGGACCAGATCATGACGGAGGCGCGCCATGCATAAATCCTTCCGCTCCCTGTGGCGCGCCCTGGTTGCCTGTGCCGCGCTGACGTCCACGCTGGTGCTGGCGGCCGATGGCGTGAGCCCGGCGCTGATCGAGCGTGGCCGCTACCTGGCGGTGGCTGGCGACTGCATCGCCTGTCACACGCAAACGGGCAAGGCGCCGTTTTCGGGTGGCGTGCCGATTGCCAGCCCGCTGGGCACGATTTATTCGACCAACATCACGCCCTCGACCAAGGCCGGCATTGGCAGCTACACGCTGGCGCAGTTCAGCCGCGCAGTGCGCGGCGGTGTGCGCGCCGACGGCAGCCACCTGTATCCGGCCATGCCCTACACGGCTTACGCCAGATTGAACGATGACGACACTGCCGCGCTGTACGCCTACTTCATGCATGGCGTAACGGCCGACGATACGGCGACACCGGCGACGCAACTGCCGTTCCCGTTCAATATCCGCCTGTCGATGGCGTTGTGGAATGCGCTGTATCTCGATACCCGGCCTTACGTGGCCGACAAGTCGAAATCGGTGGAGTGGAACCGTGGCGCCTATCTGGCCGAAGGCCTGGCCCACTGCGCCACCTGCCACACGCCGCGCAATTTCCTGATGGCGGAAAAGAGCTCGCAATACCTGCGCGGCGGTTCGCTCGGCACCTGGTACGCACCCGATATCACGGCCGCCAATCCGGGCTGGGACCAGGCCGCGCTGGTGGCCTACCTGCGTACCGGCCACGCCCCCAACGGCGCCACCGCTGCTGGCCCCATGCTCGAGGCAATCGACAAGAGCTTCTCGAAAATGGATGCCCAGGATATCCGCGCCATGGCAGTCTACCTGACCGATTTGCCGGGCAAGCAGCCGGTTAAGGCGGATGCAGCGGCCGTGGTGGCGCCGGTGTCCGGCAGCGATATCGCCGAAATGGCCGGCAAGATCGGCGCCGGCGAGCGACTGTACCGCAACAACTGCGCCGCCTGTCACCAGAACAATGGCGATGGCATGCGCGGCCTGCCAGCCTTGCGCAACCACACCGTGCTGCGCCATCCCAATGCCGACAACGTCAGCATGGCGATTCTGGAAGGCGTGTGGCCGGAAGAGAAGCAGGGCATGCCTGGCTTTGAGCATGAGCTGAACGACCAGGAAATCGCCGAGATCACCAATTATGTGATGGCCACTTTCGGCAACAACCAGGCCGGCACCGACGCCGCACGCGTAGCTGTGCTGCGCCAGGGCGGCGCGCCGTCGCCGCTGCTATGGCTGGCGCGTGGTGGCATGGTCGCCGGTGTGCTGCTGGTGGTGCTGGCGCTGGTACTGCTGCGAAAGCGCCGCCGCCGGGCAGGGCGCCCAGCGTAAGTACATCCTTCTGTAAGCGCATTCTCCTTCCACCGGCTGCCAGCGCGCAGCCGGCGTGTCACCACTCGACCGGGACTTATCATGCAATGGTTTTATGATCTGAAAATCAGTAAAAAATTAATCCTTTCGTTCAGTACGGTACTTGTGCTGACCTTGTTATTGGGCGTGCTGACCATCTCGGGCATGGTGCGCCTGAATGCCGCGTCCAACGTGCTGTCCGAACAGTGGCTACCAGGCATGCGCCATATTCTGGCCTTGAAGGCGGCGATCAACACCACGCGCCGCTACGAGATGGAACAGCTGCTGCTCACCGATCCGGCGCGGATTGCCAAGTACGACGAGATGATCGCCAAGATGGTTGCGAAGACGCGCAAGCTGACAGGCGAGTACGAGGCCACGATTACCACCGGTGAAGAAAAGCGCATGCTTGAGCAACTGAGGAAGGTGCGCGCCGAGTATGCGAACGAGCGCGACAAGATGGCCGAGCTGCGCCATCAGGGGCGCCGCGAGGAGTTGCTGGCGATCGTTGAAGGCCGTTCGTTCCAGCTGATGAACCAGAGCGCCGACATCATCGACAAGATCGCCCAGTTCGTACAGGACGGCGGTGACAGCGCCACCAACGATGCCGAAGCCCAGTACCTGAGTGCGCGCAGCCAGGCCATCGGCCTGCTGGTCGCCAATATCGTCATTGGCATGCTGCTGGCGGCATGGATCGCACGCAGCATAGCCGCTCCCTTGCAGCGCGCAGTGACGGTAGCGCGTCAGGTGGCAGACGGCGATCTGACGGCGGATATCCACCCGGCTTCGGCCGATGAAACGGGCCAGTTGATGGTGGCGCTCAAGCACATGAACGACAGCCTGCAAAAACTGGTCGGCCAGGTGCGCGGCAGCACCGATACCATCGCCACCGCGTCCACCGAAATCGCCGCCGGCAATCAGGACCTGTCATCGCGCACCGAGCAGCAGGCCAGTTCGCTGGAAGAAACCGCATCGTCGATGGAGGAGCTGACCGCCACCGTCAAACAGAATGCCGACAACGCCCGCCA
>JBEVNE010000286.1:0-34945 GCA_040508275.1 Duganella sp.
ACCAGGCCAGCTGGGTGGCCGGCCACGCGCCGGCGCCGCGCGCGCTGTCGGCCAAAACCCGCTATCGCCAGGCCGATGTGGCCTGCGCAGTGGCGCCCGAAGGCGAATCCGATTTTGCGCTGCGTTTCATGGACGCCCAGTGGGCGGTGACGCCGGGCCAGTCGGCGGTGCTGTACGACGGCGATGTATGCCTGGGCGGCGGCATTATCGACCGCTCCAGTCAATCCTGACCGTTGTAACCTAGTCCGCGGCGGCCGCCTTGCCGCCTTCGCCTTCGCCTTCGCCCTCACCCTCGACTGCCGGTTTGGCGTCGTTGGCCGCCATCGCGGCGCGCTGGCGCTTGACCATGGCGATCACCACGTTGCGGATGGTATTGAGGACGGTGTCGGCCTTGAACGGCTTGACGATGAAGCCGGACACGCCCATGGCATGTGCCGACTGGATGGTGGCGGCATCGAGCTCGCTGGAGACCATGAACACCAGCGTCTTCGGCCACTTGGCTCTGATTTCGCGCAGGCTCTCGGGATCGTTCTCGATCTGCTCGCGGACGATGCAGACAATCTGCGGATTATATTTGATCATCAACGCCACGCCGGCGGCGGCGGTATGGGCCTGGCCCACCACGTCGTAGCCGCCGTCGAGCAGCACCGTGTTGAGCAAGCCGCGAGCCACGGCGCTGGTGTCGATAATAAGCGCTTTTAACATCTTGCAAACCTTTTATTATTGGACGTTGCCCCAGACGCTATCTGGCGCCGTCAGAAGCGCTCCCAGGCCAGCATATTCCAGGTCACGCCTACCCTCACGTCCGTTTTCAATTGCACTAACTGTCGAGAAAGATACAGCATTTCCCGTTCTTTTCGTAAAGTTTCTCCGAGCGTATCCTTGAGAATACCGGCCCCGGCCATGATGGCGTCCAGAGTGCCGTATGTACGCAACAGTCGGGCGGCGGTTTTCACGCCGACCTTGGACACGCCGGGTATCGAATCGGTCACATCGCCCATCAGCGCCAGCAGGTCAGGCAACTGCTCGGGCGGCACGCCCCACTTGCGCTCGACCCAGTCGCGGTCGTGCCACTCGCCCTTGAAGTGGTCCCACACGCGGGCGCCATCGGCGATCAGGCCGTGCAAGTCCTTGTCGGTACTGGCAACGGTGGCGTCGCCGCGCCCCTCTGTCAGCCAGCGCAGCACCACGGTGCCGATCACATCGTCCGCCTCCACCCCGGGCAGCGACACCACGTGCAGGCCGAGCTTTTCCAGCGTGCCATAAAACTCCGGCAACGCCGCCCGCAACGGCTCGGGCATCGGCGCACGGCCGGCGCGGTAGCCGTCAAACAGATCGTGACGCCAGGTCTGGCCGCCGTAGTCGAACGCCGGCAGCACGTGGGTCGGTTGATGGTCGTTGATCAGGTTGCGCAGCGAAGAAAACGCATGGCGCAGGGCGATGTCGGCCTTCTCCGGGCTGTCCGGCTCCGGGCTGGCTTCATACACACGGCGCACGATATTGAGGCCGTCGATGGCGAGAAGTCTACCCATGGTCAATGTGGTCCGGGCCCGGTGCTGGTGGAAAGCCGACATTTTAACCGAGCGTTGTCCGGCCAAGCTTGCTTGAACTCTGGCACGGAGCGCGTAGTATCAGCGTTGAGGCATTCAGCCTCGGGAGATCGACATGTGGCCAACTATTTCGCTCGAAGAATTTCTGGCAAATCCACAGCTGGCGGTGAGAAAAATCGCTTCATCCAGCGAGGTTTATCTGATTACCGAAAACGGCAAGCCGATACTGGATATTCGACCGCACAACGCCGAGCCACCTAAGATAACGGCTAGCAGCGCAACGCTGCCACATGGCGCTGCCATATCGGGATACAACGGCGCCGGACACGACTCGACATACTGGAAACCATCCCGATACACAACAATTTCTCTCGCCGAATTCAAGCAGTTCGCCCCTGCCATCTATCGCCAGGCAAAAGAATTGGGCGGCACATTGTTGGTCATGGAAGATCAGCGCGTGAGGATGGAACTAAAGTATCACGATCTGGCCCCACTACCTTCCAGCGATGAACGGAAAAACTCGGTGGCTTACCAAGGAGACATTGTCTCTCCCATCGAGCCTGACGGATACGAGCCCTTCAAATGATATTACTCGACACGCATGCGTTAATCTGGTGGCGTGAAGGCGACCCCAGATTATCCAGACACGCCCAGTCTGTTATCGCCAATGAGGAACAGATCGGCATTATTGCGATTTCTGCATTCTCATTTTGGGAAATAGCGATGTTGGAAAAGCGCAAGCGCCTGCAACTGTCGAGCGGACTCTCGCAGTGGATTGCCGTCACAGAGGCGCTGGCGTGTACGCTGTTTGTTCCTGTCGACACTAACATTGCGGTTGCCTCCGTCCACCTGCCATCGGGCTTGCATCAGGACCCAGCTGATCGAATCATCGTGGCAACTGCCATAGTTTTGAACACTCCGCTTGTCACCGTGGACAAACAACTACGCGCCTACCCTCACGTACAGACAATCTGGTAGTAGCAATGCTATTTCAGCAACGCATACTCGCCACCACGCGCAATCGCACGCTGGTAGGCCGGGCGGCTGTGGATGCGCTGTAAGAAGTCCATCAGGCGTGGGCGGCTGTCGTCGAGGCCGGCGCGGGCGGCGGCGGCTTCCAGCGGGAAGCTCATCTGGATATCGGCGGCCGTAAAGTCGGCGCCGGCAAACCAGGGGGACTTGCCCAGTTCACTTTCAAGGTAATCGAGGTGGGTGGCGATCTGCGGTTCGATGTAGCTGCCCTTGACCTTGCGCGCGATGCCGCGCGTGATCGGCTTGACGAAGAATGGCGCGGGGCTGGTTTCCACGCGGTCAAATACCAGCTTCATCAGCAACGGCGACATGGCCGAGCCTTCGGCATAGTGGAGGAAATACGTCCAGCGGCGGCGCGCTTCGGTGCCCGCTGGCGGCGCCAGCCGGCCATTGCCGTAAGTGTCCACCAGGTACTCGACAATCGCGCCCGATTCGGCCACCACCACGCCATCGTCAACCACCACCGGCGACTTGCCCAGCGGATGGATGGCGCGCAGCTCGGGCGGCGCCAGCATGGTATTGGGGTCGCGCTGGTAGCGCACGATCTCGTAGTCGAGCCCCAGTTCTTCGAGCAGCCAGAGCACGCGCTGCGAGCGCGAATTATTAAGGTGGTGAACAACGATCATGGGATTTCCACAAGAGGACGGCCGCAAGCCGCGATGCCCAAGCTTATCACCATTGCCGGGCATGCACGGTGCACCGGAGATGGTAGCGTCCACACCGTAGCGGTGAAAGATTGCAAAATAAGCTAATATCCAGGCGACTATCTTACTTACCGCATGACATCGCTGACCCTGATCTGCCCACAATGTGGCGCCCCCCTTCCTGCACAAGCGCGCTGGCGCACCGTGCAATGCCAGTACTGCCATGCCTCGGTGACACCCAAGGCGCGCGTGGTACAGGCGGCGGCATTCCATGCGGCCTATCAGCGTTCGCTGGCCGACCACGATGGCGCCAGCCGTATCGAATGCTGCGGCCAACACTACCGCATCCTGAACACGCTGGGCCATGGCGCCAGCGACACTCCGGCATTGTCTTCGCGGGTACTGCTGGCGCAGCGGCTTGGCGCGCTGCCCGAGCGGGTGATACTGAAACTTCAGCAGGCTGGCGCGGATGATAAAGCCTTGATACAGCGGCAGCAGCAGGAAATGGCCGTGCTGCGCCGGCTGCAGGCGGCCACGGACCCTGGCGCCGCCTATTTCTCGCAACGGCTGCCGCAACCGGTGGCGCAGGGCCGCGCCACCGGCAACGTCGGCGCCCACGGGCTTACACACACCCATGCGCTAATCGTCCGCAACCCGGTTGGCTACTGGGGCAGCCTGGCCGATGTGCTGCGTCATACGCCGCAGGGCGTCGATGCGCGCCACGTGGTATGGATGTGGCGCCGGGTACTTGAGGTGCTCGGGCATGTCCACGCCAGCGGCTGGGCCCACACGCGGGTAGCGCCCGAGCACCTGCTGGTGCACCCGGCCGACCACGGCATTCTCATCATCGGCTGGTCGCAAGCCCGCAGCCATAGCGACAGCAGCCTGCAGGCGCGCGACCTGATGCAACTGGCGTGGTCGATGCGCTGCCTGCTGCACGGCGGTGTTGAACAGTTGTCGGCGCCGCCCATCGCTGCCAGCGTGCCGGCGCCCTTGGCCAGCCTGCTCGAACGCGCCAGCGAAGACGCCAACTGGTGCGCCACACACGGCGCAGCCGGCATCGACAGTCAACTCAAGGCGGCGGCGCAAGCGGCCTTCGGGCCGCCGCGCTTCCTCCACTTTAACCCCACCATCAACCCGCGCTAAAGGAGTCATTATGGGACACGGAAATTACTCGCACGCGGCACACGCCGCCCTGATCGCCGACCGCGCTTCGGCATCCAGGCATGAAGTATTCACCCAGAGCAGCTGCCATCCACTGATGAGCCCACGCGGCCTCGGCGTGCGCGAATCGCGCGACAGCGCCGACCACCCGCATTCGCTGGGCATCGTGTTCGCACTCGATGTGACCGGATCGATGGGCGGCATTCCCGCCGACCTGGCTACCCGCGAACTGCCCACCTTCATGCAGTTGCTGACGTCCTGCGGCGTTGCCGATCCACAGCTGCTGTTCATGGCCATCGGCGACGCCACTTCCGACCAGGCGCCGCTACAGATCGGCCAGTTCGAATCGACGGCCGAATTGATGGACCAGTGGCTGACCTGGTCTTATCTGGAAAGCGGTGGTGGCGGCAGCGGCGAAGAGAGCTATGAGCTGGCCTTCTACACCGCCGCCCAGCACATGGACATGGATTGCTGGAACAAGCGCCGCAAAAAGGGCTATCTGTTCCTGACCGGCGACGAGCTGCCCTACCCGGCGGTATCGCACCAGCAGATCGATACGCTGATCGGCGAAAAGCTTGATGAGGACATCCCGATCGAAGAAGTGATTGCCGCTGCGGCCGAACGCTTCCACCTGTTCTTCCTGATCCCCGATCTGAAGCGCCGCCAGAGATGCGAGCGCCGCTGGCGCGACCTGCTGGGAGATCATGTGATCTGCATGGAAGCGCCCGAGCACGCCTGCGCAGTAGCAGCATCGCTGGTGGCGCTGACCGAAGGCTCGGTAGCCGACATCGACGCCCTGCCGTCCACGCTGGCCGCCGGCGGCATCGATGACGAACGCATTTCCGCCATCGTGCGCGCGGTGCGTCCTTACGCGGAACTTGGCAACGACGGCAGCGCCAGCGTCGGTAGCGGCGGCGCCCCCGTCGCCAACAGCTCGTGGTGGAAGCGGACCTTCGGATAAGGCGCAATTGATGCACGCACGCCTGGTATCGGTGCTCGGCCTCGGCTTTGGCGATTGCGGCAAGGGGCTGTTTATCGACGCCCTGTGCCGGCAATTGCAGGCCCATACCGTGGTGCGCTTCAACGGCGGCGCCCAGGCTGCCCACAACGTGGTGCTGCCCGACGGCCGCCACCATACGTTTTCGCAGTTTGGCGCCGCCAGTTTCCAGCCCGGTGTGCACACCTTGCTGGCTTACCCGGTGATTGTGCACCCGACTGCGCTGCTGGTGGAAAACCACTACCTGCAACGCGCCGGTGTGACCGACGCCCTGCCACGCCTGCTCATCGATGGCCGCTGCCGCCTGACCACGCCGTTCCACCAGGCTGCCGGGCGCATGCGCGAACTGGCGCGCGGCGCGGCGGCGCAGGGCAGTTGCGGTGTGGGCGTGGGCGAAACGGTGCGCCACGACCTGATGCACCCCGAACTGACACTGCGCTACGCCGACCTGCTGGCGCCGCGCAGTGCGCTGGACCGGCTGGAAGCGCTGCGCGCCAGCCTGCTGGCAGCGCTGGACGCCGAGCACGGCGCCCGCGGGCTGGCACACAGCACCGCCTATCGCCAGGAACGCGCAGTGCTGTGCGACCGCGCCCTGGCCGGCCACTGGCTGGCGCGGACGCAGGATCTGCTGCGCCTGGCGCCGCCGGCAGCGCACGCCACGGTGGCACAGCGCCTGCAGCAAAAAGGAACGGTATTGTTTGAAGGGGCGCAAGGCGTGCTGCTCGATGAGTGGCGCGGCTTTCACCCTTACACCACCTGGAGCAGCATCAATACGGCAGCGGTCGAAGCAGTGGCTGCCGACGCCAGCCTGCACCAACACATCGAGCACTTCGGCGCGCTGCGCAGCTACCTCACACGGCACGGCAACGGCCCCTTTCCCACGCACGACAGCCGCCTCGACATACTGCCCGAACAGCACAACAGCGGCGCTGGCTGGCAGGGGGAATTTCGGCGCGGCCATCCGGACGCACTGCTGCTGCGCTATGCGCTGGCAGTGGTGGGCAAGCTCGATGGATTACTGGTCAGTCACCTGGACGCTGTGGCGCAACCCAACGGCCTGGCGTGGTGCGATGCCTATGAGGCGCCGCTGGCGCCGCAGGACCAGCAGCTATGCCAGCGCGATGGCGCCGGCCGCATTACCGCCCTGCTGCCGGGCGCTGCGCAAGACCTGGCGCACCAGGCGAGATTAACAAGCTTGCTGTCAGCCGCCAGGCCGGTAATTGACACGGCGCCGATTGCCGGCGCTGGGCAGTTTGTCGAGCAACTGGAAGCGCGGGCCGGGCTGCCGGTAGTGATGACGTCTTGCGGTCCGACGTTTGCATCGGTCAGCGCTGTACGTGCAGCGTGATCACGCGCCGGCGCGCGCCGGCGCTCTCGCCAGGGTTGGCAGATTCGCCCGATGCTGCCTTGTCGCCAGCATCCGACTCACACGAGCCGCACGAACCGCAACCGCTGCCGCAGTCCGGCGTAATGCGGAAGAACTTGGCAGCCTTGTCCTGGTTGACGCCGCGCCGCGCCAACAACGCCACGATCCGCCGGCGCCACGCCAGCGGCAGGTAACGCGTGCAAAAGTGCAGCAAGGCTGCCGCGACGATCAGGAACACCACCAGGTTTTGCCACATATCAGCCTCCGATCAGCGCCGACGAAATGCGGAACGTGAGGAAAGCCGCCACGTACGCCAGCGCAAACAAATAGCCTGCCATGAACCACGCCGCGCGCACGCTGTTGGTTTCGCGGCGCACCGTGCTCAGGGTCGCCAGGCACTGCGGCGCAAACACGAACCAGGCCAGCAATGCCAGCGCGGTCGGCAGGCCCCAGCTGGACGCCAGTACCGGCGCCAGCGAACCGGCCAGTTCGTCGCCGGTTTGCGACATCGCATACACGGTGCCGAGAGCGCCTACCGCCACTTCGCGCGCCGCCATGGCCGGCACCAGCGCAATGCAGATCTGCCAGTTGAAGCCGATCGGCGCAAAGATGAATTCGAGACCACGACCGATCAGACCCGCCACGCTGTAGTAAATGGCTGGCTCGGTAGCGCCTTCCGGCGCACCGGGGAAGGAGCTCAGCGCCCACAGGATGATGGTCAGCGTCAGGATGATGGTACCGACACGGGTGACGAAAATCTTGGCGCGCTCCCACAGGCCCAGCGCCAGGTTGCGCAGATGCGGCAGGTGGTAGGCCGGCAGCTCCATCATCAGCGGATGCTGGCCCTTGCCGCCCATGGTGCGCTTCATTACCCAGGCCACCGCCATGGCCGAGACGATGCCCGCCACGTACAGCAGGAACAGCACCAGGCCTTGCAGGTTCATGATGCCGGCCACTTCGCGGTCGGGGATGAAGGCGGCGATCAGCAGCGCATACACGGGCAGGCGCGCCGAGCAGGTCATCAGCGGGGCGATCATGATTGTGACAAAACGGTCGCGCCGGTTTTGAATCGTGCGCGCCGCCATCACGCCGGGAATGGCGCAGGCAAAGCTCGACAGCAGCGGAATGAAGGCGCGCCCCGACAGGCCCACGCCGCCCATCAGGCGGTCGAGCAAAAAGGCTGCGCGCGGCAGGTAGCCGCAGTCTTCCAGGATCAGAATGAAGAAGAACAAAATCAGGATCTGTGGCAGGAACACCAGCACGCCGCCAACGCCGCCGATAATACCGTCCACCAGCAGGCTGCGCAGGTGGCCTTCAGGCACGTACTCGCCCAGCACGGCACCGAGGTGCTCAAAGGTGCCGGTGATCAGGTCCATGGCCGGCGCAGCCCAGCTGAACACGGCCTGGAACACCAGGAACATCAGCACTGCCAGAATGATCGGGCCGAGCACCGGGTGCAGCACCACGTTGTCGATTTTTTCATTGAAGCCGGGTGCGTCGTCGTCGCCGCTGACGGCGGCGGCAAGAATACGGCGCACTTCGCGCTGGGTCTCTTCCACCGAGACCGCGTCAATCGCAGCCAGCGGCTTGACGGTAACCGGCGCCAGCGGCAGCAAGTTGTCGAGAGCGGCCAGCAGCGCCTGCTCACCACCCGGCTGCACAGCCACCGTTTCCACTACTGGTATGCCCAATTCCTGCGACAGGCGCGCGGTATCGACCACGATGCCGCGTTTTTTGGCGACGTCCACCATGTTCAGGGCCAGTACCATCGGCAGGCCGAGGCGCTGTACTTCCAGCACCAGGCGCAGGTTCAGGCGCAAATTGGTGGCGTTGACCACGCACACCAGCAGGTCGGGGGCGGCGTCGCCACGGCGCAGGCCGGCCACCACGTCGCGCGTGATCGCTTCGTCGGGGGTGTGGGCGCTCAGGCTGTAGGCGCCCGGCAGATCAAGCACGCGGAAAGCATGGCCGGCCGGCGACGTAAAGCCGCCTTCCTTGCGTTCGATGGTGACGCCGGCGTAGTTGGCGACTTTCTGCCGCGCGCCGGTCAGGCGGTTGAACAGCGCGGTCTTGCCGCAGTTGGGATTACCGAGCAGGGCCACCATGGGCGGCAGGGAATTGGCCGAGGTGTTCACACCCGGCGCCGTTTTTTCTACGACAGCCATTGTTAATTATTCCGGTTGGATCGAAATCAGCGCCGCTTCAAAGCGGCGCAAGGCAAAAGTGGCATTACCGACCTTGATGGCCAGCGGTTCGCCGCCAGGCACGCCGCGCTTGAGCAGGCGAACCTTTTCGCCGGGCACAAAGCCCAGCTCCATCAGGCGGCGCGACAGCGAGACGCCATCGTCGGCGACATCGCTGGTGGCAACCCGGGTCACCGTGGCGGAGGCGCCAACGGTGAGCGCATCGAGAGTGATAGGGGGAACTGCTTGCGTCATAGGCTCTATCCGGTCTGGTTGCGGGTGGCTGTTGCTACAACATGTCACTGTGTATTGCGCGCAACACTATAGCAAATGATGTTGTGGCCAAGAACAGGATACTAGCATTATATTCGGTAATGCGAATGACTACTATTTACGCTTGCATCGGGACCGGAACTAGGGCAGTATACGACTAATGATAATGATTCGCATTAAGTTACTTGCAATCATGTCGAGAACGCCTAAAAAGAAGGTGAATACGCCCTTCCCCGTCTCTCGGCGTCATTAAAGAATTTATTCCTAGCCAGTAGCCTAGCCACAAGGTGCTTCAATGATTGTATGTGTCTGCAACAACATATCAGATCGTGAAATCCGTCAAGCGATGGAGTTCGGCATTACATCCATGGACGAACTGCGCCGCGATCTTGGCGTAGCAACCTGTTGCGGTCAATGTTTCAGCTGCGCCGAAGAAATCCTGAACGAACATCTGGCCAGCGCCCAGGCTAGCGCCATCGAGGAGACTGTGCTCAAACGCCCAGTATTTACCAACTAATTTCTATGAATACAATGCTCTTTGACCGGACCGCATCGTCGCTGTCCGTGGATGGCTCCGGCCTGATGTGGCGCGCCAGACAAGTATGGCGCGCACGCGGGCGCAGGACTGCACCACTGATCGCGATTGTGGCCGTGCATGGGCTGATATTCTGGATGCTCAGCAATGGCATGCTGAGCCACGTGGCGCAAGCCGTCATGCCCAAGGTAGTCACGGTCAGTTTTGTGGCCTCGCCCGAGCCGCTCAAGCCGCAACCGCCAACACCAAAAACCGTGCCGGTGGTCACCAAGCTGCCAACCTTTATCCCGCCAATGCCGACGCTGCCGACGCCGCAAACGCAGCCGACCATTACCGTCGCACCGCCAACGCCGCGCACCAGCGAACCGTCGGCGCCGGCCAGCACTGCCGCCGTGGCAGCGCCAACGCCACCGGTTGCCGCCACCCCAGCCGCACCAAAAACCATTACCGGCGTTGAATACATCCGTCCGCCGCAGCCGGTATACCCGAGCATTGCGCGCCGCATGGGCGAAAGCGGCACCGTGCTGCTGCGCGTGCTGATCGGCGAAAAAGGCCAGGCCGAGCAAGTCGTCATCCAGAAATCGTCGGGCTCGAGCAATCTCGACGAAGCCGGCCGCCAGGCCGTACTGCGCGCGCTTTACAAGCCCTATATCGAGGATGGCAAAGCCATCCCCGTGTATGCGCTCGTCCCCATCAATTTCCAGTTGGGGTAATCACAGATCCAGCCGGCCCTCGATGGAATCGTCGAGGGTTTTCCCCAGCACTGCACCGATCAGCATCTTCACGCCCGCCACTGCGCGGCCGTGCTTGGTGTCCCAGTAATAGCCATAGGTCGGTGCAAACTTGATCAGCGTGATGCGCGGATCGTTCTCTCCCTCGGTAAACCAGGTTTTCATCGTAAAGCTCCACAATTCCTTGAGCTTGGCCGCATCGCGCAGCACCGTGGCGATGCCCTCGAGGTGCAGGAACTCGGAATGCGCCGAGCCCTGGAAGTACAGCGTGGCCGACGGATCGGCCGCCAGTTCCTGGTTTTTCAGGCTGTCGCTGGCACTGATGAACCAGATATTGCCCAGGTTATCGACTTGCAGCGCCGTCATTGGCCGGGCATCGCCAGGACCGCCTTCGCCCTGCGCATCGTTGGTGCAGAAGAAGCAGCCGGGCGTGCTGTCGACAAACGCGCGGATTTTATTCACGGCGTCTTCACCGAGCAGGTCCTGGTGATGATGTTCCTGCTGCTGGGCGTGTATCGAATTCATGGCGTGCTCCTGTAGGTGGGATGGCAGAGCTTCGATACTAGCGCCGCCAGCGTTCACACTCGGTGGCCTGTCTCACACAGCCGCCAGACGTCCAAGGTTCATTTTGGCAAGTTGTTGCGAATGCTAATTATTGTCATTAATTCCAACGGTCTCGTTACGGGCGTTTTAATACACTTTTCCGGCTTTTAAACGAAATTAACTGCACATAGGGCGGAAGTTCGTGGCAGAATGCGGGCATTCGTAACCATTTAAGAGAGCCGCATATGAAGGGCGATACCGAAGTCATCCGTCTGCTGAACGCACAGCTGACCAACGAACTGACCGCAATCAACCAGTACTTCCTGCACGCGCGCATGTACCGCCACTGGGGTCTGGAAAAGATCGCAAAGAAAGAATACGAAGAATCGATCGGCGAAATGAAGCACGCCGACAAACTGATCGACCGCATCCTGATGCTCGACGGCCTGCCGAACCTGCAAGCCATGCACAAGATCATGATCGGCGAAAACACCGAAGAAATGCTCGGCTGCGACCTGAAACTGGAAAAAGCCGCGCACATCACGGTCAAGGAAGGCATCGCCCAGTCGGAAAAAGTCGGCGATTACGTCTCGCGCGATCTGCTGCTGATGATCCTGGAAGACACCGAAGAACACATCGAGTGGCTGGAAACGCAGCTGGAACTGATCAACAAGGTCGGCATCCAGAACTACCTGCAAAGCCAGATGCACAGCGAATAATCGACACCACTGGTGTTCCGGACCGGCAGCAACGCCGGCCCGGCCAGGCCGCAGCGGTGAGCTTAACCCGGCTCGCCGTGCGGCTTTGTTATTTTCACGAACAGCACCGCCACCGCGCCGCACAGCATCAGCACGCCGGCCAGGCGGATGACGTTTTCCGGGTTGCCCCCCAGCAGGCTGCGGTAGTACAGCGGCAGCGTGAAGATCTGGATGATCATCGGCAGCACGATGAACATATTGAAAATGCCCATGTACACGCCGGTGCGGTGCGCCGGGATGCAGCCGGCCAGCATCACGTACGGGTTGCCCATGATGCTGGCCCAGGCCAGGCCGATGCCGATCATCGGCACGAACAGCAGCGCCTCGCTGCGGATTGATGGAATGCTCAGCATGGCAATGCCGGCCAGCGTCAGGCAGATGCTGTGGGTGATTTTCGGCCCGTAGCGGCGCGTGAACGGCACCAGCGCCAGCGCGCCGACAAAGGCGATGAAGTTATAAAACGCCCCGACCTGCCCGGCCAGCAGACCGGCGTCGCGGAAGCCTTGGGTGGCTTCGTCGGTGGTGCCGTACAGCGTGGTCGAAATCGACAGCATGATGTACTGCCAGTAGCAGAACATGGCGTACCACTGGAACAGCTTGACCCAGGCCAGCTGGCGCATGGTGGCCGGCATGTCGCGGATAGCGCTGGCGATATCGCCCAGCGTGTGACGCCAGCCCACCGGGCGCGAACGGATTTCGGCCAGTTCCTCGGACGTCAGCGGATGTTCGGGCGTGGTCTTCAGTGTCCACAGCACCGAGGTGATCGAAAACACCGCGCCGATCATGAAGGCGGCAATCACGATGTGCGGAATATGGCTGCCGTTGACGGCGTCCTTGTTCATGCCCATCCAGACCAGCAGCGACGGCGTCAGATACGCCAGCGTTTGCCCCAGACCGGTGAACGCGCTTTGCGTCAGGAAGCCCAGCGAATGCTGCTTGGGCGCCAGCTTGTCGCTGACAAACGCGCGGTACGGCTCCATGGTCACATTGTTGGCGGCATCGAGTATCCACAGCAGGCTGGCGGCCATCCACAGCGTCGGGCTGAACGGCATGAACAGCAAGCCGATGCTGCAGATGATGGCGCCGATCAGGAAATACGGCGTACGCCGGCCCCAGCGCGTGACGGTGCGGTCGCTCATGGCGCCGATCAGCGGCTGTACCAGCAGGCCGGTCATGGGGCCGGCCAGCCACAGGTAAGGCAGGCTGGCTTCGTCGGCGCCCAGGTATTTGTAGATCGGGCTCATGCTGCTCTGCTGCAGGCCAAAGCTGAACTGGATGCCGAAGAAGCCGATGTTCATATTGACGATCTGCCAGAACGACAGATGCGGTTTCACGTTGCCGCTCATGCTGCGGTTTCCGTCAAAGTGGTGACTGGGGTGGCTGGGCTGGCAGGCAGCACCTCGCCGCGCTGCCAGGCCGCCAGCCAGGGCTGGTAAAACGCCAGGTCCTGCGGCACGGCGCCGGCAATGCCGCAGATGGCGCCGGCAAAGGCGTTGGCGCGCGCCAGCGTCAATGGCAGCAGCCAGCCCTGCGCCCGTCCATATAAAAACACCGAGGAAAACGCATCGCCGGCGCCGACCGTATCGACGATGCGCGCCGGCGCATGGCATTCGTGGTTGACGCTGAGCGCACCATCGGCCTCGAACACCATCGCGCCGCGCTCGCCGAGCGTGACGATCAGCGTGTGCAGCGCAAACATGTGCATCAGCGCGCGGCAGGCCGCTTGCACGTCGGTGCTGCTGTCGATGCTGCTGGTAGCGGCAGCGCCGGGGATGTACCAGGTGAACAGCGCTTGCAGCTCGTCTTCATTGACCTTGACGATATCGGCCAGGTGCAGCGACTCGAACGCACAGCGCTCGGTCATCTGCCCTTCGCGCACGTTCAGGTCCAGGTAGCGGTGCGCGCTTGACTGCTCGAGCATGGCGCGCACGGTGCCGCGCGAGGTAGCATGGCGCTGCGCCATGGTGCCGAAATACAGCACATCGGGCTGCGCCTGCGCCAGCGCGGCCAGTGCCGGCGTCGCCGCTATGTAGTCGTAGGCCTGGTCGGGCAGGATGATGAAGCGATGGCCGCTGCCGCTTTCGCTGCGCTCGACCACCACGCGGCCGGTGGCTTCATCCGCGCCCACCTGCAAGCCGGCTTCGCGCATGCCGAAGCGCGCGAACTCGTGCTGCACCAGCGCGCCATGGGCGTCCTGGCCGATGCGCGTGACCATCAGCGTGCTCACGCCAAACGCGGCCAGGTTGCGCGCCACGTTGAACGGCGCGCCGCCCACCACCTGCTCGGTGAAGAAATCATCCACCAGCGCTTCGCCGAATACGGCGATGGTTTGTTGCTTCATGCTTGTCTCCATGCCCGGTGGGCGATTTTTATTGCGGGCCGATTGCGGCCTGACTTAGCTGCGCGCCAGCCAGTGCATGGCGTATGGCGCCAATGTGATCTGTCCGTCCAGGCTTGCCGATGTTACACAATCGCGCCAGGCTCCGGCCAGCGCGTAATGCTGCGGCCGGTCCGAGAAGTTGAACAGCGTCAGCAAGCGCTCGCCGCGCGCCAGCGCCAGCATGCCATCCGCCATATCCTGTGCATCGGTCAACAGCGTGCGCGGTGCGTTGGCGGCCAGCGCCTCATGCTGGCGACGTGCGCGCAGCAATTGCGTCAGGCCGTCGTACATGGCGCCTGCGATGCTGCCGGCGTCATGGCGCTGGCGCCAGCGCTGCTCGTCGAACACGGGACGCTGCAGCCAGCGGCTGTCCATCGCGTGTTCGGGCCGTTGCAGGTAGCTGTCGTCGTTCAGCATGGCCAGTTCGTCGCCCATGTACAGCACCGGCAACGCGCCAAAACTCAGCGCCAGGCCATGCAGCAGCAGCAGGCGGCGCAACGCCAGCGTGCGTTCTTCTTCGGTGCCGGCCGTTTGCAGGCCGGTCAGCGAGGCGGCCATGCCGTTGCTGCCGTGGGCGGCATTGGGATCGGTGCTCTGGAATATGGCGCCGCTGGCGTAGCTGCCGTCGGCGCCGGCAAAGAAGCGCGAGGCGCTGGCCAGCCGCGACGCACTGTGTTCGCCGGCTTCGGCGCGCAGCACGTTCCAGCCGATGTCGTCGTGGCAGCGCACATAGCTGAGCCAGGTGGCGGCGCGCGGCAGCGGCGGCGTGTTGTGGATCACCGCGCGCAGCACCTCGGTGCTCTGCTCGGCCAGCGCTACCCAGCCGGCCGCCATCAGGCTGCTGTGATAGGCGATATGGCATTCGGGCGCCTGCGCGCTGCCGAGGTAGGCCGGCAGTTCGCGCGTGGGCACGATGGCTTCGGCCTTGAGCAGCACGCCCGGCGCGACGATATCGACAATCGCGCGCAGCGCCTGCAGCAGTTGATGCGCTTCCGGCTGGTTCATGCTGTTGCTGCCTTCGCGCTTCCACAGGAAGGCGGTGGAATCGAGCCGGAAAGCTTCGATGCCACGGTTGGCCAGGCGCAGCATCACGGCCGCCATCTCGGCGAATACTTCCGGGTTGGACCAGTTCAAGTCCCACTGGTAGGGGTAGAAGGTGGTCCAGACCCAGCCGCCGGCCGCTTCCACGTAAGTGAAGTTACCGGGCGCCACCTGCGGAAACACCTGGCCCAGCGTGCGTTCGTGGCGGTCCGGCAGGTCACGGTCGGGGAAGATATGGAAGCGGGCGCGCGCGCCGGCATCACCGGCCTTGGCGGCCAGCGCCCACGCATGGTCGTCGGCCACGTGGTTGAGGATCAGGTCCGAGCACAGGCTCACACCCGCCTCGCGCAGCTGCGCGGTCAGCGCTTCCAGGTCGGCATTGCTGCCCAGCGCCGGATCGACTTCATCGAAACTGGTGACGGCAAAGCCGCCGTCGTTTTCGCCGGCGCGCGGGCGCAGGAAGGGCAGCAGGTGCAGATAGGTGACGCCCAGCTCTTCCAGGTAGGGAATGCGCGCGGCGACGCCATTGAGGTCGCCGCCAAACTTTTGTACATAGGTGCAGTAGCCCAGCATGCGCTGGCTGAGGAACCAGTCCGGCTGCGCGGCGCGCTGCGCATCGAGCGCATGCAGCGCCGGGGCGCGCTGCGCGTGCAGATGGCCCAGCGCTTCCAGCAGGTCGCCATACCAGGCGTCGAAGCCGGCGCGCTCGCCGTAGATGCCCGCCAGCAGGCGGTGCAGCACCGGGCCGCTGGCGGCCAGGCGCTGCGCCGCCGTGGCGCGCAGCTCGTCGGGAAGGACCGCCAGCAGGCGGTCCGCAAATACATGTGATGGCATAAATCTTCAGGCTGGAGTTAGAACGCGTACGAAACGGTCGCCTTGACGGCGCGGCCGGTGATCGAGCGTGCGGCATGGCCGTCGCCTTCGATCTCGGTGTAGCCGATCTTGTTGAACAGGTTGTTGGCGCTCAGGGCGATGGTGGCTTTTTCGGTCACGCGGTAGTTGATGAAGGCGTTCACCACGCTGTAAGCCGGCATGATGATGGTGTGCGCATCGTCGCCCCACGACTTGCCGGTGCCGATCACGCTGGCGCCGACGGTAACGTCGCCAAACGTGTAGGTTGGCGCCACCTGGTAAATCCACTTGGCCTGGCGGCGCGGCGTGTTGCCGATGTTGGCGACGTCGGCCGCTGCCGTGCCGACGATCTTGGCGTCGGTATAGGTGGCGCCGCCGGTGATGCGGAAACCGTCAAAACTGTAGGCCGCTTCCAGTTCCACACCCTTGGCGTCGTAGCGGTTGGAGGTGCTGCGCTGGGTGGTCGCTTCGTAATTGCTTTCGTCGGTCTTGGCCTGGAACAGCGTGACGAAGGTGCTGACGCCGCCGCTGCGCCATTTCACGCCGCCCTCGTACTGCTTGACGGTGTTGATGTTGATCGGCGCCGAGCCGTCGAGCGGGGTGCCGAACAGGATGCGGTCGGCATTGAAGGCCACGCCGTCGCTGATGCGGGCAAACGCCGCCAGGTTGTTGGTGATGCGGTAGTTGCCGCCGACCGAGTACGAAGTGTGATCGACCTTGTAGTTGACCAGCTGCTCGGTGGCCGGACGGTACAGCAAACCGTTGACGGCATTGGCGGCCGTGCTCACGCTGGCCTGGTTGGCGGTGCCGGTGGCTTTTTGATTGTCGCGGCGCACGCTGGCGTCGAGGTTGAGCGGGCCGGTTTCATAGCCCACGTTCAGGTAAGGCGAGGTGGTTTTGTATTCCATGTCCACCGCGCGCGAGCAGCAGGCGCCAAAGGCCGGGCCGACCAGGCCGGGCGTGGCGTTGCCGGTGGCGAGCAAGGCCGGCTTGTCGCCGCTGGCCTGCATCAGATACTCGTTGAAGTTCCAGGTCAGCGCCAGCTTCTGGTTGGACAGGTACAGGCCACCGGTGGTGGTCAGCTTGGAGCCGTCAGCCAGCTTGAAGGTTTTCGAGAGCTTGGTGTCGTTGAGGGTATTGCCGGCATCGTCGATCGAGGTGTTGAACACCACGGCCGAGAAGGCGCGGCCATTGTAGGCCTGGCCGCGATTCGGGCCGGTGGCCACCGTGTAGGCGCCGAGCGTGCCGCTGTTGCCGGCAAAAATACCGCTGAAGCGGCCGCTGTTGTCCGACGTGCGGAAGTTGTTAGTGAGGTTCCAGCCGTCGCCGAGCTGGAACGAGCCCTCCAGGCCGAAGGTATTGCTCTTGACGTGCAGGCCGTCGTTGACGTCGGTCGATACCGGCGTATTGTTCTTGCCCAGCGTGATGTCTCGGGTCCAGTACGGCGAATAGAAACTGGCCGTGCGCGGGTCGATGCCGGGGATTTCGTTGATATGACGGTTGACCACGTTGACTGGCACCGGCAGCGCAGTCGGCGATTTATCGTCGAGATGCTTGAACGACAGGCGGATAAAGCCGTTATCGAGTTCGTGCGTGATATTGCCGCGAATCTGGCCGCCGCTGGCGGTGCTCATGCCGGTATCGCGCACGCCTTCGCCGGTGCGGTAGTTACCGCCGATGAAGAAGCGGGTCTTGTCCGAGATCGGTGCGCCGTAGTCGAAGTCGTAGCGGGTTTCGTCGTAGCCCAGGCCGCGGCTGATGGCGATCTTGCCGCCTTGCTGTTCACCGGTCTTGGTGATGAAGTTGATGATGCCGCCCGGCGCATTGGTGGCCAGCGTGGAAGCCGAACCGCCGCGCACCACTTCGAGGTGGTCGAGCGTGCCATCGATCTTGACGAAGCTGTCAGGCGTGGTGAAGTTAAAGTCGCCGAACTGCAGCACCGGCAGACCGTCTTCCTGGATTTGCACATAGCGCGCGCCGCCAGCCGATACCGGCACGCCGCGCACGGTGATGTTGGCGTTGCCCTCGCCGCCCGACGATTCGGCGCGCACGCCGGGTACGGCGCGCAGCACTTCGGCTGCGCTCAACGGTGCGGAGTTCTGGATGGCGTCCGCTTCCAGCGTGCTGATGGAAACGCTGGTCTTCATTTTCGAGGAACCGGTGGTGGTGCCGGTGACGATCACGCGTTCCATGTTGAGGCCATCGGCCGGAGCAGTGGCGGAAGCGGGAGCAGGTGTAGCAGCGGTAGTTTGTGCGTGTGCGCCCAGGTGCAGCATGGCGATGGCGACAGCGGCGGCAACGGCGCCCAGTTGTGGGGTGCGATGTTTCATGGTGGTCTCCAGATGTTGTCGTTATGCTCTGCTGCATTATTGAGCAGATACGCCATTATTCACCGGAATGAAATTTAATGCAATCGATTGCATAATGCGGCGCAGCAATTGCGCCGGAGGCCCTGAACGGCCATCCCTGTGCAGACGCCCGTCATTCCGCATCGGCGGACCGCCGCGCACGCGGGAATCCATGCTGAGCACCCGAATTCGCTACGTTAAATGCCGTCGCGATCTGCATGAGACAGCGTTCTTGTTAACTCAGTATGGATTCCCGCTTCTGCGGGAATGACGGGGCTGAGGGGGAGGAATACAAATACCGCACTGCACTGCACCGCAGCATAAAAATTTATGCAATCGGTTGCAACAATCAGACAGTTTTGCTGCTCCCCCGCACCACTAGCGTGGTGGGCAATTGTTGCGAGGCAACTTCCCGCCCCTCGATCAGTTCGAGCAGCGCCGCCACCAGCGCGCGCCCCGCTTCACGGATCGGCTGGCGCACGGTGCTCAGCGGCGGATGGAAATAGCTCGACAGTTCAATATCGTCGTAACCGACCACCGCCACCTGGCCCGGCACGAACAGGCCGTGTTCACGCATGGTGTTAATCGCGGTCATGGCCAGCAGGTCGGAGCCGGCGAAGATGGCGTCAAACGGCACGCAGCGGCGCAGCAGTTCTTCCACCGCCTCGCGGCCGCCCTCGGGCAGGAACGACACCGGCACCAGCAGTTCGGGATCGGCGCCGATGCCGGCCTGCTCGAGCGCACGGCAGTAGCCGTGGTAGCGCAGGCCGACTTCGGGCAGGTTGATGTCGCCAAAGAAGGCGATGCGCTGGCGGCCCTGCTCGATCAGGTGGCGCACCGCCAGTTCGCCGCCGGCGACGTTGTCGCCGCCAACCGTGCAGTACAGCTGCTGCGGCAGTTGCGCGCCCCAGACCACGATCGGCACATGGCGCGCCGCCAGCTGATTGAGCTGGTCGTGATGGCGCCACTGGCCGATCAGCACGATGCCGATCACGCGGCCGGTATCGAACGGTGCCGCGGCAGCGTCGAGTTCAGCCTCGTCCACGCGCGAGACCAGCATGTCGAAGCCCTGCTCGGTCAGAGCGTCGGCCAGGCTGCCCAGCATGCCGAGGAAGAAGGGATCGGACAGGTGCTGGCGCGTGGTGGGATCGTAGGGAATCACCACGCCGATGGTGCGGTTCTGCTTCATGCGCAGGTTTTGCGCACCGATATTGATGGTGTACTTGAGCGAGCGTGCCAGCTCCATGATGCGCACCCGCGTCTCTTCGCTGACCAGCTTGCTGCCCGCGAGGGCGCGCGAGACGGTAGACGTCGATACGCCGGCCAGGCGGGCGATATCGGCCATCTGCAGGCGCTGCTGCTGGGACGCGGAAGGACCGTCCGCCGGCGGCTTGACTGCGGCCTTGACTGCTGACATTACTCAGGCCTCAGGCGGTCGGCACGGTGTCCTTGAACGACTGGCGTTCGGACAGCTTGTCGAACAGGCGCGCCAGGTTCGGGTGTGCGCCGCGCCAGTCGATGTCGGGGAAGCGGAAGCTGAGCCAGCCCAGCGTGCAGGCCACTGCCACGTCGGCCAGCGTGTAGCTGTTGCCGGCGCAGTAGGGCGAATCGCCAAGCTTGTCCGACAGCGCGGCCAGGCCCAGCTCCACCTTGCCCAGCTGGCGGGCGATCCAGTCCGCGCTTTGCAGCTCGATCGGGCGCAGGCGCTCGAGGCGCACGATGACTGCCGCATCGGTGATGCCATCGGCCAGCGCTTCCCAGCTCTTGATGTCGGCACGGTCGCGGCTATTGCTTGGCAGCAGCTTGCATACGGGCGTGAGGGTGTCGAGATACTCGACCATCACGCGCGAATCGATCATCACGCTGCCGTCTTCCATGACCAGGCTGGGCACCTTGCCCAGCGGGTTGAATTTGCTGATGGTGGTGTCGGCGGCCCAGACGTTTTCCAGTTCGAACTGGTAGTCGAGTTTTTTCTCCGCCAGTACAACGCGTACTTTACGGACATAGGGGCTGGCGAGGGAACCGATCAGTTTCATGGGGCGCGCAAGTAAATGATTGAAGCCCAGTATAACATCGGCGCAGTGGCTTGCTGCCTTGGCTTACCGCCGTGGTGCGCCGCCAATGGTAAAATCTGTCTTTGCACATTTTTTACTCACCCTTTCCCCCCATGACCACTACTCCTTACTCCACGCTGTCGGCGCTGTCCCCGCTGGACGGCCGCTACGCCGGTAAAACCGATCTGCTGCGTCCCATCCTGTCCGAAGCGGGCTTTATGCACCACCGCGTCAAGGTAGAAATCTCGTGGCTGCAAGCACTGTCGCAGGCCGGCTTTGCTGAAATCAAGCCGTTCTCGGCCGAAGCATCGACCCTGCTCGACAATATCGCCGCCAATTTCACCGAGCAGCATGCCGCCCGCATCAAGGAAATCGAAGCCGTCACCAACCACGACGTCAAGGCTGTGGAATACTGGCTCAAGGAACAGGTGAAGGATGTGCCGGAACTGGTGGCCGCCTCCGAGTTCATCCACTTCGCCTGCACCTCGGAAGACATCAACAACACCTCGCACGGCATGATGCTCAAGGCTGCGCGCGACCAGGTCATGCTGCCGTCGCTGCGCAAGGTCATCGCGCGCCTGACCGAGATCGCCCTGGCCAACGCCGAACTGCCGATGCTGTCGCGCACCCACGGCCAGACCGCCAGCCCGACCACCCTGGGCAAGGAAATGGCCAACGTCGTGGCGCGCCTGCAACGCGCAATCAAGCGTATCGAGCAGGTGGAAGTGCTCGGCAAGATGAATGGCGCGGTCGGTAACTACAACGCCCACCTGTCGGCTTATCCATCGTTTGACTGGCCGGCCTTCTCGAAAGCCGTGATCGAAGATCGCCTGGGCCTGGTGTTCAATCCGTACACCATCCAGATCGAACCGCACGACTACATGGCCGAACTGTTCGACGCCTTCGCCCGCGCCAACACCATTCTGCTCGACCTGAACCGCGATATCTGGACCTATGTATCGCTGGGCTACTTCAAGCAAAAACTGAAGGCCGGCGAAATCGGTTCCTCGACCATGCCGCACAAGGTCAACCCGATCGACTTTGAAAACTCGGAAGGCAACCTGGGCCTGGCCAACGCCGTGCTCAAGCACCTGTCGGAAAAACTGCCGGTCTCGCGCATGCAGCGCGACCTGACCGATTCGACCGTACTGCGCAATATCGGCGTCGGCTTCGGCTACACGCTGCTCGCCTACGACAGCTGCCTGCGCGGCCTGAACAAGCTGGAAGTGAATCCCGAGCGCCTGGCCGCCGACCTCGACGCCAGCTGGGAAGTGCTGGCCGAGCCGGTACAGACCGTGATGCGCCGCTACGGCATCGAAAATCCCTACGAGCAGCTGAAGGAACTCACGCGCGGCAAAGGCATTTCGAAAGACGCGCTGCGCGACTTCATCACCGGCCTGGCGATTCCCCAGGAAGCCAAGGATGGCCTGCTGGCCATGACCCCGGCGAACTACATCGGTATCGCCGCCAGTCTGGCGAAAGCAATATGATGCATTAACGCAAAGTGACATACACTAGCCCCCGCAACGTCAAGTTCCGGGGGCTTTTTTTTAGCGGTGCGACCGCCTCCGGCGGCTTTAATGCTTTGTTAAGCCAAAATAATATTTCTTTGGTATATTAGTCCTAGTACGTACTATTTTCGGAGTTAAACCATGCAACGCTATACCAAGACAGCAATGATGCTGCACTGGCTGATCGCTCTGCTGATCATTGCCGCCTTCTTCCTCGGCCTTACCATGGTCGCCATTCCCGGCTTTTCGCCGACCAAGCTCAAGTATTTTTCGTGGCATAAATGGCTCGGTGTAACCGTGCTGGCGCTGGTCGCAATCCGCCTGTTGTGGCGCCTCACGCATACGCCGCCGGCGCCGCTGGCCAGCATTCCGCCGCTCCAGCACAAGCTGGCCGAGGGCATGCACTACCTGCTGTATTTCCTGATGTTTGCCGCGCCGATTTCCGGCTACCTGTATGGCAGCGCCGCCGGCGTGCCGGTGGTGTACCTGAAGCTGATCGAGCTGCCGATGATCATCGCGCCCGATCCGGAACTGAAAGCCACGCTGAAAACCGTGCACTATGTGCTGGTGATGACCATGGCCGGCGCCGTCGTCGCCCACGCGCTGGCGGCACTCAAACACCATTTTATCGACCGCGACGTCACGCTGAAACGCATGCTGCCGCTGGGCTGATTTTTTCACCTCTATTCACCTACACACTCACGGAGTCCTCATGAAAATCCTCAGCAAACTTGCCATCGCCTCCCTGTTCGGCGTCAGCCTGATCGCCAGCGCCGCCGTGCTCAAGGCCGATCCGGCCAAGACCACCGTCAGCGCCACGTTCAAGCAGATGAATGTGCCGATCGAATCGAAATTCAAGAAATTCACCGTCTCCATCGACTACGACGCCGCCAAGCCGGACGCCTCGAAAGCCAGCGTGGAAGTGGAAACCGCCAGCTTCGACATGGGCGATGCCGAGTACAACAAGGAAGTGGCCAAGAAAGAATGGTTCAACGCCGCCCAGTTCCCCAAAGCCACCTTCGTCTCGACCTCGATCAAGAGCGCCGGCGCCGGCAAGCTCACCGTGACGGGCAAGCTGACCATCAAGGGCAAGACCACCGATGTCACCTTCCCTTTGAACGTCAAGACCGAAGGCGGCAAACAAGTATTTGACGGCGCCCTGCCGATCAAGCGCCTGGCCTATAACATCGGTGAAGGCGAATGGAAGGACACCAGCATCGTCGCCGATGAAGTCGTCCTCAAATTCCACGTCGTAGCAAATTAAGTCATCATTACATAACGGAGAAATCACGCATGAAGAAAATCCTGATCGCCACCCTGCTGGCCGCCTCGGCCACCGCTGCCGTCGCCGCCCCGACCACCTACAACCTGGACCCGACGCACACCTTCCCGAGCTTCGAGGCTGACCACATGGGCCTGTCGGTATGGCGCGGCAAGTTCAACAAGTCGAGCGGCACGGTGACCCTGGACCCGGCCGCCAAGACCGGCTCGCTGAACGTCAAGATTGAAGCGGATTCGATCGATTTCGGCCTCGACGCCATGAACAAGCACGCGATGAATGATTCGATGTTCAACGTCGCCAAGTACCCGACCATTACCTACGTCGGCAAAACCTTCAAGTTTGAAGGCGACAAGCTGGTCGGCGTCGATGGCGAACTGACCATGATGGGCGTGACTAAACCAGTTTCGCTGAAGATCGACAAATTCAAATGCATCATGCACCCGCGCCTGAAACGCGAAGCCTGCGGCGCCGACGCCACCGCGCAATTCAACCGTACCGACTTCGGCCTGAACTACGCCGTGCCGCCGTTTGCACCAGAAGTCAAACTGGCGATCCAGATCGAAGCAGTCAAGGCGGACTGATCTGCCTGACGCACGATCAATGTAAGATCAACGGCTCCTGCGGGAGCCGTTTTTTTTGCCCCGAGATCGTTATCCAGCTTCATGGCATTCCTGCGGCCGGGCGGATTTTTGTTGTTATACTCCCGGGCGCCGTATATTGTATAAAACCATTTCATCATCCTTCCAGCAGAGACATGAAAAAAACACTGATCGCGCTCGCCATCCTGAGCTCCAGCGCCGCCCACGCCGATGAAGGCATGTGGATGCCACAACAGCTGCCACAAGTAGCCAATCAACTGAAAGCGGCCGGCCTGGCGCTCGACCCTGCCACCCTGACCAAGCTGACCGAATTCCCGATGGGCGCCATCGTCAGCCTCGGTAATTGCTCGGCCTCGTTCGTCTCGCCGCAAGGCCTGGTGGCCACCAACCACCATTGCGTATACGGCAGCATCGCTCACAACTCCACGCCCGAGCGCGATCTGCTGGCCAACGGTTTCCTGGCCAAGACCCTGGGCGAAGAATTGCCGGCAGCGCCAGGCAGCCGCATCTTCGTCACCAAGGCGGTGACCGACGTCAGCAAGCAGGTGATCAGCCCTGCCGTGGCCAAGCTGAGCGGCAAAGCACGCATCGACGCCATCGAGAAAAACAGCAAGACCATCCAGGCCGAGTGCGAAAAAGACGCAGGCCACCGCTGCACCGTGTCGTCGTTCTACGGCGGTCTCGAGTTCTACCTGATCAAGCAACTGGAAATCCGCGACGTGCGGCTGGTGCATGCACCGGCCGAAGGCGTGGGCAAGTTCGGCGGCGATACCGACAACTGGATGTGGCCGCGCCAGACCGGCGACTACGGCTTCTACCGCGCTTACGTCAGCAAGGACGGCAAGGCTGCCGACTACAGCAAGGACAACGTGCCCTACGTGCCGGCGCACCACCTGAAGCTGGCCAAGGAAGGCAGCAAAGAGGGCGATTTCGTCATGGTGCTGGGCTACCCTGGCCGCACCAACCGCCACCGCCTGCCGTCGGAAGTGGCCTACACCTTCGACTGGAGCTACCCGGCGTTTGTGAAAAACTCGGCGGAAAACCTGGCCATCATTGCCGAGACCACCAAGGACAACAAGGACACTGCGCTCAAGTATGCGTCGCAGGTAGCCAGCATCAACAACTACTACAAGAACCGCCAGGGCATGCTGGACTCGTACGCCGGCAGCGACATGCTGGCCCGCAAGACCGCCGAGCATGAAGCGCTGAAACAGTGGATCAATGCCGACGCCGCCCGCAAGAAGGAATTTGGCGCCGACATCGCCGCCGTGGAAAAACTGATCGCCCAGCGCGACGCCGACACCAAGCGCGACTACTTCCTGTCGTCGTCCAAGCCACGCCTGCTGAACACGGCGCGCATGTTGTACCGCCTGTCGAACGAAAACACCAAGCCGGACGCCGAGCGCAAATCGGGCTACCAGGTGCGTGACGTGCCGCGCATCAAGTCGAGCGTGGCCGCGCTGGTGCGCAACTACGATGAAAAAGTCGACAAGGCACTGGTGCTTAACAGCCTGAGCCAGTACGCCGCACAACCGGCAGCCCAGCGCAACGCCGCCTTCGACAAGGTGGTCGGCATCAAGGACGGCATGAACAAGGCCGACCTGCAGGCAGCGCTGGACAAGCTCTACGCCGGCAGCAAGCTCGGCGACGCCGCCGTGCGCACCGCCTGGCTCGACAAGAAGCCGGCCGACTTCAAGGCCAGCGACGACAGCTTCATCCAGGCCGCCGTGGCGCTGTACGGCCCGGACCTGAAAGAAGAAGAAAAAGACGAAGACCTTGGCGGCAAGCTGCAGCAAGCCTACGCCACCTACATGAAAGCCAAGATCGCCTTCATGAACAGCAAGGGCCAGGCCGTCTACCCGGACGCCAACAGCACCCTGCGCGTGACCTTCGGCAAGATCGCCGGCCGCCAGCCAGGTTCGGACGGCAGCGACTGGAAAGCCTTCACCACCGTCGCCGGCGTGGTCGCCAAGGCCACCGGTACGGGCGAATTCAATGCCCCGAAAGCGCAGCTCGATGCGATCAAGGCCAAGGACTTTGGCAAGTATGTCGATCCAGCGCTGAAAACTGTGCCGGTCAACTACCTGGCCACGCTCGACATTACCGGCGGCAACTCCGGTTCGGCCGCGCTGAACGCAAAAGGTGAATGGATCGGCCTGGCCTTCGACGGCACGCTCGATTCGATCATTTCGGACTGGGACTTCAACAAGGCCATGACGCGCTCGATCCAAGTCGATCTGCGCTACATCCTGTGGAACATGAAGCATGTCGATCACGCCGACAATCTGCTGAAAGAAATGAACGCCGAGTAAGCATTGACTGCACGAAAAAAAACCACGCCCCGGTAACGCGGCGTGGTTTTTTTATGTCCAGAACCTGTGCAGGATTCACATGGCTATTCACGGCCCAAGGCGGCGATCTCGCGGCAGGCGATGCCGCCCAGTTCGCGCAGGGCGCGCGCCTGCTGGCCGGTCAGGCGGCGTGGTTCGGTGTCGATCACGCACAGCGAACCGAGCTGGAAGCCCTCGGCATCGGTCAGCGGCACGCCTGCGTAAAAACGGATATGCGGTGCGCCGGTAACCAGCGGATTGTCACGGAAGCGTTCATCTTCGAGCGTATCGGAAACAAAGAACAGCGCCTCCTGGGCAATCGTGTAATTGCAGAAAGCCCAGCTACGCGGTGTATCCGTCATCGTCACACCTTGGCGCGACACGAACACTTGCTGCGACCGGGTCAGCAAGGTCAGCAGGGCGATCGGCGCCGCCGTCACCGTGGCCGCCAACCAGGTCAACGGGTCGAACACCGCCGAACGTTGCCGCGACAGCAGCGCCGAGCGCTCGACCGCCTCCAGCCGCGCCAGCTCACGCGGCGTGAGGGCTTGTACGTCCAGTGGCGCCACCTCGGCCAAGCCGGCGTCGTGGGCCAGCCGCTGCTGCAGGCGCTGAACGGAAGCGAGATGCACGCGGCGGTGCCCGCCAGGCGTTTTCCACGAAGGCAGGTTGCCGTTCTCCATCCATAACTGCGCCGTAGACACAGAAATGCCCAGCAAGGCGGCCACGCCCTTGCTGGTCAGGATGGATGGCGGATCGGCGGCAGCGGCATTGGCGGTGGTCGGTAAAGAGCTCATGCCTGACTGTAGCGCAAGCAATATATCAAAACAAGGTGAGCCAACGCACAATACAATAAATTTGATGATTAAATCTGATGAATTCGTTTTTATGGTGCTACAATGCAACTTAAATTAACCCATTTAAATAAATTCAAGGCAAACATGCTTTCCAATATGAAAATCCGCCACCTGGTCATGGCCGCGCTGGCAGCGCTGACGCTGGTCATTTTGCTCATCGGCGGCAAAGGCATCTTTGCGGCCAACCACTCGGTGGCGCTGATCACCGATATCACGCTGGCCGACGAAGTGCGCTCCGGCGAGCGCAATGCCATCCGGCTCGACATGGAAACCAACCGCAGCCAGATCCTGCAAGCGCTGCAGCACAATACGGCGTTCGACTGGGCCAAGCTGCACGATCACGAGCTGGCCGTGCACTGGGGCGCCATCGATGCCGCCAGCGCCCGCATCACCGAACGCTGGCAGCGTTATATCGACCAGATTGATAGCCCGGAACAGAAAAAACTGGCGCAGGAGTGGTACCAGAGCAGTGACGGACTGGGCCTGGCGCACATTGCCGCCGCCGTTGCCGCGATCCGCGACGACCGCTGGGACGATGCCGAAATGGTGCTGATCAAGAAAATCAACCCGACCTACCGGATTGGCGACGTGGCGCTGACGGCGCTGAAAAAATTCAGCGATGAACGCGCTGCTGCCAACCGTGACGCCGTGCAAAGCAATCTCGACAACGTTCGTTACAGCACGCTGGCAGTCCTGGTGTTTGGCGTGCTGCTGGCGCTGGCGGTCGGCTACCTGCTGATCCGGGCGATTGTTCAGCCGCTGCAACAGGCGATGCAGATTGCCGGACGCGTGGCGGACGGCGACCTGCGCGGCACCGGCAGCGCCAGCAACCATAGCACCAACGAAATCGGCACCCTGCTGACGGCACTCGACGCCATGCGCGGCAACCTGGCGGACATCGTCACCGAAGTGCGCGGCAGCACCAGCCAGATGGCCAGCGCCTCGGCGCAAATCGCCGCGGGCAACCAGGACTTGTCGCAGCGCTCGGCTGAACAGGCGGCTTCGCTGGAAGAAACCTCGTCGTCGATGGAAGAAATGACCGCCACCGTCAAGCAGAATGCCGACAGTGCACGCCAGGCCAACACACTGGTATTGTCCGCCTCGGACGTGGCGCTCAAGGGCGGTGAGCTGGTGGCGCAGGTGGTCGATACCATGGGATCGATCAGCGCGTCGTCGAACAAGATTGCCGATATTATCGGCGTTATCAACGGCATCGCTTTCCAGACCAATATCCTGGCCCTCAACGCCGCCGTGGAAGCAGCGCGTGCCGGTGAACAGGGCCGCGGATTTGCCGTGGTGGCCTCGGAGGTGCGCAATCTGGCCCAGCGTTCGGCCGCAGCAGCGCAGGAAATCAAGACGCTGATCGAAGATTCGGTGCAAAAAGTGGGCAGCGGCGCGCGCCTGGTCGATCAGACCGGGGCCACCATGCAGGAAATCGTCGGCAGCGTGCAGCGCGTTACCGGCATCATGAGCGAGATCAGCGGCGCCAGCCAGGAGCAGTCGATCGGTCTCGACCAGATCCGTGAAGCGATTGTGCAAATGGACGGTCTGACCCAGCAAAACGTTGCGCTGGTGGAAGAGGCCAGCGCTGCTGCCGATGCGCTGTACGAACGTGCACAGGGGCTGGAAACGGTGGTCAGCGTGTTCCAGCTCGACAGCGTCAAGCAGACGGTGGCTCCGGCGCCCGGCAAACGGCGTGCTGCGCAGGCATCGGGCCTGCAGTTGAAGTATGGCTGACAGGCTGGGAAACACGCGATACCAACATGAATCGGTTACAGTATCGCTAGCACTTTCCATCCACCTCAAGGAGAAGCCATGTCCGTCAAGAAAATTGCCGTCATTATCGGCAGCCTGCGCAAGGATTCCATCAACCGCAAATTTGCGCATGAAGTGATCGCCCTGGCGCCGCCGTCGCTGGCGCTGGAGTTCGTTGAAATTGGCGAGTTGTCCCTGTACAACCAGGACCTGGAAGAAAACGGCGCCACCCCGCCGCAAGCGTGGACCCAGTTCCGCGACCGCGTCAAGGAGTTCGATGGCGTGCTGTTCTTTACGCCCGAATACAACCGCTCGACCTCGGGTGCGATCAAGAATGCCATCGACGTCGGCTCGCGCCCTTACGGCAGCAGCGTGTGGAGCGGCAAGCCGGCCGGTGTGCTCAGCATTACACCAGGCACCACCGGCGCCTTTGGCGCCAACCACCACCTGCGCCAGTCGCTGGTATTTCTCGACATGCCGGTGCTGCAGCAGCCCGAAGTGTATATCGGCGGCGCCAGCAAGCTGCTCGGCGACGACGGCAAGATCAACAACGACAGCACCCGCGAGTTCCTGAAAAAATTCATCGATACCTACGCCGTCTGGGTCGAGACCAACGCTAAAAAATAAGCCGCCGTCCTCAGCGCCGCACGGCGCTGAACAGCTGGCCGGTCGCTGCCAGCGGAACCGGCTGAACCTGCGGTCCCTGCTGCAGCGGCAACAGCAGCAAGGTCGGCTGTGCGTGCTCGACCGAAGCCGGCAACAGCGCCAGGTCAGCACCGGGGAGGCGCGCAGACAGCGCCCGCCATTGCTCGTCGGCCAACGCCTCGCAACTGATATACATCCGGTACGAGGCCCGGCCATCACCGATTTCCAGCACAAAGCCCGCCACCTGCACAGTGCCCGGCGCGCCCGGCATGGCGGTCACGCGCAACTGCGTGCGGCCCTTGCGCAGATGTAGCGCGTCCCAGGTGTGCAGAGGATAGAAGCGTGGACCGCCGCCAGCGGGCTGCGAAGGCATGGCGCCCCCATGCGCCGACTCTACCAGCACCACGCTCATGCCCCGCAACGCAGCCAGCGGCGCCAGTCCGCCATAGCGGCCAACGCGGGCCGGCGTCAGCACCAGCACATCGGCGGCCGGCCAGTGCCGCACGGCGTCGGCGCTGTAAGCCGCGGCATCGGCGCTGACCGCCAGGATATTCAGGCCCTGATAGCTGATCAGCGCCAGCCCGTCGCCCACCTGCTGTATCCGTCCTTGGCGTCCGTGGTGCAACGGTCCCGCTGGCGCCTGACGGCCAGCCTCAAGACTGACCACATAGCGCGGTCCGATCTGCGCCAGCACGGCGCGTCCGCCCAGCGCCAGCAGTATCAATATCGGCGTCAGCCACAACGCCCTGCGCATTGCCGCGCGCATTTTCCCTTGGTTCTGCATCACCGCCCCCGGCAGAATAAACACGGTGCCAGTACACCATCGATGACAATTAATTACCTTGAGGAAACCCAAACCAGCCGCTGCCAACGCTCAAAAAGTGGGCAGCGATGATACAATTCTGCGCTTGACGCGAGCACCCGGTGCGCCGCACGCCCACAAGGCGCAGCGATGCACGGCAAGCAATCCCACCTATCATGTTCTCTGAGATCCAGTCCATCATGCACCCAGAAATGCCAACGCCCTACGAACAGGGCAATCAAAACCAGACCACGCTGTGGAGCGAATGCATCGCTTTTTACCAGGCGCTGGCGCAACGTTTCCCGCAGGTGCTGCGCTTCGAGCAGATTGGCGTATCGGACGGCGGCATTCCCGTGCATGCAGGCGTGGTCAGCCCGGACGGCCTGTTCGACCGCCATCTGATCAAGGCCGATGGCCGTACCGTGTTTTTCAACAATAACGGCATCCACCCGGGCGAACCGGAAGGCGTGGACGCCTGCATGGCCATCGTGCGCGACCTGTGTTTTGATCCGGTCAAGCTGGCGGCGCTGGGCAAGACCGTACTGCTGTTTGTGCCGCTGTATAACGTTGATGGCGCGCTCAACCGTTCCAACACCTCGCGCGTCAACCAGGACGGCCCCGAGCAGTTCGGTTTCCGTGGCAACAGCCGCCACCTGGACCTGAACCGCGATTTCATCAAGTGCGATACGCTCAATGCACAGCTGTTCAACCAGCTGCTCACCAGTTGGGACCCGGACGTGATGGTCGATACCCACACCTCCAACGGCGCCGACTACCCGTACACGATGACGCTGATCCACACCCAGGCAGACAAGCTCGGCTACGGCCTCGGCCCCTTCCTGCGTGACACCATGCTGCCGCACATTTACGCGCAGATGGAAGCCAAGGGCTGGCCCACTTGCCCGTACGTCAACCCGGTGCACGACACGCCCGACGACGGCATTGCAGAATTTTTGGAAGTACCGCGCTTTTCCACCGGCTACGCCGCCCTGCACCATGTGATCGGCTTCATGCCGGAAACGCATATGCTCAAACCGTTCAAGGAACGCTACGATTCCATGCGCGCGCTGCTGGACGTGACCATGGCGTTCACCGTCGCCCACGGCGAACAGATCCGCGCCCTGCGCGCCGCCGCCCGCGAGCAGGCAGCGGCTGCCAGCGAGTGGACTGTCAGCTGGACCATGGACGAAGCCAACCCATCCACCTTCCGCTTCAAGGGCTATGCGGCCAAACGCACGCCCAGCCTGCTGGGCGACTACCAGCGCCTGTCGTACGACCGCAGCGCGCCGTGGGAAAAAGATATCCCCTACTACAACCGCTTCGTGCCGTCGGCCACCGTGCGCGCGCCCAAAGGTTATATCGTGCCGCAGGCCTGGCGCGAAGCGATCGAACGGCTCAAGTGGAATGGCGTGGAAATGGCGCCGTTCGACGAAGCGGCAACGATTGAGGCGCAGTACTACCACATCGTTTCGGTCAGCTCGCGCGCCGGCGCCTACGAAGGCCATATGTACCATGACGCCGTCGAGCTGGAAGCGCGCACCGGCAGCTTTACCGTGCAGCCGGGCGACTGGTTCATCCCGCTCAAGCAGGCCAATGCCCGCTACGTGGTGGAAGTGCTGGAACCGCAGGGCCACGATTCCTTCTTCCGCTGGGGCTTCTTCAACAGCGTGCTGGAGAAAAAGGAAGCTTATTCCGACTACGTGTTTGAAGACCTGGCACTGGAGATGCTGGCAGCCGAACCGGCCCTGAAAGCGCAGTTCGAGGCCTGGAAGGCAGCCAACCCGGCGCTGGTGTCGCAGCAGGAAGCGGTGCTGGACTTTATCTTTGAACACGGCCAGCGCCATGCCGAGCCGGAATGGCGCCGGTATCCGGTATTGGCGGTGTTTTAGGGCTGGCAGGCAGTTCCCCCAACCCATTGCGTTTCCCGTGCACGCAACGGCGATCCCGTCGCGTGCATTTTCTGTTTGCAGCCCACAAGGTCATCGCATGCATTACGCACTCAATCTGCGCACGTTCTTTTATAGCCATTATTTTTACCTGGGCCTGCGCTTTGCCGCCGGCCTGGTCGGCATTACCCTGATTTCGCTGCAATTCACCGACCTGCACACCGCCATGACGGTGTGCATCGGCGCGCTGTGCACGGCGCTGATGGACATGCCCAGCCCGCTACGCCACAAGTTCAATGAAATGAGCGCCTCGGTGCTGCTGTGCAGCGCCGTCACCCTCTTGATCAGCCTGTGCGCACCGCTGCACTGGCTGCTGATGACAATGCTGGTCTTGATCAGCTTCATGGCCTGCATGATGGTGGTGTACGGCAAAAAATCGATGCCGCTGCAACTGGCCACGCTGTTCATCATGACCATGTCGATGGAGCACTCGATGACGGCGCTGCAGTCCTTCATCCACACCGCCTGGTTTACGCTCGGTGCGCTGGCCTACCTGGCTTACGCCATGGCGATTGGCTGGGTGCTGCGCCACCGCATCAAGCAGCAGGTGCTGGCCGAGGCGCTGTTTGAACTGGCGCACTATATCGACATCAAGGCCGACTTTTACGATACGCGCTTCAACCTCAACGAGCAATTCAACAAGCTGATACGCCAGCAAAGCGTGCTGGCCGACCGCCAGCAAGCCTCGCGCGACCTGATCCTGCGCGCCCACCTCAACGCCAAAGACGCCATCGTGGTGCAGGTCCACGTCTGCATGCTCGATCTGTATGAGCTGGTGCTGTCCACCCACACCGACTATGCGCAGCTGCGCCTGCACCTGGCCGATTCGCCGGTGATGGCCACGCTGCACGACCTGGCCTACAAGGCTGCGCGCGATATCGAATCGGTGGCCTACGACGTCACCCGCAAGAAGGAATCCTACCCGGAGATCCGCTACGACGCCGAGCTGGAAGCCATCGAGGCGGAACTGGCAGCAATCCAGGCGCGCATCGACGCCGGCAAGCCACAGCACGAGGCGCTGGCCGTGCTGCGCGCGCAGCGCAACAAGATTCGCGCCATCATCAAGATGATCGGCCAGTTGCACCAGGCCAGCCAGAAAGCCTACGACAGCACGCCGTTCTGGGTCGATGCCGACATGGGACCGTTTTTGTCGCAGCAAAAATACGAGTGGCGCATGATCGTCTCGCACCTGCGCCTCGATTCGCCGATCTTCCGCTTTTCGCTGCGCGTGGCCATGGCGATTTCGGTCGGGCTGGCGGTGGCCGCCCTGCTGCCGTATGCCGCCCACAGCTACTGGATCGTGCTGACCATCGTCATCATCCTCAAGCCCAGCTTCAGCATGACCAAGCAGCGCCGCACCGACCGCATCATCGGCACCGTGATCGGCTGCCTGATCACGGCCGTGGTGCTGCACTTCTTTAATCACCTGGCCGTGATCCTGCTGATGCTGGTGCTGGCCACCGTGGCCACACCGACCTTTATCTACCTGCGCTACCGCTATGCGGCGGTGGCGGTCAGCATCATGATCCTGCTGCAGATGCACCTGATCGCACCGGGCAACAACGAGTTGATCATGGAGCGCCTGGTCGATACCTTTATTGGTGCGGCAGTGGCCACCGCTTTCAGCTTTGTGCTGGCCAACTGGGAATACCAGTCGGTGCCGCGCCTGATGCGCGAAGTGCTGGCGGTGAACCTGCGCTATATGCAGGCCAGCTTCGATCTGCTGCAAGGCAAGGGCAAGGACGACTTTGCCTACCGCATCGAGCGCAAACGGCTGATGGACAGCCTGGCCGCGCTGAGCTCGGCACTGGTGCGCATGCTCGACGAACCGGCCAGCAAGCGCCGCGCGGTGGAAGACATCAACCTGTTCATCGTCCAGAACTACCTGCTGGTGGCGCACGTGGCGGCGCTGCGCGCCATCCTGCGCCGCCACGTGGCGGAACTGCCGACCGGGCCGGTGAACGCCATGCTGGACCAGAGCCACGCTCAGGTAGTGGGAGTGCTGACGCAGGCACTGGCGCCGCAGCCCCAGTCCTCCATGCAGGCCACAGTGCAACCGTCCTGGTCCGCGCCAGCGCCGGCGCCGGCGCCAGGCAGCGTCCCCTGGGCCGGCTGGCCGCTGGTGCAGCGGCGCATCGGCCTGCTACAGGCGGACGCCGTCAAAATCATCGCTTATAGCCAAACCGTATTGCGAAACGTTGCATGACCGTCAAAATTGCCGTTTTTTGGTCAGCCTCATCACCAGTATGAATAGCATACCCTGCGGCAACAGCATAGAGATATTCGATTTATCTATCGATAGCATCACAAATTGAAAGTATATTTATTTCTGAAAGGGGCGCATACTGCACTGCATCAAACAGACATTTTCAAGGAGCTTCACATGAACACCACGATCTTCAACCACCACACCAACGCTAACTTCGCTGACGACGTTATCAATGCCGTGCGCAAGTTGTTTGCATCGCTGTTCTCGAAGAAGCCTGCAGCTGTTGCTGTAGAAGAAGAAATGGTCGCCGAGCGCGCCAGCGATGAAACCATCTGGTGGCTGAGCAGCACCGCCAAGGACGTCGAAGCCCACTCGCCGAGCCTGGCTGCCGAACTGCGCTACGCCGCATCGCGCGCTTAAGACTTGTCGCCCACTGTTTGAATGCACGACCGAATTGACTGGAGAATAACCATGCTGACCATTATCGAAAACCTGCCTGTTGCCGTTGCCCTGACCGCTGTTGCCGTGCGCCTGTACCTGGGCGCCAAGCCAGGCAGC
>JBEVNE010000320.1:0-10044 GCA_040508275.1 Duganella sp.
TGATACCAAAACTGGCGGGAAAATATTTCTGACCAGCCTATTACCTTACTTTGGCAGGTCGAACACCAGCACTTCGGCATCCAGCGCCTGCTCCAGCGTGACCAGGTTTTCCGCCGTGATCTTCAGCGCATCGCCGTCTTTCAGTGGCGTGCCGTTCACCGTCACCGTGCCACGGATCACATGGACATACGCCAGCCGACCGTTGGCCAGCGTATGTTGCACGGCATCGCCGCTGCCCAAAATGGTGGCGAACAGCGAAGCATCCTGGTGGATCAGCACCGAACCGTCGCGGCCATCGCCGGAGGCGATCAGGCGCAGCTTGCCCTGTTTGCTCTCCACCGGGAAGTGCTTTTCCTCGTAGCTGGGAGGAATTCCGACCTGGTTGGGCTGGATCCAGATTTGCAGAAAATGCACGCGTTCATCGCTGCTGTGATTGAACTCGCTGTGGCGCACGCCGCTGCCGGCGCTCATGCGCTGCACATCGCCGTAATGCAGCACCGAGCCGGTACCCATGCTGTCCTTGTGTTCCAGCGCGCCGCTGAGCACGTAGGAAATGATTTCCATGTCGCGGTGACCGTGGGTGCCGAAACCCTGGCTCGGTTGCACGCGGTCTTCGTTAATCACCAGCAGCGGACCGAAGCCCACATGTTCAGGATCGCGGTAGTGGCCGAACGAAAAGCTGTGTTTGGAATCGAGCCAGCCATGGTTGGCGGCGCCGCGGTCTTCACTTTTACGAATTTGCAACATGATGGACTCCGTTTCTATTTGAGTTGATTGATGTGCGATAATTTTGAACGCTGCGCCATACGCGCTGTTTCGTTCTCTGCATCCATGGAACGAAGTATAGGCCTCCGTTTCCGATTTAAAAAACGGAAAAATTACCCCTCTATTGTCGAAAAAATCGAATGCTCAGACTTAGCCTGGAAGCCCTGCAAATTGTGGATGCCATCGACCGCCGTGGCTCGTTCTCCGCCGCCGGCAAGGAGTTGCACCGCGTGCCGTCCACCATCTCCTACACCGTCGGCAAGCTCGAGGACGATCTGGGCGTGCAGGTGTTCGAGCGCAACGGCCCGCGCGTGGTGTTGACGGCGGCCGGCGCCGAGTTGCTCAAGGAGGGGCGCTACCTGCTCAAGGCAGCGCAAGACCTCGAACACCGGGTGCGGCGCGTGGCTTCAGGTTGGGAAACCGAACTCGCCATTTGCAGCGATTCGATGTTTTCGACCTGTCTGTTCCAGGATGACGTGCAGGCGTTTTATACGGTGGCCCAGCACACCCGGTTGCGCCTGTTGCGGGAGGCTCTGTCCGGCGCCTGGGAAGCCTTGCTCGACCGCCGCGCCGATCTGCTGGTCGGTGTGGCCGGCGACGGCCCGGCTGGCGGCGGTTATGTCTCCGAGCCCATCGGCAAGATCGATTTTGTGTTTGCGGTGGCGCCGTCGCACCCGCTGGCGGCGGTGCAGGAAAAGCTCGACCGCAGTCACCTGCAACGCCACCGCGCCGTCAGCGTGGCCGATTCGGCACGGCGCATGGCGCCGCGCACGGTCGGCCTGCTGCTTGGCCAGGACACGCTGAGCGTGCCCGATATGCGTACCAAGCTCGAATACCAGCTAGCCGGCATAGGCTTTGGCTTTTTGCCCGAACCGTGTGCGCGCGCCGCCATCGAGGCCGGTTTACTGGTCGAAAAACAGGTGACAGAGCCGAAACCGGCAGAGACTTTTTACCTGGCCTGGCGCAGCGGCGAGCAGGGCGCAGCGCTGCAATGGTGGCGTCAGCGCATGCGCGAGGCGCCGCTACTTGAGCGATTGTTAGAACATTTACCACGTTCGACGCCTCCCGGTTGATACAGCGCAGAAAGTGTATGCAGGCCGCTACCCGTTTGCCAAATGTTGACTATCGCCAACAATTTCGGAGTACCATAGCGGGATCCATATTTTATCCACGCCACTTTCGCTGCGCCCGCCCATGACCGTGTTGACCGCTTCGCTGCCCGTGTTTTTGCATCTGCTGGCCGACCGCCATGGCAGTCCGGCCGGCTTGCTGTGCGAGGTAGCGGAGGAGCAGGGCGAATTGCCCGTCGAGATGCTGCGCGAACTGGCTCATGGCCGCCTGCCGTGTTTTTACCGCGCAGCGCTGGCGCCGTCTGCGGCCGAGGTATTGCGCCAATGCGGCTGGCGCACGCTGGCGCCCGAGCAGGTGCTGCGACTGGAGGCCGCACCCGAACAGGCGCTGGCGCCCGCCGTGCAGTGGTTGGAGGGCGACTGGTGCATGGCGCCGCCGCCGCGCCCGGCCGGTGCGCAAGTAGGGTCGCGCGCGCTGGCCATGCAGTTGGTGCAACTGGTCTCGGCCGACGCCGATACCCATGAAATTGAAGCCGTGCTGCGCCAGGATCCGACCTTGTCCTACCATTTGCTGCGGGTGGTCAATTCGCTGGGCATGGGCGCCACCCGTCGCGTGACCAGTTTTTCACAGGCCCTTCTGATCCTGGGGCGTTCGCAACTGCGGCGCTGGCTCAACCTGATGCTGTTTTCCTCGCGCCAGGGCGACAGCCGCTCGCCGATGCTGCTGGCGCGCGTGTCGGTGCGGGCGCGGGCGATGGAGTTGCTGGCGCACGATACTGGCCTGGGCAAGGCGCAGCAGGAGCAGGCTTTTATGGTGGGCATGTTCTCGCTGCTTGGCGTACTGTTCGGCATGCCGCTGGCCGAGGTGCTCAAGCCGCTGACCATCGGCGACGCCGTACTCCAGGCGCTGCTGGCGCATGGCGGCGAACTGGGACAACTATTGTCGCTGCTGGAGGCGGCCGAGCGGGATGACTACCCGGCGCTGCAGCAGCAACTGGCAGCCCTGCAAATCGATGACGCCACATTTAACCGCACCATGACCGATGCCTGGCTATGGATGCAGGGCGTGATCAGCGGCCAAAATGGTAAAGCTGGCGAGGCCGGGACCGGCCATGCTTAAGACCCTCGAACGCTGCCTGGCGCTGAGCCAGCAAGCCCGCAGCGAGCAGGGTGCCGCACTGGCGCAAACACTGGACAACTTGCAGGCCGCACTGGACCAGGCGCGCGCACTGGCCGAACCAGTTGCCGATGGCGCAGGCGGCAGCCAGCAGGCCGTGCTGGAACTCGATCTGACTGGCTACCTGAGCGCCTGGAGCCCAGGTGCGCAACAGATGTTCGGCTACAGCGCCGACGAAGCGCTGGGCCAGCACATTCTGTTTTTGTACGCAGCCGATGATGAGGACGGCGATATCGCCGAACTGTCACCGGAGCCGGACGGCAGTGTCGGTGTGCGCGCGCAAGTGCGGCGGCGCAAGAAAAATGGCGAAATCATCTGGGTCAAGCTGCATATCTTTTTGCGCCACGATGCAGGCGGCGAACCGTGCGGCATGCTGGTGCGCCTGGCCGAGGTGGACGAGGCTTTGAGCGCCGCCGACAAGGTCAGCCTGCATGCGCGCATTATCGAAGACAGCGACCAGGGCGTGCTGATCACCGATGCCAATGAGCGCATCGTCTCGATCAATTCAGCGTTTAGCCGCATTACCGGCTACGCACCGCAGGAGGCGATCGGCAAAACCCCGGACCTGCTGCGCTCGGGCGTGCACAGCGCCGAGTTTCGCGCCCAGGTGCGCGCCGCCATGCGCGGCGCCGGCCCCTGGCGCGGCGAAATCGTCGGCAAGCGCAAGAATGGCGAACTGTTTCCGCAATCGGTCACCATCAGCGCGGTGCGCGACCCGCAGGGCAACATCAGCCATACGTTTTCGCTGTTTTCCGACATCAGCGAACACAAGGACGCCGAAGCGCGCATGCAGCGCATGGCCAATTACGACCCGCTGACCGGCCTGCCCAATCTGTGCCTGCTGACCCAACTGGTAGGCCAGGCGCTGACGGAAACGCGCCGCACCCAAGGCCACGGCGCCATGCTGGTGCTGGAAATCACGCGCGTGGGCGCCATCAGCGACACGCTGGGCACCGATATCGGCAACGAGCTGCTGTGCGAAATCGGCCGCCTGTTCCGCCAGACCCTGCGCGAGGCTGACGTGCTGGCCCGGCTCGACGGCCACAAGTTTGCCGTGGCGCTGCTGAATATCGAAAAACGTGAACACGCCGGCGTGGTGGCGCAAAAGCTGCTCGCCGCGCTGGCTTCGCCGATCCAGATCGCCGCCCACAGCATCCAGGTCGGCGCCCACATCGGCATTACCGTGTACAACGAGGATGGCACCGACGTGCCGACCCTGATCCGCTACGCCGACGTGGCCATGAGCAAGGCCGCCCAGCATGTCGAAGCCAGCTTCTTGTTCTACAGCGAGGAAATGAACCAGCGCGCCAAGGAGCATCTGCGCATTGAAAGCGAGCTGCGCCAGGCGCTGGCCCAGGATCAGCTGCAACTGTTCTACCAGCCTAAGGTGAGCTTGCGCAGCGGCCGCATCGTCGGCGCCGAAGCGCTGCTGCGCTGGCGCCATCCATCGCGCGGCATGGTCACGCCCGGCGTGTTCATTCCGGTGGCCGAGGAGAGCGGCCTGATCCTCGACCTCGGCGCCTGGGTGCTGGAACAGGCCTGCCGCCAGATCCAGGCCTGGAAGGCCGCCAGTCTGAGTTCGCCACCGATCGCCGTCAACCTGTCGGCGCGCCAGTTCGACAGCGGCCTGCCGGCGCGCATTGCCGCCGTGATGGAACGCTATGGCGTGCAGCCCGAACAGATCAACCTGGAAATCACCGAGAGCTTGCTGGTGCGCGGCACCGAGCGCGTGGTGGCCATCATGAACGAGCTGGTGGCCATGGGCATGTCGCTGTCGCTCGATGACTTCGGCACCGGCTATTCGAGCCTGGCCTACCTGAAAAAATTCCCGATCAGCACCCTGAAAATCGACCGCTCGTTTGTCATCGGTCTGCCCTACGAAGAGAACGACTGCGCCATCGCGCGCGCCATCGTCACCATGGCTCAGCAACTGCGCCAGGAAATCGTGGCCGAAGGCGTGGAAACGGTCGAACAAATGACCTTTTTGCGTGAGCTCGGTTGCGACCAGCTGCAAGGCTATTTGTTCAGCAAGCCGGTACCGGCCGAGGAGTTTGCTGCCATGCTGGCCGATGGCAAACGGCTGGCGCTCAGCGCGCCGTAGTTGTATCTGCGCTGAAGTGTCTGCGCTGATGCAGATGCGCTGATGTATCTGCGGTGATACATATCGGCGCTGTTTTCGGTATTCCCCCAACGGTATAATCTTTGGTCACATGCGCGGTGTTACCACTCTTCGCATGACTCCAGATGATACTTTGAAGGGAACCTCGTGTACCGTACGCTGATCAGCGCCGCCTGCTGCGCCTTGCTTGCCTTGTCCTCCCCGTCCTTGCACGCACAGCTGGCTGCGCCGGTCTCCGGCATCGACCTCAACACCCTCGATCCGGCCGTCAGTCCCAAGGTCGATTTTTACGGCTACGTCAATGGCGTATGGACCCGTAATACCGAGATCCCGGCCGACAAATCGACCTGGGGCACCTACACCGAGCTGCGCGAAATCGCCCAGGGCCAGTTGCGCGCGCTGATCGAGGACACCCTCAAGCATCCGGGCAAGGCCGGCAGCGATACGCGCAAGATCGCCGACCTGTACACCAGCTACACGAATGAAAAGGCGCGCAACGCCGCCGGCTTCAAGCCGCTCAAGGCGGAGCTGGCCAGCGTGGCTGCCATCAAGGACAAGCAGCAGCTGCCGGCGTTGTTTGCAACGCTGCAACGCAGCGGTATCCAGACGCCGTTTTCGGCCTATGTGGGCCCCGATGCGCAAGACCCCGAGCGCCACACCATCAGTATCAGCCAGTCCGGCCTGGGCCTGCCCGACCGCGACTACTACCTCAAAGACGATGACGCCAAGCTCAAGGGCGTGCGCGACAAATACCTCAAGCATATCGAGACCATGCTGGCCATGAGCGGCGAAAAGCCGGCACAGGCCGCCGCCCACGCCGCCCAGGTGCTCGACATCGAAACCCGTCTCGCAGGCGTGCAATGGACGCGCGTGCAGATGCGCGATCCCGTCAAATCGTACAACCGCGTGGCGTTCGACAAGTTTGCCGCATTGGCGCCGGCCTTCGACTGGCCGGCCTATTTTGCCGCCGCCGGCTACACGGCAAAAGAGTCGTCGGCCGTGGTGCGCCAGCCCAGCTTCCTCGCCGGCTTTTCCGACACCGTGGCCGCCGTGCCGCTCGACGCCTGGAAGAGCTACCTGAACTGGCGCATCATCGAAAGCTACGCCTCGTACCTGGACAGTGCAGCGGTGAAGGAGCGCTTCGCGTTTGAAGGCACGACACTGCGCGGTGTGCCGCAAAGTGAACCGCTGTGGCAGCTGGCGCTGAAATTCACCGACGGCGCCCTGGGCGACGCGGTGGGCAAAAAATACGTGGAGATGTACCTGCCGCCGGAAACCCGTCCGCGCGTAATGGCCATGTTCGACAATTTCGTTGCCTCGTTCAAGGACGGCATTGAACAGCTGGACTGGATGAGCGCCGAAACCAAGAAGGAAGCCCAGCTCAAGCTGGCGGCTTTGAAACCGAAGATCGCCTACCCGGACAAGTGGCGCGACTACAGCAGCATGAAAACTCAGCCGGGTGACCTGATCGCCAACGTGCGCGCCGCCCGCGCCTGGAGCCGCCAGTACAACCTCGATAAACTGGGCAAGCCGGTGGACCGCGACGAATGGTCGATGATGCCGCAAACCGTCAACGCCAGCTACAGCCCGTCGCTCAATGCAATCACGATCCCCGCAGCGATCCTGCAACCGCCATTCTTCAACGTGAAGGCCGAGGACGCCGTCAACTACGGCCTGCTCGGCATCACCTTCGGCCACGAAATCAGCCACGCCTTTGACGACTCGGGCAGCCAGTACGACGCCAAAGGCCGCCTGCGCAACTGGTGGACGCCAGCCGACCGCAGCGCCTTCAAGGCGCGCGCCGCCGGCCTGGTCAAGCAATACGGCGCCTACAGCCCGGTGCCTGGCTACCACATCAACGGCGAGCTGACGCTGGGCGAAAACATCGGCGACAACTCCGGCCTGTCGCTTACCTACAAGGCCTATCAGCGCTCGCTGGGCGGCAAGCCGTCGCCGGTGCTCGACGGCCTGACCGGCGAGCAGCGCCTGTACATCGGCTTCGCGCAGAAATGGCGCGCCAAGCTGCGCCCCGAAGCGGCCATCGCCCAGATCAAGAGCGACCCGCACTCGCCAGGCGAATTCCGCGCCAAGGGCACGGTCATGAACCAGCCCGGCTTCTACGAGGCGTTCGACATCAAGCCCGGCGATCCGATGTATCTGCCGCCGGAGCAGCGGGTGTTGATGTGGTGATGGCGCGCAGACATCATGCCGACCAGCGGCGGCTGAGCGCACTTGTGTTCAGCGCAGTCCGCCGCTTGCGGTGATTTCTTCACCGGTCACAAAACGCGCGTCGTCCGAGGCGAGAAAGGCCACCACACGGGCGATGTCGTCGGGTTGACCGGCACGGCCCAGCGGCGTTTGCGCGACGATTCCAGCCTCCATCGCCGAGCCGACAATACCGGCCGTCGTCGTTCCCTCGGTGACGACGAAGCCGGGGCTGACCACGTTGACGCGGATATTGCGTGGGGCCAGTTCCTTGACCAGTACCCCTGAAATCGCGTTGACCGCCGCCTTGCTGGCGGTGTAGACCGAGGTGCCGGGCGTGCGCAGGCTGGTGATGGACGACGAGATGTTGATGACGCTGCCGCCATCCGCAAGATGCTTGATTGCTGCCTGCGTGGTCATCAGCACACCGAGCACATTGACATCAAAAAGGCGGCGATACTGGTCCTCTGTGACATGCTCCACCGGCGCAACGTCGAACACGCCTGAGTTATTGACCAGTATGTCGAGCCTGCCAAAGTGCGTGATTGCTGCATCGATCAAGCCCTGCGCCTGGGCGGCGATGGAAACATCTCCCTGGACCGCCACTGCCTTGCCCCCGAGCGACTGGATCGCTTCCACAACCTGGTCTGCGCCCAATTTGCTTGATGCATAATTGACCACCACGGCAGCCCCTTCCTGAGCCAAGGTTTTGGCAATTCCCGCCCCGATTCCCTTCGATGCGCCAGTCACGACGGCAACTTTGCCTTCAAGCCTCTTCATATATAATCCTCTCTAACGATTTTCGACAGTACCATTCACGGAAGCTCCAGCAAAACGCCTTAGTTCCATAGTTCGGATTTTATGAACTATTTGGGCGCTGGTCAAGCTTGCACATCAAAAAACCATGAGACCTTTAACTCACCCCGCGATTGAGGATGTCCCGCCCGAAGCGATCCTTCACGCATTATCCGATCCAAACCGCGCAGCGATTCTCGCCAGGATATTGACCGCCGGGCGTGTTGACGCCTGCACTGCGGTTGCCGAGCTTGGCGACAGGGTGATTCCCAAATCGTCGCTGTCAAATCACTTCAAGGTGCTGCGCGAGGCCGGATTGATCCGTAGCGAGCGCCACGGTGTGGAGATGCGCAACCAATCGCGTTTTGCAGAGGTCGATGCGCGTTTTCCGGGCCTGATCGGGTCAATCATCAATGCCTACGCTTCAGATATCGCGGATGGATCGCGTGAATCGCGCGCCGCGCCGCGCGACTGACCAGGGCGGTTAAAGGGGGCTTTGCCGTGGCGCCGCTTGCGGCTATGCTACGGGTTTGACTGACCGAGGAAGCCCTGATGAGCCGTAACACCCTGGACGACAGCCGTATCCACCCCGCCATCCGCAACACCGTGAGTGAGCACTACCGCGAGCTGGTCGCCGAAGTGGAAGCGGCCGTGGCCGCCAACAAGGTGGTGGTGGTCGGCATGGGCCTCAACCCGTTCCCGCGCAAGGCGCGCAAGCTGCTCGACGGCCTCGGCGTGCCGTATCGATACCTCAGCTACGGCAATTACTTTTCCCAATGGCGACCACGGCTGGCACTCAAGCTGTGGAGCGGCTGGACCACGTTTCCGATGGTATTCGTCAACGGCACGCTGATCGGCGGCGCCAGCGAATTGCAGCGGCTGGTCGATAGCGGCGAGTTTGGCCGCTAGGCGGCAGGCGTTAGCCTTGCGCTGGTGGCGGGCAGGCGGCTTTCAGGCCGCTGGCCGCCGTCAGGAGCGCAGCGGATCGAGCAGGCTGCGCAGGTCGTTATGATCGAGTTCATACATCAGGGCCAGCAAGGCCCCGAGCTCCCCGGCCGGGAACCCCTCGCGCGCAAACCAGCCCAGGTAATGGCCGGGCAAGTCCGCCAGCTTGCGGCCCTTGTATTTACCAAAAGGCATTTCGCGGGTGAGGAGCAGGGTGAGTTTGTCGGAATTCATGGTGGGGGATCTTAACCGATCTGTAAAACGGGATAGGCCTGTCTCCCAACCGATGAGATAAATGGATACGGTGGAGATTACATTTCGTTGAAAACGTAAAGCAGGCTGCCGGGCCGGTCTTCTGGATTTCCTGGCGCGCGCCGAGCCCGGCGCCTACGCCTTGCAGCAGGCCGTCGCGAAAGCGGTAGTTACGACGAGAGCATGGTGAAATCGGTGCTCGCCCAGGTCGAGCGTCAGCGACGGCGCCAGGTAGCGCTTTTTGAAGTAGACGAAATCGATGAGGTCATCCTGGCCCGCCCACATGCCATTAAGGCGGAATGCCGCCTTGCGGTGTTGCGCCCACCAAACCGTGTTTTTCAAGGTTTCCTTATCTCGAAGGAGATAGGTGATGCGATACATTATGCAAGACGCGTTTCCCTTCCCGCTTGTTTATCATGCTTCCTGATTAGCTTCAGTCAAGCTAAGGAAAATGACTTTGACAGCATCTTCACGCGTACTCAACGCGTGCCAACGAGGAAAAAAATGACGACAGCTCTGGACAAGAAAACAGCCCCGCTGTCGCCAGCAATCTTATTGGCGTCTCAAGATTTGCTGACAGGCTCCTAACAAGGGCGCTCTGGCGCCAGAATTGGAAGACCTGTAATTGGTCAATTACCGTCAACTGCTGGCCCGGCAGGAGTTTGAACGCTACTGCCGCCAGGCCCCCGGCGTCCCCTGGCCTCAAAAACTCGTCG
>JBEVNE010000329.1:0-21175 GCA_040508275.1 Duganella sp.
CAATAAAGCAACCCTTTGAAAATATTCAGGATTCCGGCGATAGTCTGGCAGTGCAACATGCTATACTAGCCGGCTTTCCGTACACCCCTTCCGTACGCTTCACTGTGCGGCACCCGCAGTTTTTCAGTAAATATACGACTATGTCCACTACTAAACGCGCAATTCGCAATATTGCAATCATCGCCCACGTTGACCACGGTAAAACCACCCTGGTTGACCAACTGCTGCGCCAGTCCGGCACCTTCCGCGAAAACCAAGCGGTCGATACCCGTGTCATGGACTCGAACGACCTCGAAAAAGAGCGCGGCATCACGATTCTGTCGAAGAATTGCGCTGTTGAGTACGAAGGCACCCACATCAACATCGTTGACACCCCAGGCCACGCCGACTTCGGCGGCGAAGTCGAGCGCGTGCTGTCGATGGTGGACTCGGTTCTGCTGCTGGTCGATGCGCAGGAAGGCCCGATGCCACAAACCCGTTTCGTTACCCGTAAAGCGCTGGCCCTGGGCCTGAAGCCTATCGTGGTGGTCAACAAGGTGGACCGTCCGGGCGCGCGCGCCGACTGGGCCATCAACCAGACTTTCGAGCTGTTCGACAAGCTGGGCGCTACCGACGAGCAACTGGACTTCCCTATCGTTTACGCTTCGGGCCTGAACGGCTACGCCGGCCTGACCGAAGACGTGCGCTCGGGCGACATGAAGCCGCTGTTCGACGCCATCCTGGAACACGTGCCTGTGCGTGACGACAACCCGGACGGCCCGCTGCAGATGCAAATCACCTCGCTCGACTACTCGTCGTACGTAGGCAAGATCGGTATTGGCCGTATCAACCGCGGCCGCGTGAAAACCGGCCAGGACGTGATCGTCCTCAACGGTCCTGACAGCACCCCGATCAAGGGCCGCATCAACCAGGTACTGAACTTCAAGGGCCTGGAGCGCGTGCTGGTGGACGACGCTGTCGCTGGCGACATCGTGCTGATCAACGGTATCGAAGAAATCGGCATCGGCTCGACCGTGTGCGCACCGGACACCCCGGAAGCGCTGCCGATGCTGACCGTCGACGAACCGACCCTGACCATGAACTTCATGGTCAACAACTCGCCGCTGGCTGGCCGCGAAGGCAAGTTCGTGACCTCGCGTCAACTGCGTGACCGCCTGGAAAAAGAACTGAAAGCCAACGTTGCGTTGCGCGTCGCCCCAACCGACGATGACACCACCTTCGAAGTGTCGGGCCGTGGCGAGCTGCACCTGACCATCCTGATCGAAAACATGCGTCGCGAAGGCTTCGAGCTGGCCGTATCGCGTCCACGCGTGGTGTTCAAAATGGTCGATGGCGTGCGCCATGAGCCGTACGAGCAACTGAGCGTTGACGTCGAAGAAGCCAACCAGGGCGGCGTGATGGAAGAACTGGGCCGTCGTCGTGGCGACCTGCAAAACATGGAATCGGATGGCAAAGGCCGTGTCCGTCTGGAATACCGTATTCCTGCGCGTGGCCTGATCGGCTTCCAGGGCGAGTTCATGACCCTGACCCGCGGCACCGGCCTGATGAGCCACGTGTTCGACGCGTACGCACCGGTTGATTCGTCCAAGGGCGAACTGGGCGGCCGTCGCAACGGCGTGCTGATCTCGCAGGACGACGGCGCCGCCGTTGCCTACGCCATCTGGAAACTGCAGGATCGCGGCCGCATGTTCGTGGTCCACAACGACCCAGTGTACGAAGGCATGATCATCGGTATCCACTCGCGTGACAATGACCTGGTGGTCAACCCGATCAAGGGCAAGCAGCTGACCAACGTGCGTTCCTCGGGTACCGACGAAGCCGTGCGCCTGGTGCCGCCTATCCAGATGTCGCTCGAATACGCCGTGGAATTCATCGACGACGACGAACTCGTGGAAATCACCCCGAAATCGATCCGTCTGCGCAAGCGCTTCCTGAAAGAGCACGAGCGTAAAAAAGCATCGCGCGAAGCATAATTGCCAGCGCCAGCGGCGTCACCCGCCGCTTTGCAGATCAAGCCGCCTTCGGGCGGCTTTTTTTTTTTGCTCCTCATCAGCGCTTGAAGCAGTTCTCGACAGGGGAACGATTCCATGAGTCGGATTCGTTTGCGTTTTCCTCGGCAGTGGGGTACTTTTGGTGCATGGCAGCACCCCTATGCATGGAGGATTTCTGTGAGCGATGAAAAGAACAACCCTTGGCTGAATTGGCCAGGCAATCCGTTTAGCGTGGCCCAGCAGGCCACTGATTACTGGGTCGATGCCTGCCAGCGCTCGATCCTGTTTCTCGATGTTCTGCGCCAGCGCGGCAACGAGAGCAATGCGCGGGCCGCCAAGACGGCGCCGCATGTGCTGAGCTTCCCGTTTGAAATCATCATGGATGGCCGCGATCTCGCGCGCCCCGTGAATTACGGTCTGTGCTACATCGCCCCGCCGGACGGCAAAGCGCCCGACCCGAGCAAGCGGCCGTTCATCGTGTTCGACCCGCGCGCCGGCCACGGTCCCGGCATCGGCGGCATGAAGCATGACAGTGAAATCGGCGTCGTGCTCAAGGCTGGTCACCCGTGCTATTTCGTTGGCTTCACGCCCAATCCGGTGCCGGGCCAGACCATTGAAGACGTTTGCCGCGCCGAGGCGCAGTTCATCGCCAGGGTGGCGGAACTGCATCCGCAAGCCGATGGCAAACCGGCCCTGATCGGCAATTGCCAGGCCGGCTGGCAAATCATGATGACCGCCGCCCTGAAACCCGACCTGGTCGGGCCGCTGGTGCTGGCCGGGGCGCCGCTGTCGTACTGGGCTGGTGTGCGCGGCAAGAATCCGTTGCGCTACCTCGGTGGCGCTCTGGGCGGCACCTGGATGACCACCATGGCCAACGACCTGGGCCACGGCATTTTCGATGGCGCCGCGCTGGTGGCCAATTTTGAAAAGATGAATCCGTCGAACACGCTGTGGAGCAAGAACTACAACGTCTATTCCAAGATCGATACCGAAGCGCCGCGCTTCCTCGAGTTTGAAAAATGGTGGGGCAACCCGGTATTGCTCAATGGTGAGGAAATCCAGTACATCACCGACTCCCTGTTTGTCGGCAACAAGCTGAGCGAAGCTGCGCTGCTCGACAGCGAAGGCCACCGCATCGACCTGCGCAACATCAAGTCGCCGATCGTGGTGTTCTGTTCGTGGGGCGACGACATCACGCCGCCGCAGCAGGCGCTGGGCTGGGTGCTCGACCTGTACGAGGACGACGCCGCGCTGGTGGCCGGCGGCCAGACCATTATCTACTCGATGCACCAAAGTATCGGCCACCTCGGCATTTTTGTGTCGGCCTCGGTGGCCAACAAGGAGCACGAGGAATTCACGGCGGCCATGGACATGATCGACATCATGCCGCCCGGCCTGTACGAAGCCGTGTTCCTGGAAAAAGACGAGGAAATGCTGCAGGAGGAAATTGCCGCCGGCGACATGATGGGCGGCGATTTTGTCATGCGCTTCGAGCGCCGCAGCCTGGAATCGCTGCGCGCGCTGGGCGGCAACGACGTCGAAGACGAGCGCCGCTTCGCCACCGTGGCGCGGGTATCGGAAATCAACCAGGGCCTGTACCGCCAGTTTGCCAGCCCCTTGGTGCGCAGCATGGTGACCGAGCACAGCGCCAGACAGCTGCGCGACCTGCATCCGCTGCGCCTGCGCTATACGGCGTTCTCCAGCAAGAACAAGCTGCTCGATGGCATTCCCGCGCTGGCCGAGCGCGTGCGCGCGCAGCGCAAGCCGGTCGCCAAGGATAATATCTTCCTGCACATGCAGGATGCCGTGTCGAAGCAGATCGTCGCTTCGCTCGACCTGTACCGCGATGTGCGCGACCAGGCCACTGAAAACTTCTTCCTCACCGTGTATGGCTCACCGGTGTTGCAGGCGCTGGTCGGCCTGCGCGCCGACAGCGGCCCGCCGCGCCGCATCGGCCGCGACCTGGCGCGCGAGGCAGCACTGAGCGCCAACCGCCTGGCTGCCGCCGGCAAAACTGCCGAAGGCGGGGTGACCGAGGCGATTATCCGTGGCCTGCTGTATATCTACCGCAGCCCGGAAATGAGCGCCGCCGACGAACGGGCGTTTGCCACCATCCGCCAGTTGCGGCTGCGCACGGCGGACGACCAGGAACTCAGCGTTACCCACTTCAAGACCATCCTGCGCGAGCAGTACCTGATGCTGCAGGTGGACGAAGAAGCGGCCATGCGCGACTTGCCCCTGCTGCTGCCGGAAGACCCGGAAGCGCGCGCGGCAGCGCTGGGCATCGTGCGCCAGGTGGCCGGCGCCACCGGCACGCTGACCGGCGACGGCGCCGCACGCCTGGAGCGGGTGGCCGCCATGTTTGCCCCCAAGCTGGCCGTGGTGGGCAAGAAGAAGCAGACCAGTGGCGCGGCCTGAGTTATAGAGATAGCGGTTTGCGCATGAACACGCTGAGCGGGTCGTCGCGGTAACCACCGTATGGTCCGCAGCGCTGGAAGCCGTGGCGCTCGTACAGCGCAATCGCCTCCGGCTGCGCCGGGCCGGTTTCCAGCACCATCAAGGGCACGCCGGCCGAGCGCGCCGCCTGCTCGAGTTCTTCCATCAGGCGCCTGGCGGCGCCGAGCCCGCGTGCTTCGGGTTTCACAAACATGCGTTTGATTTCACCATACTCGCTCGACAGCACCACGGCAGCGCAGCCGGCGATGGCGCCGTCGCTGCGGCGTGCCACGGCAAACTTGACGTGCGGCTGCTTGAGCGCCTGCAGGTCCAGCGCGTACACGCTTTCGGGGGGATACAGCGTGAGCTGGTAAGCGTCGAGAGCGTCGATCAGTGCGAGGACTTCGGGCTGGTCGGGCGATTCAAAAGCGATCTGGATCATGGTGAAGGGTGGCAGGCAAACGGACCTGTATTGTAGTCCAATCGCTTTTCACTTGGCATCGGCCGTGGTCGGCGTGATCGACTTGCTGACCTTGCCGGCTTCGTCGTACATGAGAATTTCCGCTTTGCCGTCCGCCGCAACCTGCAGCGTCATGCGTGTGCGGCCCTGAGCATCTTTCAGTTGCAAGGACGAGTCCTTGTTTCGGGTGCCCAGCCAGATACGGTTTTTGCTGAAACGTCCTTCATCGTCCAGTTTGCGCCAGAAGGCGCGTCTTTCGTTCGCTGGCAATGCCTCGGCTTGAGCGCGGAAGCGGCTGTGATCCTCCATCGACGTGACCTGGTAATAAGGCACGTCGTTGATGATGAGTGCCGTGCGCTGGGTTTTCTCGCTGTCGGTATTGATCAGTTGCAGCGTCTGGTCCTGGCGGAAGCGGTCAAACGTCAGCGACACGCCGGAATCGATCTTGCCGTTGGCGTCGATGCTGCCTTTTTGAATCAGACCGCCATTTTCCGTGCCTTCCTCGCTGACGAACAACATGCCGGCAAAACTGCGGCGGTCGGGGCGCTCGATCTCCTTGCCCTGCATGAAAGCACCAGGGAACTGCGCCTTGTTGGAAATAATGATGCGCTTGGTGCCATCGGGTTCGACGATGTTGATGCGGCCGACTGTGATCTCGTCGAACTGGCCATGCTTGCCTGGATCGCGGGCACCGGTGAGCATGAAGACGGCGGCGAGGGCGCTGGCCATGGTGGTGGCGCCGGCAAAAAATGGGGTGAGTGTTGACATGGTGCCTCCTTATTTGTTTTCCGATGCGATGCGTTTGCTGACCGAGCGCAGCCGCCATTCGACCAGCAGGATCAGCGGCCCGCAAAATGCCAGCAGGGCGCCCAGGTATTGCAGGATTTTGTTGGCAGTCGAACGCGTGTAGCTCACCTTGATGAGGTCGAACTTGCGACGCCCGCCGGGCACGTCCTCGAAATACACGGTACCGCGGTCGCGCGAGGATTCGACCGTGACATACTTGACACGCCGGGTTTGAAAATCGGCCTCCAGCCGAAAGCGTTCTTCAGGCGTGATGTCCCTGGCCTTCATCCGCATTTCCTGTGTAACGCTGAATTGATCGAACAGATTGTCGGCGTCGCCGGGCTCCAGCACGCCCCTCGACGTGTACTTGTAATAATTATTCGGGAAGAAAATCCCGTCGTTTGCCGCCAGCATCATGGCAAAACCCAGGGCGCCCGCTGCGGCGGCGGCGTAAGTCCAGTGACGGACATGCGCAATGCGCTGAACTTTGACGCCTTCCAGAAACTGACCCACTTGCGGCATGTGGCGCAGCGACGCCTGTGTTTCACCGTCGAGGTCAGCCAGAAAATCGGCGGGCGTCATGCCGAGCGCCGTCGTGATGGTGGCAAACATGTCGGCCGATGGTTGCGACTTGTCGTTTTCCAGCTTGGATAAATAAGACTGCTCGATGCCGAGCAACTCGGCAAACTGCGGCTGTGTGAGTTGCTTCTCCGTCCTGATCTGTTTGAGCTTGGCGCCAAACTTCATTTCTTGCCCCTTGGTATAGGGAGCCTCGAAAAACCGTAGCGAGCGGTTCGCTATCGTCGCGAGTAGCGGAAGCGTACGCAGGTACGCTGAGCAACGGAACGGCGATAGCGGGCCGCGCAGCAGGTTTTTGAGGTTCCCTGTTGTGATGGGGCATATTCTTGGGTATTCATGCAGGAATGAGAAGCTGAATATTGAAGAATAATAAAGAATCTTCAATATTGCTCAGCAGGCGCCGGGCGGCGCCCTGAGCTGGAGGTCAGGCTTTACGTGTTTCCGGCGTGATGGTGGGCCGGGTGTTCGGATAGATTTGCTCGACCTGGTCTTCGCCGGGCCCCGGTTTTTTCATGCCGTAAGCGTTGACCGGCTGCGAGCGGTTGACCCACAGCGTGTAGTACAGGTGATCGGCGCGCGGGTCGTCGGTGTTCGGATGGATCAATATGGTCAGGCCCAGGCTGTTGAGTTGCAGCCACGGCACAATCACCGGCAACAGGTCGTTGGTAAAGCCAAAGTAAAACGATGGCGTGACGTGGGGGCCGCGCGGTTCCAGATTCCAGTTGCCGAGTTCTACATGAAACCGTTCGGCCGTCCATTTGTGCAGCAGCACGGCTTTCTGGTAGGTGTCTTCATCAAAGTAGATGTGCGCGTGGTAGCTCTCGATGTCGGTATAGGGGCGCGGTTGCAGCGGCAAGGTTTTTTCGCCGGGCCGCACGCTGGTGGGACGCGGTGTGGCTTCCTTGTCGGTGTCGTAGCCCCACGGGCTCTTGCCTGCCGGGCGTCGCTGCGGCGTGGGGAAATAACCCAGTGCGGGAGCGGGCGTGGGCGCGTGCTGCGCCAGTGCACTGGCGCTGACGCCGCTTGCGGCCAGGGCTGCCACCAGGCCACCGCGCGTGATCACCCCGCGTCGCGCCGGGGACAGCAAATCTGCCCATTCCTGATCGTTCACTGGGGTTTCTGGTGTAGGTGTCGGTGCGCTCATGCTGTGCTTTCACAATGTATTGAAAAAACAGTAGCGCAGCCTCCTGCAGTGTCGTCAGCGCCGCTGTCGTGCGCCAAGCTAATGCTGCTGCGCAACTGTTGTGAGGATAGTCACTTCCCGACCGCACGGGAAGGAATCCTTTCGTGAATGGTTATGCAATTTCTGTTGCTTTAAATGACTGTGGTGCAAAAGACGAATTTTATGGTTTGAAGGAAACTATTTGTTTTATGGCAAAGATTCGCCATATTATTTGATGCAAGATCAGGGGAGCATCATGCATACCGGCCGTTACGTCAGCCGGACCACGACATCTGATGGGAGGTTCCGATGAGTTTACGTTTCAAACTCTGCGTACTCATGAGCGTATTTCAGTTCTGTACCGCAGCAAGCGCCAGCGACAAGCTCCCCCCACTGAACGCCTTGCCCGGCGCAGTGTCGGTGTCCGGCCTGTCGTCCGGAGCGTTTATGGCCGAGCAGTACCAGGTGGCGTATTCTGCCTCGGTGGTCGGCGCCGGCATCGTGGCTGGCGGCCCGTATTACTGCGCGATGGGAAATATGTTGAACACGCCCATCTGCATGGGGCAGTTCCCTCTGATGCCGCCCAATAGCAGTTTGTTCTGGTTCCTCGCGCAGCAGTACGCCAGCGAGAAGAAAATCGACCCGCTCGCCAACCTCCAGAAGCAGCGCATCTATATTTTCAGCGGCACCGCCGATACCAAGGTTCGCCAGCCGGCCGTCGATGCCACCACGAGCTTCTTCCAGATTGCCGGTGTGCCGCCGGAAAATCTGGTGTACGTGAACAACTGGCCGGCCGGCCATGCGCTGATCACGCCACGCGTGCCCAATGACTGCCCGGAGAATGAAGCGCCGTACGTCAGCCATTGCACGGCGGACGGCACGCAGTACGACCAGCCCGGTGAAATTCTTCAGCATATCTACGGCGTATTAAAGCCCCCGGTAACGCCGCTGCCGGCCAATCTGCTGACCTTCGACCAGCGCGAATTTGCACCGGAAGCGACCAGCATGGCGCAAGACGCTTACGCCTACATCCCCAGCCTATGCCGCAACGGCGGCTGCCGCCTGCACGTCGCCTTCCACGGCTGCAAGCAGTCTGCCGCAGCGGTCGGCGACATCTTTTACTGGCAAAGCAGTTACAACGCCTGGGCAGAAGGCAACAACGTCATCATTCTGTATCCTCAGGTCGTGCCATCGCAGCCGCTCAACCCGGATGGCTGCTGGGACTGGTATGGCTACAGCGGTTGGGACTATGCGTACAAGAGCGGCGTGCAGATGAAGGCGATCAATAAAATGATCAGTCGCTTGACTGCCGGGTAGCGTTGGACGGCATGTGCCGGGTGGATTGATGCCAGGGTGCAGGCGGCCGTTCAGGCCGGCCAGCCGCATTTTTGCTATCATACGCGGCTCCGGCAATGCCGGCACGTTTTACCTACAGAGAATCCCATGCAACACACTACACAGTCCCCAGAGGGAACAGTCCAGCAATCCAGCGTCGCAACCGGTCGCCGGATCAGTGTCGCCCCGATGATGGACTGGACCGACCGCCATTGCCGCGTGTTTCACCGCCATATCAGCCAGCACACCTGGCTGTACACCGAAATGGTCACCACCGGCGCCCTGGTGTATGGCGACGTCGAGCGCCATTTGCGCTTTAACGACGAAGAGCATCCGGTGGCGCTGCAACTGGGCGGCAGCGATCCGGCTGACCTGGCCACCAGCGCCCGGCTTGGCGAAAAATGGGGCTACGACGAGATCAACCTCAATTGCGGCTGCCCGTCCGAGCGCGTGCAAAAGGGCGCGTTTGGCGCCTGCCTGATGGCGGAGCCGCAACTGGTGGCCGATTGCGTCAAGGCCATGCGCGATGCGGTCAGCATCGATGTGACGGTGAAGCACCGGATCGGCATCGACAAGTCCGAAAGCTACGATTTTGTCCGCGATTTCGTCGGCACCGTGGCCGAGGCTGGCTGCACCACGTTTATCGTCCATGCGCGCAACGCCATCCTCAAGGGCCTGTCGCCCAAGGAAAACCGCGAGATTCCACCGCTGAAGTACGATTTTGCCTATCGCCTCAAGCGCGATTTTCCTGACTTCGAAATCATCATCAATGGCGGCATCAAGACCGAAGCCGAGATTGACGAGCATCTGCGTCATGTCGATGGCGTAATGCTGGGCCGCGAGGCTTACCACAACCCCTTCCTGATGGCCTCCTTCGACCAGCGCTACTATGGCGCAGACCGTGAAGCGGCAACGCGGGCGCAGGTAATCGAAGCGATGATTCCCTACATCGAGTCGCAGCTGGCGCAGTATGGCGTGCACGGCCTGAAAATGAACAGCATCACCCGCCATATGCTGGGACTGATGCAAGGTCTGCCGGGCGCCAAATCCTTCCGCCAAACCCTGTCCGATTCCAAGCAGCTTGCCAGCGGTAACGCTCAATTGCTGCGCGAAGCCGCTGCCCGCCTCATTTCCGCTTAAATTCCTGCGTTGTACACTTCCCACAACGCTGCCACATCGGCAGCGTTTTCCGCGTTTTTCTTCTGCTTTCAGGCTGATAGCCAAACATAATTTTTGCGTGTTGGAATTTCCACTCAGAAATTATGTTTCCAACGCATCTAGTTGATTTTTCCTTGCTGTGCGGAAAAATTTACATCTATAATGCATCATCGTACACATATTCCACCGTCATTCATTTGTGTACTGCGACGCAAAAACGACATCGCAACGCTGGTGGAGCGCCAAATTTTGCATTCGCAGTCATTGTTTGCTAATGTCATGTTTTATTGCTTAGCTGCAATGTCCCGACGGTGCTGTCCCCGACCCTGACAGTGCTGGCCAAGGCAACTCTTATCAACAGTGTCACCTAAGAAGAGACGAAATGAATTTAGCGAAAATGAAAGTCGGAACGCGCCTGGGCCTCGGATTCGCCCTGGTTCTGGTGTTCCTGGTAGCGGTTACCGCTGTCGGCATTGTTCGTATGGCGCAAATCCAGGATCGCCTGGATCACGTGATCAGCGTGAACAATGTAGTCACTCGCCTGGTTGTTGACATGCGCACCAACGTCGCCAACCGTATCAGCACGCTGCGCATCCTGACGCTGCTGAGCGACCCGGACGACATGGCCAAGGATTTGAACCACGTCAAAGTGCTGGCAGGCGAATACGCCGAAGCACAAAACAAACTGAGCGCGAAATTTGCCATCGAAGCGCTGCCTGAAGAAAAAGCCCTGCTGGCCACCATCAAGGAGCAGGAAGCGATTGCCATGCCGGCCGTTGCCAAGGCGACCGACTTGTGGCTGAGCGGCCAAGCCGAAGCCGCGACCCGCGTGCTGATCAAGGAAATCCGTCCGGCCCAGACCAAGTGGATGGCGGCACTGGACCAGTTGGGCGCGCTCGAAGACAAGCTGAACGCCGAACTGCAGGTGGAAGCTGCCAAAGGCTTTGCCAGCGGCCGCACCTTCATGATCATCATGGGCTTGCTGGCTGTCGGTATCTCGGTAGCTGCCGCGCTGATGATTACCCGCGGCCTGCTCAAGCAGCTGGGCGGCGAGCCGGGTTACACCTCGTCGATTGCCAGCAGCATCGCCAATGGCGACCTGGCGATTGCGATTAACACCAGCAGCACAGACAAGAGCAGCCTGTTGTACGAAATGCGTGAAATGCGCGACAGCCTGGTGGACATCGTCGGCCAGGTCCGTTCCGGCACTGAAACCATCGGCACCGCCACCCGCGAAATCGCCGCCGGTAACACCGACCTGTCGGGCCGTACCGAGATGCAGGCCAGCTCGCTGGAAAAAACCGCGACCGCCATGGAAGAGCTGACCTCGACCGTGAAACAGAACGCCGACAATGCCCGTGAAGCCAACCAGCTGGCCTCGGCCGCATCGGATGTGGCGCTCAGGGGAGGCAAGGTGGTGTCGGAAGTGGTGAACACCATGAGCTCGATCGATGCCTCGGCCAAGAAGATTGTCGACATCATCGGCGTGATCGATGGCATCGCCTTCCAGACCAATATCCTGGCGCTGAACGCTGCGGTGGAAGCAGCCCGTGCCGGCGAACAGGGCCGTGGCTTTGCGGTGGTGGCGTCGGAAGTGCGCAACCTGGCTCAGCGTTCGGCTGGCGCCGCCAAAGAAATCAAGATGCTCATCGATGACTCGGTGGAAAAAGTCGGCGCCGGCACCAAGCTCGTTGGCCAGGCTGGCGTGACGATGGAAGAAGTCGTGTCATCGGTGCGCCGCGTTACCGACATCATGAGCGAGATCGCCAACGCCAGCCAGGAGCAGAGCGCGGGCATCGAACAGGTCAATCTGTCGATCATCGAGATGGACAGCATGACCCAGCAAAATGCCGCGCTGGTGGAGCAATCCGCCGCCGCAGCGAAGAGCTTGCAAGATCAGGCCGACGAGTTGTCCCGCGTGGTCAGCATCTTCAAGCTGGTGGAAGGCGAACAGCATGGCGCCAGCGCTGCCGTGCATGTTCCCGCCCCGAAGGCAGCAGTGGTCAAGTCGATTGCCGCCGCTCCTCGTGCTCCGGTGAAAAAGCTGGCTGCCAAGCCAGCACCTGCACCGGCAGCCAAACCGAAGAAAGTCGCCAACGCGTCCAGCAGCACTGCGGCCGGCGATGAGTGGGAAGAGTTTTAAGACTTGCCCGGCACGCTGTCACGTTATTGCGTGATGGTGCCCGCACCAAAGGCGGCCGGGATTCTATCTTTTTAACGTAGTTAAGAATAATTGTGAGAAATCAAATGACCAAGTTTTCGACCGTAATCGCTGCCTTCCTCCTGACCGCTACTTCCGCCGCCGCCATGGCCGCCGAAGTTCCTGCTTCGGTCGATGCCAAAAACTGCAAGGCAGAATACCCTAAAGCATCGTTGATGAACGAAGAGCAGGGCGAAGTCAAAATGGCTTTCCTGGTAGGCACGGACGGTAATGTTGTTGACTCAAAAGTAGAAAAATCGAGCGGTTTCAAAAACCTCGACAAGGCTGCCATGAAAGCGCTGACCGCCTGCAAATTCAAGCCGGGCACCAAGGACGGCGTGGTTGCACAGACCTGGACCAAAGTTGATTACAACTGGAAGCTGTAAGCATTTCAAGTACCTGAACCGCCATGCATGGGCATGGCTGATCGCCGCACAATTTTATCCATAGGGGAAAAATCATGATGACGAATAAGCGTATGTTGGGTCTGGTTGCAGCCGTACTCGTATCGAGCGCACCAGCCGTGTTTGCTGCTGAAGTACCTGCCAGCTTCGATGCCAAAACCTGCAAGGCAGAGTATCCAAAAGCATCGCTGATGAACGAAGAGCAGGGCACGGTGTCGATGTCGTTCCTGGTCAAGCCGGACGGCTCGGTGGCTGATTCCAAGCTGGAAAAAACCAGTGGTTTCAAAAACCTGGACAAGGCCGCCATCAAGGCCCTGAGCGCCTGCAAATTCAAACCCGGCACCAAGGACGGCGCACCGGCTGAAACCTGGGCCAAGGTCGATTACGCCTGGAAGCTCGATTAATCAATTGACCGGCAGTTGCTACGCTGTTGATACGCAACTGATCGTGATGGGAAAGGGGAGCCGCTTGCGGCTCCTTTTTTTTGCGTGGATTTTTTAAGCTGGCGCAATACCGTTGTAACAAGCTGTAATGCCGCTCCAAACGCGCTACACTTCCTACTATAGTCATACCTTGGAACAAGGAGAATCGCGATGAAATCGATCTTAGCCGTGGCTGGCGTGGTGGCGTTGACAGGGTGCGCGGTGCAGCAACCGTATTACACCACCGCCCAGGTGCAAGACCCATATCAATGGCGCACCGTATCGGTCACGCCGTCCGACCGCGCGCCGGGCAGTCCTGCCACCACGGTGTACACGACCGAGCCATTGCCGGCGCCAAGTTCGCGCGTGGTCTATGCCGAGCCAGTTACGACCACCACGTATATCACCCAGCCGCAAACCGTGTATTACGCGCCGGCCCCGGTCTACGCGCCCGCCCCGGTATATTATTCGCCAGCGCCATCGTATTACTATCCACCGGTCAGCATCGGCCTGGATTTTGTGTTCAGCAATCGTAGCTGGGGCGGTTATCGCGGCGGCTACGGACGTGGCTGGGGGCGTGGCGGATATCGCCGCTAATGTTGCAGCAGCGGCTGCTGCAACTGCAGCGAGCGCTGCTTAACGCAGGTGATAGACGGAAGCGGGCTGGTTGATCAACGCGCTTTCCGAGCACAGCACATAGGTCGATGCGGCAGCTAAGCTGAGCAGTAATGCGCCCACTGCGGGGGTAAGATAGCGTGCCATGGCAGACTCCTGTGAGGTCGGTTCGGTATGGCTACAGAATAGGCGACCTAGAGATTCTCGTGCATCAGTGAAATGTCCGACAGATTGTCAGACAACACGCCGTCTCTATCTTTTCTACAACTTTGACTTGGTTTTCCACAACGTGACGGGGCCGGCGGGCGCCGTGTCCACCGCGTTGCATACTTCCAGCCATTGCTGCAGCCGGTCCGGCTGCTTCAGATGGATGCCGACGCCGTCGATGATGCCGACCTGCTCCAGGAACTTGGCGTCGAGCTTGGCCTTGTTGACGGTGGGCGCGCCCATGACCATGCGGTCATAAGCCTTGCGCGCCTTGTTTTCCCACTTGTGCAGGCTGCTATCTTCAAAGCGGTTGGCTTCAAAATAGACGGTCAGCGAACCATCGGGATTGCCAAAGCCGACGATGCCGGAGGCGCTGCGAATGGCGGCGTTGGTGCTGGAATCGAACAGTTCGGAAGGAACGAAAACGGCCGCGCGGCCATCGATATCAGGACGGCCGACTGGCGTATCCTTGCTGTAGGTACTGACTTCGGAGATGGATTTTGGTTCGGACATGGCGGATCAGGGTTGCATAAGGTCGCGTGGGCTCGGCGACACGTGTCCATTGTAGCGCCATTCTAGTTCCATATGGAAATAGACTTAATGAAATGTTGTATCTGGCTCAGTAGCGGCTTTTTTACAGGCAAACTGCCTTGCCTTGAAAGAATAACCCCGCGCCATGCCCTCAAAAAGGACGATAGCACGGGGTGATTGATTGCAGCGAAAGCTTGCTGCGGACACGCGATCAACAGCTCAGGGCTTGCGGTTCAGGCTAACAACTTTTTTAAGCTTGTCTGCAATAAAGCGCACATCTTGCTCCGAGACGTTCATGTGCATCGGCAGCGACAGCACTTCGTCGCTGGCGCGCGCCGCGTTCGGGCACTGGTTGGCGGCGTGGCGATACAGCTTGTAGGCGGTGTTGTCGCGGTAATGCACGCCTGGGTAAATCTCGTATTCATTGAGCGCCATCAGCACCTGGTCGCGCTGGGCCACGCGTACCTGGAACAGGTGGCGCGACGATTCGCAACCCCGGGTCATGGGAATCAGGCCGATGTCCGGTACGCCGCTGAGCTGCTGTTCATACCAGGTAGCCAGTTGACGGCGATAGGCATTGTCGCGGTCGAGGTAGCGCAGCGAGACCAGGGCCATGGCGGCCATGATCGAGTTGCCGTGGTATTTGAAGCCCAGCTCTTCCACCTCGTACATCCACTTGTAGGCGCCCAGGCTCATGCTGCGGCTGTAGGTGTCCTTGTTGATACCCAGCCAGCACAGCTGGCGCGCGCGCTCGTCGCGTGCGGCATCCTGGAAGCAGATCATGCCGGAGTCTGCGGTCGGCAGGTTCTTCACGGCCTGGAAGCTGAACACGGTGCAATCGGCATCCCAGCCCACGTGCTTGCCACCGGAACGGGTACCGGCCATGTGGGCCGCATCCAGGATCAGGATCAGGCCGCGTTCGCGGCAGATGCGCAGCACATCCTGATAGCGCCCGGTGTTGCCGCCAAGGCCGACAAACATGACGGCGCGCGTGCGTGGGCCGATCTTGGCCAGCAGATCGTCGGGATCGATGCAGAGCGAGTCATCGACGTCGGCGAACACAGGCGTCAGGCCGCTCTGGAGGATGGTGTGATTGGTCGAGACAAAGGTCAATGGCGTGGAAATGACTTCGTCGCCATCATCCCAGCCTTTTTCCGTCTTGAACATATGCAGCGCCAGGTGCAGGCCGGAGGTGTTCGAGTTGAGGAAGTGCGCATATGGCAGGCCGGTGTAGTCGCACCAGGCTTTTTCGATTTCCAGGGTCTTGAACCCCAATCCGGTCCAGCCTTTTTCCAGGCACTCACGGATGCCTTCAAGGCATTCGTCGACACGGAAGTTCGGGGTGAATAAATGAATACCCATAGGGAAAAGCTCCAAGTATGCGCGGTGCGCAGAGTTAAGACGCGGCCTTAAGCTGCGCCAGTTCGACGATGGCTGGCATCATGTGCTGGACTGGCGCGATCTTGCCGGTAGGCATGGCATTATTTGATTGTAACGCTAGCGGGTATGGCCGCCTAGCGCAGAGCCGGAGAAATACGCTCCAGCCCCAGCTGGGCGTTGGCGCGAGCCAACAATGCCCGCTGGTCGCTGGGCCGGCTTAGGCTGGGGCACGTCGGCGCAGCACCATCTGTGCCAGCTTGCCCATGCGTTCGTTCATGCCTGGCCAGTCGGCCTGGGTGGTGCGGTGTTCCACTGCATCGTACTGGCGGCCGTTCATGGTGAAGAAGCCGGCCCGGATGCTGCGGTCGCGTTCGCCGCAGGAATCGTGGAACGACACCACTTTGACGTTGTCGGCAAAGGTTTGCGAATACACCGCATCGAGCTTCAGATCGTCGAAGGAAAACTGGTAGATCAGGCGTGCGCTTTCCAGCGCGGCCAGTGAGTTCTGCTTCATGATCCAGCGGCCCCAGGTGCCGGTGTTGGTGGCCGGATCGATGTCATATACCGAAATCACGCCTTCGGCGGCGCCGTTATCGGTGCGCTCCACCACAAAATAGTAGTCGCCCTCGCGCTCGTAATAACCGGCCAGCCAGGCCAGCTGGTTTTCCACGCTGGCGGTGATGGGCGGCAAATAGCGCGTCAACTCGGGATGGGTGCGCAGCTCCACCACGAAGGGCGCGTCGGCGTCCGTGATAGGACGCAAGCGGTAGCCATAGCCTTCAACGGTAATGTCATGCCGCATGGTGCGCCTCCACGCTGGCGACGATGTTGGCCACGCTGTCGAGCTGAGCCAGTTCTTCTTCGGAGAATTGCAGCGACAATTCATCTTCCAGGGCGAACATGATTTCCACGTGTTTCAGGGAGTCCCATTCCGGCGTGTTTTCACGGCTGGTCTGTGCACCATGCGGCAGTTGCTGCTTGAGCACGGTGGCGAGGGTGGCCAGGACGGTGGTTTCAATTTCAGTGCGGTTCATAGGCGTGTGTGGTCGTGAGTGATGGTGAGGTTCGGGTCGGGGCGGAACGCCAGCACGGTGGCGGCAGGCAGGCGATGTTCGCCCTCGGCCGGTTGGCCGGGCAGGCCGAGCAGCTTGCCCAGCCAGTCCAGCGCCGGCTGGTTGCGCGGTCCGTGGCGCACCACGAAGACCACGTCGGTACAGCCGTCCAGCAGCGGCATGGCGGCCAGTGCGCCCAGTACCACCGTGTCTTCCAGCTGGCGGCCCATGGCGCGGCAGCTGATGCACAGTTCTTCCACGCGCAGCTCAGTGTCGCGGCGTTCCGCCACCAGCACGGCGATGCTGCCGCTGTCGGCCAGGCGGTCGCGCATGTGGACGGTTGCCACGCAGGATGCCGGCGCTGCCATGTGCTGCGCGACTTCGGCTTCATTGAAGCGGCGCAGCGCCAGGTTGAACTGATTGGTCTTCTTGCACAGGTCGGCGGCGCGGCCCAGTTGCGATGCCGGATCAAAATAAAAGTCCAGTTGCACCTGCAGGCTGCGGAAGTAGCTGCCGACGTCGCTGGCGCTGTTGCGTGCGGCGGCGCGCTCGGCGTTGGCCTGCAGATCGCGCACCCGCTTGGTGTCGTCGGCCTCCACGCGCCAGCGCCACAGGCCCGGATACCAGGCGATGGCCTGTTCGGTCAGGTGCGGATCGGTGCCGGCGTGTACGGTGTGCAGCCCCGGCAGTGCAGCCTGAACACTGGCCAGCTCGCCGGGATTGTCATCGACAAACAGCATGGCCTCGGGTGCGATGCGCAGGGCGGCGGCAATGCGGCCGATGGCGTCGGCCTTGGCGTCCCATGAGACTTCGGTGACCGAAAAATGATCCCAGCGCAGCGGGTAATCGCTGCGCTCGGCAAACAGGGCTTCGACGTCGGCCCGTTCGTTGCGCGAGGCCAGCGCCAGGAAAATGCCGCGTTCGCGCAGCGCCGCCATGGCTTGTTGCAGATGCGCGTAGCCGTCGGTGATCGTCACGCCTTGTACGCCTTCTTCGCCGAGCACGCCGGCGTGCAGGGTGTGGTCGAGATCCAGCACCACCGCCTTGACCGGCGGCAGCGCCGCGCCGGGCAGCCAGTGGCAGGCCAGCTTGCGCGCAATCAGCGGCTGGGCGGCGTTGGCCACGGGCGTGCCGGCCATGGTGGCGGTACGGCGGTCGATCAGGCTGACGCCAGCTTCGGCGCACAGCGCCGCCAGGTCGGCAAAGTAGACGCCGGGGTGGGCATCGGCGAGCGTTTGCAGGGCCCCCGCGCCATCCTGTCCGGCCGGCGCCCAGGTCGCCAGCACGATGGGCGCACCGCTCAGCGCGCGCAGTCCGTCCAGGCGCTCGCCCAGCCAGCCGGTCCAGCCGGCCATGTCGCTGTTGGCCAGGTAGCGCTCGCTGTCCAGCCATAGCAGTTCGATGTCGGCCGGCTGGTGGGCGGTGAACGACAGGCTGTCGTCGTAATGGCCGATGTGCGGCTGCGCGCCGATGCCGGCAAAGCGGAAATAGGACTCGGCCAGGTTCAGCACGTTTTCCACGGCATGGTTGCGCCATACGTTGACGCGCAGGCTCTGGCGCGGCGCCGCGTCGAGGGAAAGCCCTTGCAGGGCCAGGCGGGATAACTTGGGGGCGAACAGCAGCGGTTGCGCTTCCACACGGTGGAGCAGGCGGTCAAGCGTGGATTGCGGGGTCATGGCGTCAAGCGATATAAGGCGTTGAATGGTGGGATCGCGGTCGCGAGATTCTTGCTGGCATCATAACCTGAAGTCTCCTATGGCAGAGGCATTTTATGCCCGATGCGCGGCCATTGCGCGACATATGGCGCCTGCCAGAACACGATATTCGTTCAGATTGTGGCGCGTGCCTGGGGCTTTCTTGACACTTTGAAAGCCCCATTCCTATAATGCTTTGATGTAACTACATCGGTCGATAAAGGAAGACGCAATGATATTAGGCTTGGTGAGCATCCAGCGAAATCGCGGTCCCTGGTTGCTGGAGTGGTTTGCCTTCCATTACATGATCGGCTTTCGCAAGTTTTATTACTACGCCCACCTGTGCGACGACAACACGGCCGAGGTCCTGATCAAGCTGAAGAAGCGGCTCGACATCACCGCCATCGGCCTGACCGACAAGGCCAATCAGATCCAGCTGATGGCATATCAGCACGCCTGCGACAATTACATGGATGAAGTGGACTGGATGGCCTTCATCGACGGCGACGAATTCATCTTTCCAACACAGTGCAACACCATGCAGGAAGCACTGTGGCCGTATACCCACCAGCCGGTGTCGGCCATCGGCGCCTACAACGTCAACTTTGGTAGCTCTGGTCACCTGACCGAGCCTGCTGGCCTGATCACCGAAAACTACACGCGCCGCGCCAACATCGAGAGCTTCCTGTCACATCGGCGCGTCAAAAGCATCGTCAAAGGCCGGCAAAAAATCTCCGTCTCGGGTTGCAGCAATGTGTTCAACACCCCGCTGGGCACGGTGGACGAGCAGATGCGTCCGGTCACCTGGGGCTATCTGCCGGACTATGTGCCGAGCTACGAGCAGTTCCGCTTCAATCATTATGTGTGCCAGAGCCGCGAATACTACGAAAAGTTCAAGCGCCACAGCGGACACGCCGATGCCGGTGCCGACATCGAACGCGAGGAAGCGTGGTGGCGCGGCTTCGACACCAACGAGGAAGAAGACGATTCCATGCTGCGTTTCCGTGAACAGTTGCGCGCCACGGTGGCCGAGCTGCAAGCGGCCATGGACGCCTGAGTTTCCCCTGAGCTGTCGCTCCACATCCCTCTCCATCAGAACAGAACAGGTAAGCCATGCTTGACGTGCAAAAAGTTAATTTGGTCATTGTGAACAAGTATGCGGGCATGACGGTATGGACCTTTGAGGACACGATGCAGGCGATGCTCCAATCGCTGACCGATGCCGGTTATCGCGCCGCCATCACGACCAACTATATCGAGCCGGGCGCCGTCAACATCCTGTTTGGAGTTGGCTCGGTGTTCAGCCATTCCTACGAGGAAATCGCCCAGATGGCGCTGCCAAGCAGCACCATCATCTTCAACGGCGAACAGATCGACAGCACTTCATCGCTGATCACCCCCGAGTACCTGGAGTTCCTGTCACGTTATGTGGTGCTGGACTGGTGCCAGCCGAATATCTATGCCCTGCAGCGCAAGGTAGCGCTGCGTTATCCGGTGCTGGAAATGCCGCAGTTCCCGACCGCCAACCTGGGCAGTTCGACGGCGACTGGCTGGCAAGTCAATTTTGACCTGGCTTTTTACGGCGCCGTGCCACCACGCCGGCGCAAGCTGATCGATGAGCTGACCAGCGAAGGCGTGAGTATCAAGCACATTTCCGGTCGCTATGGTCAGCAACTGGCCGACGAGCTGCTCGATTGCCGCTACGTGCTCAATATTCACGCCTACGAAACCGATCTTCTGGAGATCAACCGCTGCCTGCGGCCGATGGCGATGGGGATTCCAGTGCTGTCCGAAGCGTCCAGCCTGCCTGCCTCCGGTGACTGGGACGACAGCGGGGTGATCTTCCTGCCGACGGAAGGCTTTGGGCGCGCCGCGCGCCGCATCATCGACGACCCCAACCAGCATCTGGTGGCGGCACGCAAGGCGGTCCAGTTCACCCATCGTCCGGCCAACGCCATCAAGGTGCGGCAGGTACTGGAAAGCGCGATTGCGGCGCTGCCGCCGGCCTGAGGCCGCATTCTCTTGCGCACCTGTTGCGTTGGCTGAGCCAGCAGCCTGCTGGCTGCTGGCTGCTGTTGCGCGAATCGCTTCATTATGGATTGCACCATCACGATCAAGCAGGGCAGTGGGCGCAATGAAAAAAAGGGTTACAAGCCGAAACTTGTAACCCTTTTCTTTTACTGCGAATTCTTTGGGGTGGCTGATGGGGCTCGAACCCACGACAACAGGAATCACAATCCTGGACTCTACCAACTGAGCTACAGCCACCACTGGACTACGTCACTGCCTGCGATGTTTTGCAGAACAGCTGCGCATTATACAAAATCTGCGGGACTCTGGCAAATTTTTCGAACGAAGATTTATGCCTCGCCGTTTTGCAACGCTGTAACGCGTGGCTGCAGGTTCAGCAACTGGGCAAAAGCGCGTTGCAGCGCCTCGGCATTGCCAGTGGTGTAAGCCTCGACCGTACCCGGATCACCCAGCAGGCGTTGCTTGCCTTTGTGCTGCAGCAGACGCTCAAGTTGGCGTGCGACGGCTTCGCCGGTATCGATGATGGTGATGGGTTCGCTGGATTCGCGTTTGCAGATGGCATCGATCAGCGGTTCGACAAACGGGTAGTGCGTGCAGCCGAGCGCGATCGTATCGGCACCGCCTTGCAGCAGCGGCATCACGTAACGCTCGACCATGGCGATGGTTTCCGGCGAATCGAGCTCGCCTTTTTCGATCTGGTCGACGAGGCCGACGCATGGCTGTCCAATGATC
>JBEVNE010000069.1:0-4184 GCA_040508275.1 Duganella sp.
CGCCTGCTGCAACGAATACGACGCGATGCGCCTGACGCCACCATTACCTCCACCACGCTGCCGCCGGACGAGCTGGCAGCCGCACTGGAGGACGGTAGCGTGGATGTGGCAGTTGGCTATTTCCCGGATCTGAAACATCAGAATTTTTTCCAGCAGCGGCTGTTTTCGCATTCGTTCATCTGCTTGCTGAGCGCAGACCATCCACACCAGGCGAAGCACTTCAGCCTGGCGCAGTTTCTGGAGTTGGGGCACGTGGTGATCAAGGCGGAGGGACGCAGCCAGGAAGTATTTGAGCAGTTCCTGGCACGCAAGCGGATCGAACGGCGCGTGGTGCTGTCCACGCCCCACTTCATGTCGATTCCATTCGTGATCGCCGGCAGCGATCTGGTGGCCACCGTGCCGAGGGCGGTGGGAGAGAGTTTTGCCCAACTGGCGGCCATCAAGCTGGTAGAGCCGCCGCTGGAAATGCCGCCGTTTGACCTCAAACAGCATTGGCACCGCAAGTATGCCAAGGATGGCGCCAATGCCTGGTTGCGCGCGATTCTTGCTGAAATGTTTGGTAACAACGAACAACCGGAGACGGCGGTGTTACGCGCTAGCGCCGTTCGCGAGCGGACTTAGCAAGCCTCACCGCTCGCGCTCCACAACGAAAGTTCGCAACGCCGAGCACGAGGTATGCATATTACCGAACCATCTGACCACCGCCAGAACCGCCATACGCCTCCAGTCTGCTTGAGCGGATTACTGCACATGCTCCGCGCCCGCCAGCCGCACGGCGCCATCCGGCGTCACATATGCCGCATCGGATGGCACGCTAACCGGCTGCGGCTGGTACACCGGCAGCGCCGCATCGACCAGACGTTCTGCGGCTGCACCGTTGAGTACACCGGCAAGGATGCAGGCAAGTCCAATGTGCATCACGACTTTCATTGGCCGCTCACAGGTCCAGCTTCATGGTCAGCTTGACCGTGCGCGGCGCGCCCGCAGCCAGGCGGGTACCGGCGCCGGCCCAGTACTGTTTGTCGCCAAGGTTCTCGACGTTGACCTGCCAGGTCGTGCGTTTGCCAAACGTCCGGTTGACATAGCGGCCGCCAACGGTGAACAAGGTGTTACCACCAAGCCAGGCCTGGTTCAGATCATTCACCGGACGGCGGCCGGTGTAGTAGGCGCCGGTGTTCAGCGACAGGCCCGGCACCCACGCATCGAGGGCATAGGACAGGAAGGCGCTGGCGGTCTGCCTGCTGGCGTTTTCCGGCAGCTTGCCGTTGTAGGCGGCGCCGATGTTGCGGAATTCCGGACGCAGCAGCTGCGCCGAAGTCTGCCATCCCAATTCAGGCGTCAACTGGCCCTGGGTGGACAGCTCGATCCCGCGGTAATTCTGCTCGCCGTCCGCCACGAAGACATTGGCGGCGTTGGTGTAATAGCCGGGACGGTTGATGTCGAACACGGCGGCAGACAGCAGCGTACCGGTCGGCGTACGCCAGCGCATGCCCAACTCTTTCTGTTTGCTGACGCCGGGCGCCATGCGTTCGTTCTGGTTGACGGTTCCGTTTGGCGCCGGCTCGCCCTCCTCCAGGCCCTGTGCCGCCGAAGCGTAGAAGGACAGATCGGCCAGCGGGCGGTAGATGGCGGCCAGCATCGGCGTGGTCTTGTCGGCGTCATAGTGATTAACGCCCTGGTCGCTCTGGTAACTGACCTTGCGCGCACCGGCGATGAGCTGCCATTGCGGCGACAGCGTCATGCGGTCCAGCACATACAGGCCATCGTCGCGGGTCTTCAATTTCGCCGTGGTTGGCGAAGTGGGCCTGGCGCCATAGACGATGCTGGTAATCGGCAGCGGGGCATACAGGTTTTGCGAGGCAATCGTGTAATTGCTCTGGTAAATAGGATCTTGCGTCTTGTTGGTGCGGCTGACGCCGATCGTCAGCTCATGCTTGACAGCGCCGGTGACTGCGGTGCCGAACAGTTCCGCCCGCAGCGTGTCCGAGCCGACCACGTTGTGCTGCGAATTGCCGGTGATGCGGCCAGCGCCGGTGGCAACCGCCGCCTGATTGGTGAAGCGGAAAATCGGCAGGTTGCGGTCGCGCGCCACTTCCGAGCGGCCGCCTTCGAGCGTCAGCGCCCAGCCATTACCGAGCGCGTAGTCGGCGCGCAGGGCGGCGGCCTTGCTGGTGGCTTCGAAGCGGGCGCTGTCCGGACCGACCAGGCGCGATGGATCGACGGCGCGCGGCAGCGTGATCACGCCGTTGACAGCCGTCGGCAGGGCGACTCCGGCCTGCTCGACCACTTTGCGGTGATCATATTCCAGGTCGGCCTTCAGCAGCAGGCGATTGTTGACGCGCCAGTCCAGCGCAGCCGAAGCAAACTGGCGGTTGCCATCGTTGACATGATCGAGGAAGCTACCGAGCGCACCACCGGCGGCATTGATGCGTACGCCAAATTCTTCCTGCTCGCCAAAGCGGCGGCCGACATCAACGCTGGCGATGGCCGTGCCGTTGTCATCGAGCGTCAGGCCGGCGCTGGTGACGGGCTCTTTGCCAGCGCGCTTGGTGACGAAGTTGACCACGCCGGCCGGCGAAGTAAAACCGTAGTACAGCGCCGACGCGCCTTTCAGCACTTCCACCCGTTCCTTGTTTTCCATCGGCACCTGCGAGAAGTTCATGATCGGCACCGAGCCATTCATGCGGTAGTTGGTGCGATTTTCCACCGCGATGCCACGAATCACCAGCTGGTCCCAGGTATCGCCGCCATTCTGCTGGCGCGTCACGCCAGCGGTATTACGCACGGCGTCGTACAGGCCCGACGCAGCCTGCAATTCCAGCAGTTCGCGGGTGATGACGTTGACGGTGGACGGTACTTCCATCACATCGGAGCCACGGAAGCTGCCCGCTTCGACCGAGTTCGGCGCAAAGCCCTGGGCACGCGTGGCGGTGATCTGAACCGCCTGCAGTATTTGCTCGTCGCTGACCTGAGCCAAAGCGTACAGCGGAGCGCATGCCAACGGCAGCGTGAAGCAGAGATGGAAGTGGCGTGGCGGATTCATGGCTTTTTATTTGATAGCAAATGTGCGAGTATATTACTAATGAGACTCATTCGCAATTACGATGTGTGGCGCGCCGTGTGCACTGTTGCGCACGGCGCTACCGTATAAGAATCCTTGGCCGTTCGGAGCAGCAACGGCCCCATGTCCCGTTCCATTTCGAGATAGGCCGCCCGATCGTAAGCACGCTGCACCTTGTCCTTTACCACGTGCGCCAACTGCCGATCGACCGGTTCGTGGCGATACTTCAAGGTCTCCTCGTGCTCATGGCCAGCGTCCTGAAACCGTGCCCCGTCATATCGCCTTTGTAGCCCATCCGTTCAATGACTTTCAGGATCGTGTTGTTGCTCATGGGACGCGAGTGGTCCCTCATGTTAGGAAACAGCAATGTGCCGCCGCCGGTGATTTTCCGCAGTTCCTCGATCAACCGGGGATGAAGCAAGGCAGGATGTCTTCGATTACATCGAGATGTTTTACGATCCAAAGCGCCGACACCGCTTCAGCAGTGACTTGTCGCCGTTCGAATATGAAAAGCAGTATTTCCAGCGGATTGCGAGTGTCTAAAAAACTCGTGGCGATTCACTGCGGCCTGTCCAGGGCCACCATTTACAACGCCATCAAGGTCGGCAATTTTCCGCAGCCAATCAAGGTGAGTGGTCGTGCCAGTGCGTGGTTTAAGCAAGAGGTCGAGGCATGGATTGAGCAGCGTATCGCGGACAGCCGAAGAAATCCAAAATAGTTACCCCATTTCCCCCAGCCCCTGGCAGCCATCGGCAGTTTCAAGGAAATTCGGAACTACGTTTGCCCCATCTCAAACCATCGCGCGCGCACGCGCGTAAGATCGGTAGATGCTCATCGATCCCGACTTTGACCGCGATAGCCTTTCTCGCATTGAGACATTGTTGAGAGCGCCCCCAATTGCACTCCAGCTGTTCCAGGGTGTGCTATATGATATTCAAGGTCAGCCACTGCATGAGCTCGAAATTACGCGTGGCACTCGTGCCTCGCTCACACTTGATGCGGCGGCAGTAGGTCGTCTTTTCATGATTCCCGACGGTTCCGTTGTCAGCACTCTGCATGTCAGCGCAAATGCAGAGGCACCTGCTGGTCTTGATGTGAGCTCACGTAACATGTTCATCGGTAG
>JBEVNE010000350.1:0-3559 GCA_040508275.1 Duganella sp.
CGAGTTCGCCGCGGTTGACCACCAGCACATCGCGTGCATCCAGCACCGCGCAATCCTCGCCAAGCGCGCGGAAATGGTCGCCGAGCAATTGCGCCGAATACACCTCGCCCAGGCCTTGCACACGATCGAGCACCTCGCGCGGCAGCTCGCCGATCACCGCCAGCGCACCGAGGATCTGCGCCAGATGCTCGAAGCGCTCGTCCAGCCATTCCACCGTCGGCCCGGAATGCTCGCCCAGCAGGGCCACCGCCGCACCGCGATGGCGTGCCCGCGTTTCATGCCAGCGCTCGCGCCACTCCGGGCGATCTTGCGCCGCCAGTTCGGCCAGTTCGATCAGCGCATCGGTCACGCCTTTCATCGCCGACACCACGGTGACCTGCACCGACTCCTCGCGTGCCAGCAACAGCTGCGCCACGTGCCGGTAGCGCTCGGCATCGGCCACCGAGGTGCCGCCGAATTTGTGCACGACGGTGCGCGCAGAGGACGCGAGAACAGCAGCGGGTTCGAGTGAAACAGCAAGCGATGACATCGACAGACCTCGTTAGGGAGGCCCCGTCCGCTTCAGGTGAGAGAGCCAGGCCCCCGCATCCTGATCCGGGTGCGGGGCCGTGGTTTTCGGAAGTTACGCGAAGACGACGGGCCGCACCGGGCGAATGGTGACGGTGGTAATGGTGGTGCTAATGCCGGCCACGCCCGCACCCGGCCGCAGCTGCGGCTGACAGGTAAGCGAGGTGGTGGCGAAAGCATTAGGCATGTGTGCAAAAGACATCACCTGGGCGAAGCCTGTCAAGCGTTGGATGACAGGGCGGCCGCACACGCTTGGCAGACGGAGCAGAAAACCTTGCCGTTCAGGGATTTAAGCAACACCCTCGCAAGCAATTGATTGCTATGGAAACTTTTGAAGCTGCCTCAGTGGGTGGCGCTGCGCAGGTTTCGAGCATGGATTGATGCAGTCGTGCGACTTGGCTAAGGCGATGCGGCTGAGGGATCGCTTGTGCGCGAGTGCATCACATCGCTGCCGGTGTCACTACGCCAAGCAACAGATCACTTCGGATCAACGGTAGATGATCGCCATCGCCGCGACGCACTGTGCAAGTCAGCAAGCGCAGCAGAAAGATCAGCCAAGCACTTGAGGATTGAGCTGCCAGACCGAAAAGTTGAGCGCAGCCGCGAAGCTCACCCACGCCAGATACGGCACCAATAACCACGCCGCCAGTGCCTGCCGCTTCGCGAACACAGCGATCGTTCCGGCCAACACCAGCCACAGCGCCACGATGTCGGCAAACGCCCAGGCTCCCAACTGCCACGCAAAGAACAGCCAGCTCCACAAGCCATTGAGTATCAGCTGCAGCACGAACAGGCCGAGCGCCGGACGCGTCCCCGCCCGGCTGCCGCGCCGCCACACCAGCCACACCGACACCGCCATCATTCCGTACAACACTGTCCACACAGGTCCGAACAACCAGCCCGGCGGCGCCCACGCCGGCCGCGTAAGGCCTGCGTAGAAGCTGGCCGCATGGATGGATGCCATCGCACCAAGCCCAGCGACCGCATAGCACAGCGCCAACCAGCCGAAGAGGCCGAACCATTGCGACTTTCTTGAAATACATTGCGTCATGACTGCCGTAAAGTGTTGTCAGTGTTCTTCAGCGTGGCAGAGCATCTGTGCAAGCCGCGACTACGCAGATGAGCGGTCTGAGTTCAGTCGATCCATTATGCGTGTGAGGAAACAGGGGCAGGCAGACCTATTAAGTGAACTTGATCCTGCTCTTCGCTTATTACAAGGAAAAGTAATTTCCGCACTCATCAATCCAGATTACCGCCGGCATTTCATAAAAATATATATTGAACTCTTCGTCACTGTCACCCAAGGCATCCCACTGCTCGGTCTGCTCACGGACCTCGCTCAGGGTGCGGAAGATATTTCCAGCACGCCTCGCCAGTAGCTGCCGTTGAAGCGTTCGATAAAACAGTTTTGCATCGGACGTCCTGGCTCAATGAAATCCCATGCAACGCCTTTACGCTCGGCCCACTCGGCCAAATCTAATGCGACAAACTCCGGGCCATTGTCCAAACGAAGTTTGGCGGGATAGCCGCGCCAGGCTGCGATGCGTTCCAACGTGCGAATGACGCGGGCCGCTGGAAGATTCAGGTCCATTTTGATCGCCGAGGCCTCCCGACTGAAATCGTCGATGACATTGAACGTGCGGAAACGCCGACCATCCCACGGCGCATCGAACCGGCATTGGGGCGTTCTCCGCATGCTAGTGGCTGTGGATGCCGCGTCGGAACCCGGCGCCTGCTGCGGCGACATTGATTGAGTTTCATCAATCAATACACGCGTCAGACCCTCTTATGGTTCCACACGTATCCGCGACGGCGATCTGAAAGAGCTTTCCAAATCCACGCTCAGGAAAACGCTCGGCCAATTCAGACAACAGCGCAATGACCTCCTCATCCTGGTCAGGACGACGCCGATAACGCGCTGTCGAGCGAGCCACGCCAACGACCGGACAGGCCCGGCGCTCGCTCCAGCCATGATGCTCGATGAGCCAGGCAAGAAGCGGGCGCTTTTGCGCCGGGTCTACAGCTTTTTTGCGATGACATCCTTCAGTACATGGTTCTCCATCGCAAGGTCGGCATAAATGCGTCTGAGCCTGCGGTGCTCGGTCTCCAAGCTGCGAAGACGTTGCACGTCAGCAGCCTCCAAGCCGACGTAATTGGACTTCCAGACGTAGTACGTCGCCTCGGAAATGCCCAGCTCGCGACAGACATCCTTGACCTGCCGTCCGCCCTCGACCTGCTTCAGCGTGGCGACGATCTGGCTCTCGGTGAACTTGCTCTTGCGCATCGTTGGTCTCCTTGGGTGCTAGTGTGCCCGGAAACCTCTAACTACTAACTACGGCTGGATCAATTTTACGGGAGGCTGACACTGAGACTGCTGGCTGAACGTCAGGGCTAATCAGGAACTCACTTAATCTTTGAAAAACACCACAAATAAATCAAATATCAGCAGCAAACTTCGCCCCGATTGGGACGCATCTAATTTGCCGGGCGATTTTGGCGAGATTCTTCACGTTCTCCAACCTATCAGATATGTACATGTTATCAACATCGAACGCGCCCCCTAGAGATAATTCAACCTTAAAAGCATAATTTTGATTATCTTTCAGCCTCCCCAGAAATTTTATAGCTTCTGCATATTTTCCAAACATAATCGTCGAATTAGGATCAGACACCACCGCTGCAGCCAATTCACGCACATTAACATCAAGCGGAACAATATCACCCGAATCAAGCGACAATATATTTACAAAAAAATTATTTGTGAAATAAACATTTCCAAAAACATCATACATAAGCGCATTATCCCAATCAAAATTTAACCCGCTAAACTTTGACCAAGTCAAACCCCACAATTCATCCGCCGGACAAAAAAGCCGCAAAAGCCCCCCAAATGCTGACAAGCCTGAACAATCAGGAAACCCTTCAAAAATCAATCTAAATTCTTTATTCACGGCTCATCCTCCAGCTTAACATCAGTATACTTTGTTCCAAC
>JBEVNE010000210.1:0-10020 GCA_040508275.1 Duganella sp.
ATACCACCATGACCACCACCCGCCTGACCCTGAGCGCACTGGCCGCCGCCAGTATGTCCGTCTGCGCCGCCGCCCATGCCGCTGCCGAGCTGCCGACTGTGGAAGTACGCGAAAGCCGGATGACTCCCAACGCCAGCCTGGGCCTGGACGAACACAACGCCACCGGTTCGCGCCTCGACCTGAGCGCGCGCGACACCCCCGCCAGCGTCAGCAGCATGAGTAGCGCCGACCTGGCCGAGCGCGTGCTGGTACGCGCCCAGGACGCCGCCGTGCGCATGGCGGGCGTGAGCGAATCGCCGTCTCCCGGCAACGGCGGCACCAGCCTCAGTGCACGCGGCTTTGCCGGCCACAACTCGGTGGCGCAAATGGTCGATGGCACGCGCTTGATCGTGGCGGTGGGCACCATCACCTACCCGTTTTCCACCTGGCCGCTGGAAGCGGTGCAAGTGCTGCGCGGCCCGGCCTCGGTGCTATACGGCGACGGCGCGATTGGCGCTGCCGTCAATTACGTCACCAAACAGCCGCGCTTCGACCGTTTTGAAGGCGAAGCCTATGCCAGCGCCGGATCGTGGAACACGGTACGCGGCGGCGTTGGCGCGCGCGGTCCGATCAACGACATGGTGGCCTACTCGATCTACGCCGATGCGCAAAAGAGCAACGGTTATCGCCGCGACAGCGGCTACCAGCGGCAGAACCTGTCGGCGGCACTGAGCATCCGGCCGCAGCGCGATCTGCAGGTGACCATGCTGCTGGACGCCGGCCATAACGACGACGCCACCTATTTCGGCACGCCGCTGCGCAACGGCCAGGTGGACGACAGCCTGAAACGGCTGAGCTTCAACGTCGACGATGCACTGGTCAAGTACAACGACCGCGTGTGGCGCGTCAAAGTCGATTACCAGGCCTCGTCCCAGGTAAGGTTGCGTAACGAAACCTACGCGATGACCAGCAAACGCCACTGGCGCAATACCGAAGGCTATACCCTCAACCCGGCCGGCAACCGCGTTACGCGCGACAGCTACCTGGAAATCCTGCACGACCAGGAACAGATAGGCAACCGCTTCGATGTCAGTCTCGACGGCCAGCTGGGGGGACTGAAAAACCGCCTGGTGGTGGGGGTGGACTGGTATCGCAGCCGTTTATTCCTGACCAATAACTCGCCGTATGTCGGCAGCACGGTGATCGATCCGTATAACTTTGCAGCGGGCAGTTTTGCGCAAGTCAGCCCGGCAGCCAACCCCACGTTGCCGCTGCGCCGCGCGCAGTTGCAATCGACGGCCGTGTTTGCCGAAAACGTGCTCGACCTGGCGCCACAATGGAAGCTGGTCACCGGCCTGCGCCGCGACCGCATGGCGCTGGACAATCACGAACTGCGCAGCCGCGTGCAGCAATCGAAGGATTACACGCCGCTCACCGGCCGCGCCGGCCTGGTCTGGAATATCGCCCCTGCACTGACCGTCTACAGCCAGTATGCCACCGCTACCGATCCACTGAGCGGCGCGCTGGCCCTGCCCAACGGCAGCCCGAATTTTGACCTGACCAAGGGCCGCCAGCTGGAACTGGGCGCCAAGGGCCGGGTGGCGGCGCTCAACGGCGAATGGAGCGCTGCCGTGTATAAAATCGAAAAAGACAATCTGCTCTCGCGCGACCCGGACAACCCCAACGTGGCGCTGCAGATCGGACAGCAATCGTCCACTGGCATCGAACTGGCGTTTGCCGCCGAACCACTGCGCGGCTGGACCATCGACGCCAATCTGGCGGCGCTGCGCGCCCGCTACGACGACTTTACCGAAGTGGTGGCCGGCCGCGCCGTCTCGCGCAGCGGCAATACCCCGACCGGCGTACCGGAACGCACGGCCAACCTGTGGACCGGCTACCGCTTCCTGCCAGCGTGGCAAGCCGCGATTGGCGCACGCTATGTCGGCGCCCGTCAGGCCAACACCGCCAACACGGCCTACCTGCCCTCGTACACGGCCATCGATGCATCGCTGGCCTGGACGCAGTCACCGAAGCTGTCGCTGACGCTGTCCGTGAAAAACCTGGCCAACCGCGACTACGCCCTCTCCGGCAGCGCCGGCACGCGCTGGCTGCTGGCCGATCCACGTTCACTGCAGTTGACGGCGCGTAGCGCTTTCTGATGGCGCCAACGTGAAAAAGGCCCTGCTATTCCTGCACAAATGGCTGGGCGTTGCGCTGGCCTTGCTGTTCCTGATCTGGTTTATCAGCGGCATCGTGCTGTATTTTGTGCCGTTTCCCAGTCTTACGCCGGCCGAGCGCCTGGCTGGCTTGCCGACACTGGCCCTGGCGCCCGGTGATCGCTGTTGCCTGAGCGCGCAGCAAGCGCAGAACACATTGCAAGAAGATGTGCCGGTCAGCGAGGCGCGACTGGGCATGCATGCGGGGCAGCCGGTGTGGCGGCTGCTGGCAGGCGCCACGCAGCGGCGCTGGATCGCCGTTGACGCCCGCAGCGGCGCGCAACTGGCGCCGCTATCGCCAGCGCAGGCGGCTGCGGTGGCTGCTGCCTTCAGCGGGCGCCGCGCGCTGCACACCGAAACGCTCGAGCGCGACCAATGGACGGTGGCGCAAGGCTTCAATCCCTACCGCCCGCTGGTGCGGGTAACGCTGGATGGCGACGACGGCCTGGAACTGTACGTGGCTACCGGTTCGGCCGAGGTGGTCGGCGAAACCCGCCGCACCGAGCGGGCCTGGAACTGGATCGGCGCCGTACCGCACTGGATTTACTTTACCGAGCTGCGACGCTGGCCCGAGCGCTGGCATAACGTGGTGGTGTGGCTGTCCGTGCCCGGCGTGCTGCTCGCCGCCAGCGGCCTGATACTCGGCATCTGGCAATTGTTCCTGAACCGCTCACGCTGGATACCGTATCGGGTCTTCTGGATGCGCTGGCACCATATTCTGGGCCTGGCCGCCGGTCTGGTCACGCTGACGTGGATATTTTCCGGCCTGATGTCGATGAATCCCTGGAGCGTGTTTTCACCACGCGGCGCCACACCCGAAGAACAGCAGCGCTGGCGCGGAGATCCTGCCCATCAAGCCACGCTGAACCCGGCGCAGGCACTGCAGTTGGCCACCACACTGGCTGCACCGCTGGCAGTGCGCGAGCTGGAAACGCTGCAATGGAACGGCCAGCACTGGTACCGCCTGCGTGCGCCGGAAGGCCAGCGCCTCATCCGTGCGGACGGCACCGATGGCGCTCATCACACGGTGCTGACTGCCCTGCCCGATACCGCGATCAACAGCGCGCTGCGTGGTTTGCGCCAGACAGCGCCAGCATCGCTCACCCGGATTGATGAATATGACACGCTGTATTACGCCAGCGAACACAACCCGGCACGCCGCCAGAGCCGCCCGCTGCCGGTCTGGCGCGCCAGTTGGGCCGACGGCGTGGTGGTCTATGCCGATCCGGCGTCAACCCGCATCGTGCTGCGCGCCGACGCCTCCACCCACTGGCAACGCCTGCTCTACAACGGTCTGCACAGCTTCGACTTTGCCCCGCTGATCGCGCGTCCGTGGTTGCGCAACAGCCTGATCGTCCTGCTGTCGCTGCTCGGCATCGCAATGAGCATCACTGCCTGCATATTGGCATGGCGTATCGTTGCGCCGGCAAAAAAGCACAGCCCCAGATGCTGACCGCAGTTGCCGTCGCTGGTAGCGCAGGACCACAACAGTGCGGTGCTTGACAGCCGGTGGCGCAGGCGTAGTCTTTCATATCCGGACAAGTCCGGACTTTTCGGTGCAGGATCAATCAGGCAGATTTGATCAGGCCCGAGATGTATTTGAGCGAATCGGTGATTTTTGGCCCCAGCACGGCCAGGCCGGCGGTGATCGCTGCGGCGATGGCGGCGGCCATCAGGGCGTATTCAATGGCGGTGATTAATGATCAATGCTGTTTGTACGGCCATACGTTTAGTTTCAAAAAAAACAATTGCGTAGCGTATCACATTAATGCAGCCCGAACCTGCCCAGCAAGCCAGGCAGCAGCTGCGCCAGGAAAATGGCGCCAACCACCCACATGATGATCGTTGCTTTTGCTTCGGCAAGGTCGGCCTTGGTGGCGCTGTTGGCTTTAAGGATGCCCAAGTCCACCTTGATGGCGACCAGTTCGGACTCCAGTTTTTCGATGCGCTGTTCCATGGCGGCGACTCCAGAGCGCTGCGGCGTGCAGCATCTCCATCATGCATACCCCTGCCACCAGCGTCAAGCGGCACACGCCTGTTTTGGGTTGACCTACAGTTGGAGGATACAATGGATTTATCCGCGACCTTGCCAGACTCCACCCAATCCAGAGGAACCGATGCTCCAACTACGCCCCAATTGCGAATGCTGCGACCTTGACCTGCCGCCCGAGTCCACCGATGCGCGTATCTGCTCGTTTGAATGCACATTCTGCGCAGGCTGCGCCACCACCACGCTGGCCGGCCATTGCCCCAACTGCGGCGGTGAGCTGGTCACGCGGCCACGGCGTCCGCCTGCAAAACTCATCAACAATCCTGCATCCACCGAGCGCGTGCTGAAGGCGGCTGGCTGCCAGCCAGCATAGCCAGCCAGGCTGGCATACCGTTTATTTGGGATGCGCGTTCAGCCAGTCGATGTAAGCACCGACCCCGGTCTGCACGTCGGCAAAGTCTTTCTGGTAACCGGCGGCGCGCAGCTTGGCGATGTTGGCCTGGGTGAAGCTCTGGTACTTGCCCTTGAGCTTGTCCGGGAAAGGCACGTATTCGAGCAACTGGCGCTCGACGATATCGCCCAGCGTCCATGCGCCGCCGTCGGCGTGCAGCTTGTTGACCACGGCGACGGCGATGTCGTTGAACGGTTGCGCCTTGCCCGTGCCCAGGTTGAAGATGCCGCTTTTATCGGGATTGTCGAGGAAGAACAGGTTGACGGCGACGACATCGTCGATATACACGAAGTCGCGCGTCTGCGTGCCGGCGGCGTAGCCGTCGTACTCGCCAAACAGCTTGACCTGGCCGTCAGCCAGGAACTGACGGTACTGGTGCAGCGGTACCGAGGCCATATTGCCTTTGTGGAATTCACGCGGACCATAGACGTTAAAGTAGCGCAGCCCGACCACCTGCGAGCCGGCGCCTTCGCCGTGGGTACGCCAGAACTTGCGCACATACTGGTCAAACAGGAACTTGGAGTAGCCGTAGACGTTGAGCGGACGCTCGCCCGAGCGCTCTTCGGTAAAACCGTTTTCGGCGCCATACACGGCCGCCGACGAAGCGTAGATAAACGGGATTTTTTCCTTCTGGCAGAACTCGAACAGCGCCACGCTATAGCGGAAGTTATTACGCATCATGTAGTCGCCATCCATTTCCATGGTGTCCGAGCAGGCGCCTTCGTGGAACACGGCCGAGAATTTGCCGCTGAATTCGCCGCGCTCGAGGCGCTCGATGAATTCTTCCTTGCCCATGTAGTCGACAACTTCGGCATCGACGATGTTGTGGAATTTTTCCGGGCGCTTCAGGTTGTCCACCACGAATATGCCCTCGTCGCTACGCTGGTTGAGCGCGTGAACGATATTGCTGCCAATAAAACCTGCACCACCTGTTACCAATATCATGATCGATCCTGTGCTAAATATTTTGTGAAGCCGATATGCCTTGAGCTTGTTACGCCGCCAGCGGCAGCGCCTGCGCCAGCGGCTGCCACGCCATGTCCACGGTCAGCTTGCGCATGCAATCCTGGTGACCGAGCGGGCAGATGCGCTGCTGGCAGGGGGCGCAATCGAGGTGCAGCCACAGCACCTTGGCGATGTCCGACAGCGGCGGCGTATGACGCGGATCGGTGGGGCCGTACAGCGCCACCACCGGCCGCTGGAATGCGCTGGCAATGTGCATCAGGCCCGAATCGTTGGTGACCAGCGCCGCCACACTGCTCAGCAGCGCCAGCGCGTCGGCCAGCGAGGTCACGCCGGCGAGATTACGCACGCCGGGAGCGGCAGCGACGATTTCCTCGCACACCGGACCATCCTTGGCTGATCCGAGCAGCACGATGGCCACATCGGGACGGGCGGCCTGCAGCATGCGCGCCAGGCCGGCAAAATGTTCGCTGGGCCAGCGCTTGGCCGGGCCGAATTCGGCGCCCGGGGCAAACGCCACGATGGTGGCATCGGCCGGCAGGTTGATGCGCGCCAGCGCTGCCGCGCGCTGCTGCGCGCTCACACTGAGCACCGGATACGGCACCTGCTGCGGAGGCGTCGGCGACACCGGTCCGGCCAGCGCCGCATAAAACGGCAGCATCGGCCGCGGATGCTGGCGGTCGTCATGGTGCATCACATTGATCAGGCCATAGCGCATTTCTCCCTTGTAGCCAACGCGTTTGGGAATCTTCGCCATCCACGGGATCAGCGCAAATTTGAGCGTATTGGGCAGGATATAGGCTTCGTCGTAGCCGCGCTCGCGCAGCATGGCGGCGTAGCGGCGCCGTTCGCCCCATTGCAGCTTGCCATGCTTGAACGGCGTTTCCAGCACCTCGCTCACTTCAGCGGCAGCGCGCCACACGGGCGCCACCCAGGCCGGCGCCAGCACGTCGATCACGCGGGCAGGATTGGCCTGCTTGAGCGCATGCAGCAGCGGCTGCGCCATGACGGCGTCGCCGATCCAGTTGGGCGAGATCACCAGCGTGCGCAGGGCACGCGATTCGATTGATTTTTCCATAAGTTCCAGATTGACCGGCCTGCTCTGCACGCGGCACTTTGGCGCCGCCGAGCCGGCAAAGGTGAATTATATCTTGAAGGAAGCCATGGAAAGGCGATGCTCGCGCGCCGTTCAATGCTTAATGCTTAATGCTTAATGTTCAAGGTTCAAGGTTCAAGGTTCAAGGTTCAAGGTTCAAGGTTCAATGCTCAAGGTTCACTTATCCGGCAGGCGTGCCGGCATCGCGCCTGCGCCGCGCAGCACCGGCGCCGGCCAGCGCCGGCATCATGGCGGCCAGCGCCAGCAGGGCAAACGATCCATGCAGCAGGTAGGTCAGCGGATAGCCGTGGTGCGTGACCAGGTAGCCGGCCACCACGTTGCTCGACGCCGCGCCCACGCCCTGCACCATCATCACCGCCGCCAGCGCCAGGTTGAAATGGCCGCTGCCGCGCGTCAGGCGTTCGACCAGAAAGGGCGTGAGAATGCCGAGCAGGCCCACGCCCAGGCCATCGAGCAGCTGCACCGGATAGATCATGGCAAAGTCCGGGAACGCGTACGCAAGCACCCCGCGCAGCGGCAGGCTGAGCAAGGCAAGCACGGCCGCCAGCCGTACCCAGTCGTGGCGAATGATGCGCTGCGCCGCCAGCGCAGCTGCCAGCGCCGACACCTGCGACACCATGGTGATGACGGCTGTCGTCTCGAACGGCCGCTGCATCTGCAAGGCAAACTGCTGGGCGATCAGGCGCGCCAGCGGTGCATTGCCAAAGTGAAACAACAGCAAGGCCACGCTCAGCCACAGCAATGGCCGGTTGCGCCCCAGTTCGCGCAACGAGGACGGCGCGCCGGCGCCGCTTGCTGCAGACGTATCGGCGCCGCCCATGCCGCGCGCCAGCGCATGGTCGATGCCGGACGGCGAAATGGCCAGCGTGGCGATCACCGTGGCGATGGTCGTCAGCAGCATCAGCCCGGCCACGCCCGGCAGCGCAAACCAGGCGCTGGCGCCCCAGGTAGCGCCCAGCAGCACGAGGTTGCCGCCGTGGTTCCACGCTTCGTTCCTGCCCAGTTGCTCACCGAAGCGCGCCGGACCGACCACGCCCAGCGTGATGCCGCTCAGCGCCGGGGCGATCAGCACGCCGGCCAGCGCCGCCACCGTCTGGGTGGCAAATACCACGGCGTGCTGCGGATAGGCGATGCACAGAAAGCTCATCAGCGTGATCAGCAGCACCGGCACGATGATCATCAGCCGCTTGTGATGGCTGCGGTCGGCAAACGCCCCCGCCGGCACACCGGCCAGCAGGCCGATCACGCCACCGATGGTGGCCAGCACCCCAAGGTCGATAGGCTGCCAGCCCCTGGTGGTCAGGTAAGCGTCGAGGAAGGGACCGAGGCCGTCGCGGGCGTCGGCCAGGAAAAAATTGAGCCAGCCCAGCGCCGCCAGGCTGGCGGGAGCGACGGCCGCAGCAGCATTGCCGGCGGCGGGCGCCATGATGGCGGAACGCGACATCGTCATGCTTGCACCTGAAGTAACAGGAGCGCAGCCAGCAGGCTGGCCGGCATGACCAGCGCTCCCAGTTGAAGAAAGCGCCAGGCGCTGATCTGCACGCCCTCGCGGCGCAGCGCCGTCAGCCACAACAGCGTGGCCAGCGAACCGCTGACCGACAGATTGGGTCCCAGGTCGATGCCGATCAGCGCTGCAGCACGCAGCTCCTGCCCGGCTCCCACGTGGTCGAGCGTGGCCGCGCCCAGCAGGCCGGCTGGCAGGTTGTTGAACAGATTGCAGGCCAGCGCCAGCAGCGCACCCACCATGCTGTTGGCCAGCTGCGGCTGCGCCGCCTGCAGGCGCTGCAACTGCTCGCCAAGCAGCGCCACCACCTGGTGCTGTTGCAGCGCTTCGATCAGCACGAACAGCCCGGCCACCATCAGCAGCACATCCCACGACAGGGCCCTCAGCACGCCGCCCGGACCGCTGCGCGTAGCGCCGCAGGTCAGCAGCAGCGCACCGGCAGCCGCCCCCAGCGTGACCGGTCCCAGCGCCAGATCAAACGCCGAAGCGCCGGTCAGCAGCAACGCGGTGCCGGCCAGCGCCGCCATGGTCACGCGCCCGGCCGGAGCCAGCGCCGGCGTTTTCAGCGCCGATGCGGCGGCCGCCGATGCGGCGGCGATCGACTGCGGCAGCGCCGGCCGCAGGCGCCAGTACAACACCGCATACGTCACGACGATGGCGCCCAGCGACGGCAGCAGGAACAGCGCCAGCCAGTCACCCAGGCTCGGCATGTGCGCGCCAAACACCACCAGGTTGGCCGGATTCGACACCGGCAGCACAAAGCTGGCGGCGTTGGCGACAAAAGCGCACAGCAGCAGGTAAGGCGCCGGTTCGGCGTCAACCGCGCGCGCCACCGCGTACACGGCCGGCGTCAGCACCACCGCCGTGGCATCGTTCGACAGCAAAGCCGTCACCAGCACACCGGCCAGGTAGACCAGCAGGAACAAGCGGCGCCCCGAGCCATCCGCCGCCCTCGCCGCATGGGCGGCCAGCCAGTCGAACACGCCGTGGCGGCGGCCCAGTTCCGCCAGCAGCATCATGCCGGCCAAAAACATGTACACCTCGGCGCCACGCGCCGCGCCGGCCAGCGCCTGCGACGGCGCCAGCAGCCCGCCGGCCAGCAAGGCCGCCACGGCCAGCGCCGCCCATACCGCCTCCGGCACACGCCAGGGCCGCAGCACGATGCCGGCCATGGTCAATACGGTGATCATCGCTAACAGCACCTCTGCTCCCATCATTGTTGATTTTTTCGGGCGGCCGGCGCGGCGTTCGCGCCAACGGTTATCGCTTCGATGGCCAGGCCGGCGGCACTGCGCGTACCGATGCCGCTGGCGGCAAACGGCTGCCCCGGCGCCAGCGCGACGGAGGATGCCAGATCGGGCCGAAAATACACGGCGCTGCCATCGCGCAACAGCACACCATTGGCTTCGCCGCGTGGCCCGTGCAGTACCAGCTCGATAACGCCTGCCACCGTATAGCTTTGTAGCGCGCCGCGTAAGGCGGCGCCGGCGGGCCCGCCGATTGGACGCGGCTTGGCGCCGGGCCCGCCAGCCAGGGAGGCGCCACTGTCAAGATTGAACAGCGCGCTGGCGCGCAGCACGCCGTCAGCCGCCATGCGCCCCATCACGCGCAGGCGCGCGCCGATGGCGGCAAACGCTGTCAGGCGCGTTGCCAGGTGCGGCGGCAGCAGTACCACAACGCCGTTGTCGAGGCGCAGCCCATTGGCCTCGCCATACGGCGTGGCCAGGTAGCGCGCCAGTACGCCATCGATTACCGCTTCTGCCGGCGCCGCGGCCAGCGCTGGCGGAGCAGTTGGGCGCG